>JAJONP010000083.1 GCA_021323555.1 Gammaproteobacteria bacterium | reverse complement strand
TGCGGTGTCAATGGCGCATTCTGTTGCATCATCGCATTAAACGCTTCATTTGATTCTGGAGTAGCAGGACCAGCCGGTGGTGCTAACTTTAGCATTAATTCCTGAGATTGATTGTAGGTCATTGGTGGCGATACAACAGGGGAGTCTTGGTCATTTACAATCGTTAAAATTGGGGAATGCTCACTAGGCGATGTGTTTTTTAAGTTAGGCTCAGAGGAAGGATTTGCATCGACCGTAGTCGTTCCTGTAGGAGAAGACGCTGAAGCTTGTCCATTATTCTTTAGCCAATCTTGAAATTTCACTTCATTGGATTGTTCTTCTGCAATAGCAGACTTCCATCCACTTATGAAAACAAGCATCACAATCCATCCAATCATTTTACTCATTCTGTTACAACCTTATCTTTTGTAGATTTATCGGGAGAAATAATATTGTCTATTGCTACCCCATATAAATTATTTAAGGTAGGTACTCTTACAACCAATACCTGTAAATTAAGCGATTGAGTATACCTACTACTATAGTTTATATTGACTGACGTTTGCACCCACCAACTATATCTTCCTGCTAATAACCCTTCGTTTATGACATAAGGCGCACCCTCTGCAGTTCCATTCACAAATAATTTCGCATTCATTATTGTGGCATACGGAATAGCGCTATTCAGTAATTCCAAAAATTTCTTCCAGCCATTTTCAGTAAAATACTGTGCATTATCCTGTAATTCACTTTTATAATTAACAAAATCATAATTAAACAGCGTTGGTACTCGACTCACCCATTGTATTAAATCCGGAGTCGATAGATAAGGTTGATCGACTGGCACAGGTTTTACAATACGCCATTCATTATCAGTAGAAAAATTAACAGGTGATGGCTTATCTAGCAAGAAATAGATAACCGTGGCGATCAATAAAAAAGTCACCAGCAGAGCGATACCTAATGCGAATAAAATTTTACGGAACCCATCGCAATAGAAATCGCTTCTGAGATGAACAACTTGAAAGCCTTCCACCGATTCCATCGCCATACTACTTCCTCCTTTAACTAGGAATGGCAGCAATCATTTGTACAATAGCAAGACCTTTATAACTTTGTAATAATTTTTGCCGTTGTACAATGACTGTCACCACATACGCATTAGAAAAACTGGGTTTATTATAAGGTGTTTCTAAAAAATTAACTAATAACGGCATTTGAAATTTCCAAGCATAAGCGCTACCCAAAATACCTGCATTTAATAACTTCGGCTTATCTGCCACTTTGGCAATAAAAATCATGTGGCGTTCTTTTAATGCCAATAGATTATTTGAGGCTGTTAATCCACTCATATAACTGCGCCAGCCATATTCAGTAAAATATTTTTGTGCATTCTGTAACTGCGCTCGATAATTCATGAAATTATAAGAATAAGCCGTTTCAACGGCTTCAACTGCCCATGCCTCAATAGCCTCAGTTGACATATTAGGCAGTGTCAAAGGAACATCCTGGACAAGCCGACCCACTGAGTCTGTCAAAAAATAAAGAGGCCGCGTTGGGTTTTTGATTAAATAAACCAACACGGTAAGTAAAGCGGCTATTGTCACGACACAGAGCACATAAATTCCAAGCGCAAAATAATACTTCCTTTTATAAAACGCATTGCGTAATTGCGTTAGCACTACAGCATCATCAAGCCTATTTATTTTCTCATCCATTAAACAACCTCTGATTTTATCCCATCACAAATTGATCAATGCCAATCGCACCGGGGTTTTCCCAAGTAGGCACTCGCACAATCGAAAGAGTAACATTAAATGGTTTTTTTGAAGTTCCGTCTGAGCTCTGGTAGGTGACTAAAAATGGCATTTGTATTCGCCATACGTATCCACGTCCTGTTAAATTGCCTTGATTAGAAATAACAGGCGTACCTGACACCACGCCATTCACCAATAATTGATTTTGCTTGATAGTTTGAATGAGCCCACTGATTGAGCGCACATAATCATTCCAACCAGCTTCTGTAAAATAAGGACGCGCTAGACTAGCTTGTTTATTATAATTGACAAAATCAAAGGTGTAAGCGGCGACTGCTGCTTTACTTGCCCACTGAATTAACGTAGTCGGTGATAAATCAGGTTCATGATAAGCAGTCAATGACATTTGCTGGCCATTTGGCGCTTTTGCATTAAACTGCGGTAAAGGACGATGGTGTGTTTGATAAAGCACAATCATCAAAAGCAACAAATTTAAACTAATCACTGCAATGAGCGCCAAGAGACAAGGATGATAATATTTTACATCCCATGTACGATCTTTTATTTTTTCTTGTAGTATATCTAGCATTACTTGTCCTATCGCTTATTCATTAAAGAGGGGTCATTTTAATAATCTGTCCTGATGTGGCTGTTCCATAATATTGGGGAGGAACCGTAAATACGACAAAATAAATAATTGCCAGAGTTAAGCATAAAATAATCACCATAAACAATAAAATACTGCGTAATAACTTGTAATAATGATCGCGATAAAAATCACTTTGCAATCGCGCATTCGCCTGTCTACTCGTTATCATACTGGCAATTTCTCCAAGGTAATTTCAACTCTGTAATTATCTCCTGCCCAATCAGGTGTATTAGCCGTGACTAATTTTGTTCCTCCATAACCTACAGCCGATAATAATCGTGTATTAATACCTTTAATCCACAAGTATTTTAAAATGGCATTGGCTTGTTGTTGGGAGAGAGCCAGATTCACTTGGCGAGGTGAACCGCTTGCACTTGTATAAGCTCCGACATGAACGGCCATGTTGGGAAATTGGCTGACATATTGCGCGACAAGATCGAGTGTAGAATAAGCATGCGGACGGATATTAGAAGTCATTTCATTAAACATTAAAACTGAAGGTAACACTAACATTACCTGATCACCCAAAACAATAACATTCACACCGCGATTTTGTAGTTTATCTGCAAGGGTTGTATGCGCATCAATATAACTACCAAGAGCGCTCCCAACGATAGCTCCTACAGCAACACCCGGGACAATGTTAATGCCAGAACTCAAACTGCTTGCACCCAAGCCTGCAGCCGCCCCAACCGCCGCGCCTTTCGCTGTTTGACTGGAATTCTGATAAGAATCCGTTAGACTGCCATCTGAATGGTTCCACGCATAATCCGCAGATAAATAGGCTTTATCTACCTCGCTTGCGCTCCCCCTTGAAAAATCAGATGAGGCACATCCAGCAATAAAAACAAATAAAAAAAGAAATAAAAAGATGGGAAATGGAAAAATACACGGTAATATGTGAGTATTTAGGTCAGGTGCCTCTTGAAGAAGTTTTTCGTAAAAGATTGGCCAAAAATGGCCGGTTCTAGAGAAGGACTGACCTGTTGCTTCAGGAGAGATTGCCCATGGATGGCCATAGGTTGATTTGTGTTTCATTCGGATTCCCCTTCTTTCTTCTGACTGACGATATAATCAGTCAACTCGTGAGCAGCCTCACAGAGCTCTTCTATATCGAGAAACACACTTTGTGCATACGGAGGGTAATCTGTCGCAAGTAACATATCTTTAATCACCTCGCCTGTCATTGCATTTGATGCAGAACCTGAACGCCCCAATACACGTTCTAATAATTCAATTTTATCTTTAATATAATGTTTATTAATCAAAGGCTGACTAAATCGCTCAAGTTCTCCTTTACCCTTTAAAAATGATTTAACATCTTCTCCCAGCGTTGCTTTACTAAATATATTAATACGGGTGGGATCTTCCACTTCTTCAACGATAGCATTCTCTTCTCCTGTGGCTGATGTACGATTATGAAATGCTAACAGCGCTGATACACCCCGTTCTATTAAATTAACATCTGTCTTTTCGTGCATCACCTTCGCAATCAATTGAATATCTTCTGATTCATCTGATACTTGTTCAAATGATTCATTATGATTTTCTAGCAAGATATTAAATTGCTCGAGTCGATTTTCAAAATCCATTAAGACACGGCCCACAGGCGCTTCTACTTTTAAAAAGTGATTTAATCGCATCCGTTCAACGGGCTTTGGATTAGCAAAAAACATACGTGCACGGATAATTTTTGATTTAAAGAAAATAGTGGCTTCGCCTTCACGCTGCTCTTTCAAATCTTGCAAATCAAGGCGAGCACGTTTTTCTGAAGACGCGCTGCGGCTATCCATATAATTATTTAATAAACTACTCGCATTGGTTTGGAACGAATCTACTTTCGTTACATAAGATTCGCCTGCTGTTTTTGAAAAAAATTCCCAAGTTGCTTGAGGATCTTCAAGCTTCATACAAATCTTAATATTCGTATTTGCACCAATAGAAGCTGCTTCTTCTTTAGATGCTTTTTCAAACGCTGGCAAATCCTGTCCTGCAAAAACCACAGAGAAACCTAATGAACGCGCTTGCGCTGGCACGACAGCGAACCCTTTCACTGCGTAATAACCATACTCATCCAAAATACACATATACGGCGTTGCTGAGTTCGTTGGTTTGCGCAATACCACTTCTTTGAAAGTCCCTTCAACCGCATCCCCTAACCCTGCTGCCATCATGGCTTTTAATGACGCAATAATCACTTTACCTAAGCTCGCTAATTCTTCTGGCGCTTTTTCTAAGGCGGGCAATAACACCACCAGAATACGGCGATTCAATACCACGTCTTTTAAATCAACTTCTGCTAAATTAGTACGAATAATATGACCATACGTATCTGCTAACGAACCAAATACACGCGTTAATTGCATGGTAATAAACCCATGCTGTTCTAATACTTGCGAACCTTGCTTACCTTTTTTCGAGCGATCATAACCCGGTAAGTTAATCACGTAATTGGTTATAGGTTCCAGCACCATATCAGGCGTCTCAGCCAGACTCACAGGTTCTTGATTATCACGAATGAACATGCGATCCATCGCAATCGCTTCTATGCGAGTCAATTCAAAATAATTACGAATGGTATTTGCATCTAATAAAATTTTTCCTGCGTCCCGCATAAAAACTAAAACTTTCATCAAAGCTTCTACAAATACCATCGCACGACCTTTCCACATATCACCATCTGAGCCTTGACTACCTGAGTCCATCAAACTGATGACCAATTGCGATAACATGCTGGATGAACCACTACAAAATGGATTCATCGTATTAGATAAACGTTTTTCTTGCGCACCTACAACGTCTCGCGCACCTGTCATAAAATTAATTAATAATAAATCATCTTCACGTCCCATATATCGAGCCATCGAAAATATTTTCGCAAATAAGCTATTATCGCCTTTACCATCGACATACAAAAAACCACTGCCTTGAACCAACGAATTAAATGCCAGAGAAACCAATGCTTCTGTTTTACCAGAACCTGTAGAGCCAAAAATAAGGACATGTGTACGCATGTCATCGTTGTTAAACCACAACTCTTCGCTATTATTTTTGCGATTTCCAAAAAAGCTAATGCCACGTGCTTTACGTGGTTTAGATTGGTCCCCAGGTAAAGGGTCATTATAGTCAGGCGCACCTGAACGTAGAGGCATACGAAAAGGTAATCTGAATTTGCGTGTGTATGCATATAAAAATACACAAACGGCAATCAATGCAGTAAATTCCGCAACTGATGGGAAAAATACAACAACCATTGCAAAACCAATCAGCAGAGTCGCACTTTTGATAGGGTCTTTGAAAAAATCAACGACCTTCATCCCTAGCGTGCGCGTATCTCGCAATAGCATTTGCGGTGGAAGTTCATTTTGCTCGTCTAAGCCACGTTGTTGATGCATGTTTCCCCTTAATCTGTCTCATCTGGACGATAGAGTATTTCTTTTAAAACAAGCCCTAACGCATTCGTTGCCTCTTCTACCATGGGTACCAACAAACGTCTTCCAATTTGTTTTTCAGCAATCCAATGCGCGAAAGGCCCTGCTACCTCAACAAAAGGCGTTTGTCTGCCAACTGTATTTAACATATACCAAAGTCTACGATCCACGGGTTTTAACCATAAAAAGTCCGCAGAAGCTTGCACACCATCTTCACGTGCAGCTTCTAACATAGAAGCCATCACAGTCAACACATACCCATGGGATTGCATAATTTCTTTTATTTTTTTCATTCCCTGATGTTTTTTGCATAAAGCCTCTGCGCCTGAAAAATCTAATCGTTTTGTTGAAGAAGCACTGATCTGCGCTAATAATTCTGCCGCTGCCTTAGCATCTCCCGCATGACGCGCTGCAAATACAGCAAATAGCGCGTGAGCATGGCGTGGTAATTTATCTAAACCAGCCCATAATGGACCCATCTGCATTGAAAATATTTTATTGGCTTGTCCACGTTTCAGCATCACTTCTATACGGTTTCGATCTTTACTGAGCGCGCCTTCACGTGGCTGCGCCCTATATTCATCCAGTAATTTATTGCGTTTGCAGAACTGCATTGGCGTCACCGCCATCGCCCAAGGCCCTTTATCAATATCTTGTGTGACTAACTTTAAATCAATGACGGGGCTGATTTGCGGCCAATTCACTTTTTCTTCATTAGCCAATGAATGCATATCATAAATACGTTTAAACACGCGTGTTGAATTTGAAAAATAAATAATAAAAGCTAAAGCAACAATTAACATTACCAAAGGAATACGTAGATAATTGCCTACCGCCACCCCTAATTGATTCACCTCATTGAAAGAGAGTTTCAAAGGATCTGCTGATAAAATAGTCACGCGCACATCATCTAACCGATGGGTAAATAAGCTAATCACATCTATTTCCCACAGTTTGAGTTGAAAATAAAATGAGATAATATTTTTCTTAAAGGAATACCAAATAATGCCAATAAAAATAAAAATACCGGCAATAATCCACAAGATTCCCATGGAATTATCAGGTTGTTGTTGTCCGCCTCCCCCACCTGCCATTTGTTTATACCCAAAATTTAATGATTAATATTTATCACCCATGTTGTCTTTCTTTAATTTCATCTAGCATTTTACAGTCTATGCACAATGTCGCTGTGGGTCTCGCCTCCAAACGACGTAAACCTATCTCGACCCCACAAACTTCACAATACCCATATTCTTTATTGATAAGAATTTGCAAGGATTCTTCGATTTTTCTAAGTAATTTACGTTCACGATCACCCGCGCGCAATCGCAAACGAAACTCTTCTTCCTGGCTGGCACGATCATTGGGATCTGCATAATTCACAGCATCATCTCTCATGTGCGTCACAGTACGATCCGCTTCTTCCATGATTTGTTTGCGTAGCAAAGTCAAAATCTGCGTAAAATGAGCACGCATTTTCGGACTCATGTATTCTTCTTTTTTCTTTAATTTATAGGGATGAACCCCTAAGACTTCTAAACTTGGCTCTAAAATATCTTTTGATGCCATCCCAGCTCTCCTACTTATGCCGAACTTCCTTTTAAGACAAACATTCTATACTAAAAAATACCCGTTGTAACACGATTTAATCCTGAAAAATCTTTATAAGATAGAATGTGCGTGTAACCTGCGTTCAAAAATTTGCTACAAACAGGTTCTGCTTGAGTAAATCCATGTTCTACGAAGAGAGAACCACCCACTTTCAAATAGTGTCTTGCACCGTAGATAATATCTTGTATATCTTTTAATCCATCCTCGCCTGAAACTAATGCGATAGAAGGCTCAAAAGGCAATGCGCCTTGCTGCAAATGTGGGTCATTTTCAGCAATATAAGGCGGATTGCTCACCATAATATCAAAACACAATTTTGGTAAAGCGCTACACCATGCGCCAATCGGAAAAATAATATTTTTTATTTTTAAACGTGCCGCATTCGCTTTTGCAACAGCCAAAGCTTCTGAACTAATATCTGTCGCATAAATAGTCCAACGAGGACGTTCGTGTGCCAATGCAAGAGCAATAGCGCCAGAACCTGTCCCCAAATCAGCGACCAGCAAAGGGACGTCAGGCAATTTTTTCAAAATAAGCTCGACTAATAATTCTGTTTCAGGCCGAGGAATTAACGTATCAGGTGTCACGGCTAAATCTAAAGACCAAAACTCACGATGTCCTGTTAAATAAGCAATAGGCCACCCTGCCACACGTTTTTTAACAAGCGCAGCAAAATTATTTTGCTCAGTCATAGATAAAGAATAATCGGGATAGGTATATAAATAACTGCGCTGAACACTCAAGACATGCGCTAATAAAATTTCCGCATCCAACCGTGGAGTCGTTGTGACATTCACAAAACACTGCGCGGCCTCATGCAACGCTTGCGTGATATTTTGCATCATCTGATTTTTTTCTTTAAATCACGATAAAAGTTTTCGTGAACACCTAGCGCTACCAATAATCTTTGTTTTATATTCCATTCATATCCTAGAAGGAAT
>JAJONP010000082.1 GCA_021323555.1 Gammaproteobacteria bacterium | reverse complement strand
ATATTCAAAACAAGAAGGAGAATAAATAAAAATTTTTTGTCTGTTGCTATGGAATTTTCTTTGTCCTTAGCTATGGAATTTTCATTGACTTTGACACTTTCTTCTTCGTCCTTTTACTACGATAAGCGATGCGGTTTTCTTTTTGACAAATCGCCGCAACGTTTCTAATTCATGTGTTTTACCAATAAATTCTGACATATGGATCTCAATCATTAGGAGCAGAAAAAGAAAAAATGTATTTTTACTGCTCCAGTAAAACGATTCATTCTGGAGAAGTAAACAGACATTTTATGATTTACTTCTCCATTACTCCACCCTCCATTTCTTTCGGAGCGTTTTAAAAACATTGAGTTACAAAAAACTTGTTCCATATTTCAAAGGGTGAATCCCCTAAAACTTATTATTAAACTATTTTAGAGTTAAGAAATCATTGTTGATCACAAATTCATTTCGAAGTCAGGAGTATGTTGCTTCACAGAGGCCTTGATTTTTCTAGCAGCTACTTTGCTTGTGGCATAAAAAAACGTACATTGGAATCTTTCAGAAGCAAGCGGTATAAGAAATAAAGGGGCAGCCAGTAATACACCGAGCAATCCTTTAAAAAATGCTTTTACATACGTACGATGTGCATTAATCTCAGGCTCGCGCACAATTTTTTCCATTTCGTGATTTAAACTATTATGAAGTGTTCGTATGATATTATTTACATCGCCTCTAAGTTCCTTATCCTTACAGGTATTGATGATTAGATCAATAATGTTATTTTTAGCCTGGTCCATCGCCTGGCTTTTTTTGCTACCTTCTTTATTTAAACGAACTACTTCATCTTGAAACGGTTTCAATACCTCTTCTTGTATAAATGTAAAATACTTGCTTGAAAAAAAACGATGGGTTTCTTTTAGTTTTGATATAACAGGCTCAACTGGTATCCAATCTGCTTCTTGCAGAATTGCTTTATAAATTTGGTGCTCTAATGAATCGAATTTTAATTGATTGAGTTTTTCTAGGGATAAGATGCCCTGATCCAATAAAGGAAACAAGTGGAATAGATTTGGATTTAAGCTAAATAAAGTAGAATGCTCCGTGAGATCCTCGGCAGTTTTTAGGTAACCATCTAGAATATTGAGCGTAGTTACAGCTGAGGGTTGTAACTGATATAAGGATTTTATTATTCCTTTGATAATAGGCAAGAAATCATCTTCATTAATAAATATTTGTCTGATTTTGTCAAGCGTTAAATCTTCTATTTTTTTGAAGAATTCTTTTAAGACAAGTAGTTGAATATTAATATTGAATGTGTTGCTTAGCTTAGAATAAGTCAACTCTCCCGATTGCAGAGAGGCAAAAATATAATCTTTAATAAATTCGAAGTCAGGCTTATCGGGATCAGTATGCGTTAAGTGATAATTGATAAAGTCATGCAAAAGAGGAGCATCGAATAAATCAGCTATGTCACTGACAGCAATTTTTTTTTGGCTAGCCTCATTCCCTCTAGCAAGTTGGTAAAGAATAGGTAAAACTTGTTGCTTAAGTTTCTCGTTCTTCAACCATTGCATTAAAATATCTTTAGCAAAGAATTCCTGTTGAAAGGTAAGTTTAATGATCCAGGCGAAAATGTTACCCTCGTCTTGGGCTTGATAACCGTTAATCAATGCCGTTAACTCTGGGTTAGTTATTTCATTTTTTTGTATCGTTGTTTGTAGCTCAATATAAAATTCATGCACAGTTTCGCGAGAAATAGATTGCGGAGCAATTGGATCAGCTAAAGCTAGAAATTTCTGGATGAGGCCGTTAATAATTTGATGCTCGCTTACTACTTGATTTTCAAGTTTCTGAATCCCACCTTGAATTCGAGAGAATACACTATTCAATTTCGCACCATTGATGAGCTTAAATGATAACTGATACTGTTTGATCACAGATAGAATTTTTTCTCCATGAATCTTAACGAGATCCGATAATATATTGCCTGGAATAGTGTCATGATATTTCTCAATATAATAAGTTGCTATCATTGAAAAACGCATTGCAAGACACTGAATGTCATCCACAACATAGTTTTGCTTTGCTATAGTAGCGCGTAATTCAGTGTTTAATTCAAAATTTGGGCTGCCATTTATTAAAGTAAGTAATGCCGAAAAAAGAAAAGGATGTTTTTTTAGGGACTTTTGTGTCACTATCAAGGTCGTCCAATCGACCCCACTCATTTGCAACAAAGCGATCAATTTCTCTAGTATTTCATCGGTACTACTACCAGCTTCACTATTTTCCAATTCAGCCAATATGCGCCCCAAATCTTGATAAGCTGTTAGCCTTTGAGTAACAAAAGGTAATTGTTTGAATGCGAAATAGCCAGGTAAAGATGACAAAGGTGAAGAAGGATACTTCACTTGTAATTTTGCTCTTTCAAATGCGAACCAAGTCTCTTGAAGAATTTCGTCTACGTCTGTTGTAGGAGCATTGCTTTCTAATTTTTCTAACGCCTCTTCATACGGGAATACGTAGGGATAATAATCATTCCAAGAAATTACACGAAAAGCATCGCGGAACAAATTTGTCGCAAACTCAGTCGTTCCGAGTCTTGCTTGTAATGTGCTTAGAGCAGCGCCTGTAAAATATTGGTTTACCAAGTAGGGAGGTTTCTGAGCGCACTGCATTAATAAAGACAAAATAGCATATGGTGTAGATTTATCTAGTATCTTAAATATGATATTGGAATTTTTCTGATAGAGTGTTAATAATTCCTGTACTTGCTGTTGTGAACCTGTAATGAATATTTCTTGCATCCAATTATCAAAAGCGTATTGAATATTAAATTCCCAGCTCTTATAGTTCATGCAGTGGGCGGCTGCTTTTTTTAAAATATCATGTTTTATACGCACATCATCAGTGTTGATGCAAACCAATTGCGGGAAAAACTCTGTTACTTTAACTAATTCACTATATTTTTCAAAAACAACAACTTGCTTAGACCTAACATACTGAGAAAATTCGTTAAATGGATTATAGTATTGTTGTAAACTACCGGGTAGATTATTTATTTCAATATTAGAGACCGATGTTAATACGGCAGCCAGATTTTTTTGAAGTGACTCATGAGATTCTATATGAGTTAAATATTTTTTATTTTCTAACAATTTTATTAATACTTGTGGGTTTCTTTTTAAAAATTCTCGAGTTATATCAAAATCCTTTACGAGCAATTCAAGAAAAAAAGGCATGTCATTTTCATCAGGAGATAAAATATGATTTAAAACAAAATTTATACATTCCTCTTCATCGTCCTTCTTTTCAGAATATTTAAAATAAAATACTTTAAGAAAGAGTTTAAATTCTTCAAAACTAAGAGTTTTTAGCAATAAGTCTACGATAGGAAGATTCTTAAAAGGGATGATTACGGGTTCTATTCTACCATTCTCTTTTGCCTCATTTATTTTATTTATTGCTTCATATAAATTAAAGAAACGCATAATATGTTGACGCATGATTTCTTGATCGCGATCATTGTATTTCTGCCGAAAGCTCTCACATGTTTCTGTATCAATCAATCTGTTGAAAACAAAAAAAGAATTGGGTAGATAGGTTATTTTATCAGGTAAGAGTTCTATTAACGAAAAAGCATCCGTGCCTAGTGTCCGAATATCCTCAGTAGATACATTTGTAAAATCAGATAAGCTACCCTTGTTTATTTGATTTGTAAGGGTGAGATAAAGCGACAATTTCTCAAACTGTTTTAGCGAACTATATTGTTGGTACCAAGACAATACCTGCTCAGTATTTTCCTTATAGGTAGCAATAATAAATGCCAACTCAAAAGTGCTAAGGGTTTTAGCGTACATTGTTATTAAAATAGGGACAGCATCGTAAAAAACCTGGCTTAAACTGACTAAGTTTTCTTTATTTAAGTTTTTGAATAAATCAGGGTAGAATTTTAAAAACTCTTTGGCAATTTCTTTGTTAGAATAGCAGGCAACATTGAGCGCTTCTTGATAATCATGACATTGCTTAGATCGTAGAGCATCCAACATAAACTTCACGCTCGGCTTTGACCATATTTCTTCCATAAGATGAAGTTGTTGGTTTGATAGTAGCGCATTAAAGATGAGAAACAATAATTCAAATTGTTGGCTGTCGCGTAACAATGAAAAAATTCCCATATTACTTAGAATTGCTTTTGCAAAATCAAAATTTTCTCTCGCCAATCCTAGAATTTTTTCTGAGCTACATTCTGCATTCACCAAGAGTTGGGATAAATCTATTCCAGAAGGGCTGTGTAAAACTAGGGTGGTTCCGATGTCCTCATCCCCCTCACAGCTCACCATGCTTTCGGCTTTTACTTCTTCTTCTTTTTCCTCATTCATAAAAACAAACAAATGTTCGCTATGAATATAGGTTTGAGGATTTTGTTGTAATTCTTTATTGTGCCGTTCTCGGTTTGTCGGATTTTCTAAAACCTTATAGGCTTCATCAACCTTAATAAAAAGTAAGGCACTCGTTTTACTACGATCAGGATGGACTTTTAATGCAGCTTTATGGTACGCTTTTCTTATATCTTTTGTACTATATGGCTCGCCTGTGTCACGCAAGCCAGTTGCATTTAATCCTAAAGTAACATAGTGATTTTTCATCTATTCTTCTGATACTACTGTACATATTGTAAATTTTTAACGCAGCATATCATTTCGAAGAATTTTTGTCAAATTTCTTGACATATTATTACAGAAAACTTGTTCCATATTTCAATGGCTGAATTCCTAAATGTTTCGCTATTGTCTGCCCTATATCCGCAAACGTTTCGCGTTTTCCTATCGGTCCTGGTTTGACAGCTGCACCAAATGCAAGAATAGGAATATGCTCACGCGTGTGATCTGAGCCAGGCCATGTAGGATCACAACCATGATCTGCTGTAATGATGGCTAAATCATTTGGGCGCATGAGATTTATTAATTCAGGGAGGCGAGCGTCAAAATCTTCAAGCGCTTTTGCGTAACCGACCACATCACGCCGATGCCCATACAACATGTCAAAATCAACCAAATTTAAAAAAACTAAACTACCAGGAGGGGCTATTTTTACTTCTTCTAAAAATAAATTAAATAATGCCATATTACCATCCGCTTTCACAGTTTTTGTAATACCACGGTGCGCATAAATATCTGATACCTTGCCAATTGAAATGACTTCTCGACCTGCTTGCACTAATTTATCTAATAAAGTATGTTCAGGCGGTGGCACAGCATAATCACGACGATTACCTGTGCGATAATAATGGCCTGGATCACCTAAAAAAGGCCGTGCGATCACTCGGCCAACATGATATTCATCGACCAGTTGGCGTGCGAGTACACAAAGATTATAAAGACGTTCAAGCCCAAAACTGGTTTCATGTGCTGCAATTTGAAAAACACTATCACCCGAAGTATAGATAATAGGCTTGCCTGTTTTTTGATGTTCTTCACCGAGTTCTTTAATAATCTCAGTGCCTGATGCGTGCTTATTACCTAAAACACCTGGTATTTGACCCTGTTTAATGAATGTCTCTAATAATTCTTCCGGAAAACTAGGATACTCTGGCGGGAAGTAACCCCAATCAAACAAAGCAGGGACACCTGCAATTTCCCAATGTCCGCTCGGCGTATCTTTTCCTAAACTGATCTCGACAGCACAGCCATAAGCACCTTCAATATTAGGATGACTCGCCAACTCTGGTATCGGTTCTCCTCTACTAATTTCAGCCGCGCCATTTAATCCTAAACGAATGAGATGGGGTATATGCAGTGATCCATGACGTATGTTTTCTTTGTCTGCATGGCCTGCCGCACAATGTTCTGCAATATGGCGCAATGTATCAGCGCCCGCATCACCGTATTTGACGGCATCGAGAGACGCTCCAACACCAAATGAATCCATTAAAATAATAAAAGCACGTGCTTGACCAGACTCATACGTCACGGCCAATTTCCTTCACAAATGCGGGAATGACTTTCATAAGATGACGGGCTGCCACTTCAGCATGATGTAAAGTGCCTTCGTGGGTGACTTTTTCAGGATTTAAACCTACTGCAAAATTAGTAATAGCCGCTAATCCTGTGACATGTAAACCACAATGACGAGCAATAATCACTTCAGGTGCTACAGACATTCCTACTGCATCAGCACCTAGCAAACGATAAGCGCGGATTTCTGCGGGCGTTTCAAATGAAGGTCCTAATAAAGCAAGATAAACCCCTTGTTTTATAGGGGTATTAAAGGGTTGAGCAACTTTTAAGAATACCGCTCTAAGTTCATCGTCATAGGCATTTTCTAAACTCACAAAACGCGGGCCTACAGATTCATCATTGGGGCCTACGAGGGGATTCCCAGGTTGAAAATTAATGTGATCATTAATGAGCATGATGTCGCCAGGGCTCATGTCTGGATGCAGTGATCCTGCCGCACCTGTGACGATTAATTTACTAGCGCCCAGTTGACGCACAATATGGACGAGGGTGTTAATAGACGAAAAGCTCGCGCCTTCATAAAGATGGAGGCGACCTTTTAGACAAACAATGGGCACGCCTTCTAAATAACCCAGTACTAATAAAGACGCATGTCCCGTAACGTGGCTTGCATCCATGCCAGGGATAGCTTGATAAGGAATTGTGATAGGATGTGTTAATTGCTCTGCAATAGCGCCTAGTCCTGATCCTAAAATAATGCCTACCTTAGCTGAAAAATCAGGAGCGAATTTGCGTATTACTGCCATGGTTTCTGATATTGGAATGTTCATATTATCCTTTTTAATGAGTATCATTATAAATTTAAGGTCAGTATTGCTTAAATTTAAAAAAAAGAAAATAAATTATTACATAAACATACGCCTTCTTTTTCTTCATCTCTTGTCACGGTATTTAGTCATTGCTGCGCGAATATCACTTCTCAAAGAGTGATACATATTGAGCTTAAGGAAAATTAATTGTTCCTATCTCAATAAAATCGCATTTAAATAATAGAAGTCATAATTTTATAATATTTTATTATATTTCAACGTGATAGGGAGTCTTTATTAGATTAAGGCGTTGGAAACCCAAGCTTCTTGTTGTTTATAATTGGTATTTACCGTACAATTATTGACATTTATTGTACAATTTTTTGATCTAATTGTCTTTTACAGAGGGCTACATGTTCTATAACCCTTTCAGAAAAATCTATGAAAACTCCGATTGGTTTGATTGCTGTAAAGAGGTGTTAGCAGGCCATTATTTTGACAACCCTACGAATCCTACGCTCGGTTTGTTAGATTATCTTTTTATATTACCCGCGCTAATTAAAATAGCCGAATTTTATTCTCCAAAGTACTTTATTCTCAAAACAAGCTTAAGGATAGTTAGCTCTATTCTAACGATAGGAACTTCACTTGTATCCTGGGTAGTGACTGTTGCTATTAGTCCAGTATTATGGTTAGGGCAGATACCTTTTATTGAAGAAAAAGAACACTGTAATGAGAGAAAAAAAGAAAAGCAGGATTCTAGTCATCTTATTTTGGAAAGCTTACCTGAGGATTTCCCGAGAGGCCTATCTGAGATTATTGTGGGTTATGCGCAGGCAGTTGATGTCACAGGGCATCAACAGGGAATAGTTGAAAATATTTACGAAAATATTCTTTTCAAGAATAGGCGACTTAATATTAATTTGCCAGAGAATTTTGGTGATTATGCTTGCTCGATGACCGAACTGATGATGTTTGATCCCGTGAAAAATGAATCGTGTGTTCATAATTATGAACGTACCGTAATAGAAGCATGGTGTGATAGGCAGCGATGGGAGGATCCACAAACAGAGCAAAATAAAATGAATGTTATTTCCTGTCCTTGCTGCCCAGAGCCGATTACCCAGTTAGTAGAAAATCAGGAATTTAAAAAAGAGATTACAGAATTTTTAACAGGGGTTTATCTACAGTTAGAAGAAAATATAGGTGATAATGACCCCAACGATGAGAATAATATAAAGCGTCGTAAGCTTGTGACAATGAGCAAGAATTTTTTAATGTATGGAAACAGCGAAAGACTGCTTCAACAAAAATATGATAAGTTCTTGGCTAATCGTGCGTGTTCATCTAAAGATGATGATATTCTTTATGAAGGATCCGAAATATCTTCTTGCCGAATAGGTTGAATTTTTTCATAAGTTCATGGAACCGTTTACGGCGTCTGATATTGGAATACTTATAGTGTCCTTTTATATTGTAACCGTTCACGGTGTCATTGCTTCGCTTTGCTCGCAAGGCATTGTTGCGTGGATAAGCAAGGCAATCGTACTGGGATTTGAGGTTTTAGCTAAATAAAAAATCAGTCTTATATTTTTGAAGAGGCATGCGTCCCCGCACCGTCATTGCGAGCTGAGTTA
>JAJONP010000081.1 GCA_021323555.1 Gammaproteobacteria bacterium | reverse complement strand
CTAGAATTGAACGGCAGAGACTTTGGTCTTCTTCTCGAAGGGGAAGTTTATCAGTAGGAGCAGCAGCAGTAGTAGAATCAAAAAATGATCCCAATGAAGCGATATCTTCTTTAGCACGTGGTATGCAAAACGGAGTATAAAATATTATAAAATGAGCGTAGGGAAAGGGAAGAGTGGATCAGACGCGTTTTTTCTGTATGATAACGCGGTACATCTTTTTATCCAGGGCATCATGTGGGTATAGGTCGTATAGGTCGAGACCATACTTTATATGCATTGAAAGCAGGTAAAGTGGTATTTGGAAAAAAAGGCTCGCTGCATAAGCGTTGTGTGAATATCGAACCTATGACAGAAAAAACAGCAGCTGCTTAATGGTAGGGTGGATTAGGCGTTTTTTGCCGTAATCCACCCTACCATTAAAGGACACTAGGGAAAGCTCCGCATTTAGGAGCTTTTTTTTTGCATTATAAAAAGCATTTATGAAATTTATTGATGAAGCAAGGATTCGAGTAGAAGCCGGTGACGGCGGTAATGGCTGCTGTAGTTTTTTACGTCTTAAGTTTATGCCAGAAGGTGGCCCTGATGGGGGTGATGGTGGCGATGGTGGCAGCGTATTTATGCAAGCAGATCAAGGAATTAATACGTTAATTGATTATCGTTATGCACGATTACATAAAGCACCGAATGGGCATAAAGGTCGAGGATGTAATTGTTCAGGTAAAGCGGGTGAAGATATTATTTTACGAGTTCCCGTAGGTACTATGATTTATGAGCATGATACAGAAGAGTTGATTGCTGATTTAGTGCGGCCTGGACAAAAAGTTTGTGTGGCAAAAGGAGGCGCGCATGGCATTGGAAATGCGCGCTTTAAAAGTAGTATTAATCGTTCCCCTACACGTACGATCCCAGGGTCGCCAGGCGAAAAACGTAATTTACGTTTAGAATTAAAAATATTAGCGGATGTAGGATTGCTAGGTATGCCTAATGCGGGTAAATCTACGCTGATTCGTGCAGTTTCTGCTGCGCGTCCTAAAGTGGCGGATTATCCTTTTACAACGCTTTACCCTAATTTAGGCGTTGTACGGGTTTCACAAAATCGCAGTTTTGTGATGGCAGATATTCCTGGGTTGATTGAAGGTGCTGCTGAAGGAGCAGGTTTAGGCGTGCGTTTTTTAAAGCATGTTTCTCGTACCTTATTATTATTGCATGTAGTTGATATTGCCCCACTGGATGGTAGTGACCCTGTACAAAATAGCCAGGCGATTATCCATGAGTTAGAAAAATTTAGTCCAGAATTGGTAGCTAAGGAACGTTGGTTGGTATTAAATAAAATAGATTTATTGACTGTGGAAGAAAGTGAGCAACGGTGCCAGGATATTGTGACACGTTTAGGATGGACAGGGAGGACCTTTAAAATTTCAGGAGTGAGTCATCAAGGGACTGAAGAGTTGGCTCAAGCGGCAATGGTCTATCTTGAAACGAGCATCGATACTGAGCAGTAGGTAAGGTATATGCAATTACTGTCTTCTATTGACTTACAATTAATTGATTTGGCACTCGCCGAAGATTTAGGTTTGCCGTATCGTGATATAACAACGAGCTGCTTATTTCCAGGAATAAAAAATGCTTCCGCGAATATTATATCCAAGCATGAAAAACCAATTGTTCTATCAGGATTATCTGTAGTAAATGCTGTATTACAAAAATTAGATTATCATTTAGAGACTCATTGTGAAGTACAGTCAGATTATCAGGATGGCGATGTTATCGAGCCAGGCTTTGTGATTTTAACCATCAGTGGATATGCACATACCATATTAATGGCAGAACGAACGCTACTTAACTTTTTACAACATCTCTCAGCGATTGCAACATTCACAGCAGAATTTGTTGATGCAGTAAAACAAACAAAAGCAAAAATATTAGATACTCGAAAAACAACACCTGGCTGGCGGCATTTAGAAAAATATGCTGTTCAGTGTGGAGGTGGAGTGAATCATCGTTTAGGGTTATATGATGCTGTGATGATGAAAGATACGCATATTGATTTATTAGGTGGGATGCGTAGAGCGCTTACAACGCTTCCTAATGATAGGGTAAAAAAATTTCCTGTGATTGTTGAAGTTCGCACACAAGATGAATTAAAGATTATTTTAAAAGAGGGATTGCATAAAGTCTCACGTGTTTTATTAGATAATATGTCACCCAAGTTGATGTCTGAATGTGTAGAGATGTGCTGTGGGAAAATAACAACAGAGGCATCAGGTAATATCACGCTTGAGAGTGTTGCTTTAGTGGCTAAGTCTGGTGTTGATTTTATATCAGTCGGAAAAATAACGCACTCAGCAGGTAACGTGGATTTATCTATGAAGAGCCAATTTCCATGCAAAATATAATTTCTCAACAGGTTATTTCTCAACGTGGGCAACGTTATCAGTATGATGTTATTGTGATAGGCAGTGGTGTGGCGGGATTGTCTTATATACTGGAGTTATTGAAATTACAGCCTCATATCAAAATTGCGCTCATCACAAAAAATAAATTAAATGAATCGAATAGTTATTATGCGCAAGGCGGTATTGCAGCCGCGGTACCAGAGGATATTGCTCAACATATTGCAGATACGATGGCGGCAGGCGATGGATTATGTGATCCGCAAGCGGTAGAGGCTATTGTAGGGCAAGGCTCTCAAAGTATTGATTATCTGCTCACTCAAGGTGTGGTATTTGATCGAGATAAAGAAAATAAATTATCGTGTGGGATAGAGGCAGGTCATTCAAAACAACGTATTTATCGTGCGGGTGATCAAACCGGTGCGGCTATCATTACGGCTTTACTTCAACAGTTACAGCAATATCCTCAAGTGACTATTTTTGAAGAGCACGTGGCTATTAATTTAATCACACAAAAAACGGATGTGGCAGAGGTAGTGGGTGTCTATATCCTTTCAGAACAACAAGAATTGATTCATACATTTTTAGCGAAGCTTATTGTATTAGCAACGGGGGGTGCGGGCAAAGTATATCGCTATACTTCTAATCCGAATGTAGCAACAGGCGATGGGGTAGCGATGGCTTATCGTGCAGGTGCGCGTGTTGCTGGCATGGAATTTTATCAATTTCATCCCACGTTATTTTATCATCCTCAACTGAATAATTTTTTAATTTCAGAAGCATTGCGAGGAGAGGGGGCTTATTTACGTTCTCCTAAAACAGGTGAACGTTTTATGCAACGTTACTCTCCAGAAGCCATGGAGCTCGCTACGCGTGACGTGGTGGCGCGCGCTGTTTTTTCTGAAATTGAACAAGGGAATGATGATTTTGTTTATTTGGATATACGTCATTTAGATAAACATTTTTTAGAGCAGCGTTTTCCCATGATTTACCGTACTTTATTGGGTGTAGGCTTGGATTTAAGCCATGACATGATTCCTGTAGTGCCCGCAGCGCATTATATGGGTGGAGGTGTATTGACGGATGTGAATGGTAAAACAGATTTAGCAAGATTACTCTGTATTGGAGAAGTCGCATGTACAGGGTTGCATGGTGCAAATCGTTTAGCGAGTAATTCATTACTTGAAGGCACAGTCATGGGTCGTCACGCAGCGCGTTTAAGTTCAGGCGATGTGGAGAGACCTTTGCAGTTGAAACATCCCATTCGTGATTGGGATTCGAGAAGTGTGGTAGATTTACGTCGTGCCAGCCAGCTCAATGTGCATTGGCGAGGGCTGCGTGGTGAAATGAGTTCGTATGCAGGTATTATCCGAACGGAAGCAGGGTTGCGTGACCAATTGAAATTAGTATTAGCGCGTCGAGATATGATAGAAGAATATTATTGGAAATATGCGATTACACGTGATTTGATCGAACTCAGAAATATTATTTTAGTGGCTGAATTGATAGTATGCGCTGCATTAAGTCGCCGAGAGAGTCGAGGTGGTCATTATCGTGAAGATTTTACGGGGAAAATAAATCATGCCAATACAACTTAAACCGGATATGCAAGTGTGTCAGGATGATTATCCATTGGATTGGTATACCCAAGAATTTTTGCCGTATGCGGAAGAGTATCAAGCATTACCTGACCGTGATATGAGTACAACGCTTTTATGGATGCAACCTTATATGGAAGCGGCTGCAAAACATTTTGGCGATTCTTTATTACTGCTCGCGCATTATTACATGGGTGGCGAAATCGTTAAAATGATTAAATATTTTGGTGGTACAGTGGCGGATTCTTATCAATTAGCGCTGATGGCAGTTGAACACCCCGAGAAAAAAATCATTGTGGAATCCGCAGTGCATTTTATGGCGGAATCTATAGCTATTCTCGCACATGATGACCAGGAAGTTTATATTACCAATCCAAAATCAGGTTGTACTATGGAAATGTTAGCAAAGGATTTTATGGTGCAACCTGCATTTGATCAATTGAATGCGCGTTATGATACAAATACTATTCTGCCTGTCTGTTATATGAATACATCAGGGCGTATTAAAGCAATGACGGGTGCGCAAGGCGGCGCAGTGTGTACCAGCTCAAATGTGAAAAAAATATTTGAGTGGGCGTTAAAACAAAAAAAGAAAATCTTATTTATCCCCGATAGACACATGGGTGAAAATGTGGCGGCTTGGTTAGGTATCTCACCCGAAAAAATAGCCTATTGGCCTGCAGGACAAGCTGCAGTCAATTTTAAACTGGCTGAACAAACACCCGAATTCATCAAACAGTTTGATACTGCACAATTAATTTTATTTGCCAGTGAATGTGGCGTGCATAGTTACTATCAACCTGAAATGGTTTCTTATTGGCAACAATTAGGTTACCACGTGGTTGTACATCCTGAATGCCGTAAAGAAGTTGTGTCTATCGCAGATGGTTACGGCTCAACCGCTTATTTATGGGATAGGGTCAGCAATGATCGCGCAGGGACAGGGAAATATGCTGTGGGTACTGAAAACCACATGGTGAAAAATTTAAGAGAAGCCTGCCAACAGAAAAATATTCAAGTCGTCAATCTCAGTGAAATAGAAAATATGAATTTCAAAAAACGGGGTTGCGGTTGCGCTACAATGTCACGCAATGATCCCCCGCATTTAGTGGCTGTATTAGATTTATTGCGGCAAGGAAAAGTACCTGATTTTAATAGAGTAAAACCTGGTGATGTGGTCAATGAGTTTCTGGGTTCGCGGGAACGACTTGATCCAGCAGGCCAACAATGGATTGTGACCAATGCTAAAAAAGCATTGGAGAAAATGATTAGTATTACCCGCGAGAATTTTTAATGCATAAAGAACCCTATTAAAATACACAAAATAGGTGTAATATTTAATGAAGTTGGAAACATACAATGCCTGTGTGTGTTGAAATAACGAAAAATGCTAAAAAGAACGTGGCGAAATTGCCTTTGCATATCGTCCTAAAATTACAAGGCTGGGTAGATGCAGTAAAAAAAATAGGAGTGTATGAAGTCAGAAAAACACCAGGCTATCATGATGAACCATTGAAGGGAGGAAGGCAGGGCGAGCGATCTATACGGTTAAATAAAGGCTATCGGGCAATTTACGTAGAAGATAAAAGAAAAGATTTTCATTTAATATCCATTACTGAGGTGAATAAACATGAATATTGATGCTCTCTCGGCGCTTGAAAAAATATCAGGTAAAAAACTAACTCTTGGCAGTTTAATTTGGTCAATCCGAACATGCGAAGAAATTAATCAGATTAATTTTGCAAGAAAACTAGGCGTTTCAACGCAGTATTTATGTGATCTGGAACATGACCGTAAAAGTGTAAGCCCTAAACAAGCTAAAAAATTCGCAAAAAAGTTAAAGTATCCAGAAAAGCAATTTATTACCTTGGCTTTACAAGATGCGCTTAATCGTGATGGAATACATATGGAAATTAATCTTAAGGTTGTGTAGTTATAGCTTCGCTATGTTGACTATCATTAGCTATAGGAGGCAAATAGTATGCTAATACACAACCCACTCCACCCAGGCGAAATTGTTAAAGATGCTTCTTCATTACTACTTACTTAATTCCATAAGTTAATGTAGAGGTGTTGCTAACACCAGCAACAGGTTTATTTTGTGATTTAAAGTAGCCTTCAGAAGAAGGGGACGCAACCACTTGTGAAGAATTGAAAGATGCAATTTTTTTCTCAAGAATCGTTATATTTTCTTGCAGTTTCTCAAGCGAACCATACACCTTTTTAACATGGGTTACCATGGCTTTTACACGCCTGGATTCTACGAGACGTTTTGGATTACGTAGCTTTTGGCCTGGATCTTTTGGACACGTAGGGATTTTCCCATCCCTACGACAGGAATCATAATGTTTTTGTAATGGTTTTCGATCATATACATTCCCGTCATCAGCTATGACAGGCTCAGTCATCATTTCTAAAGTAATGGAGTCAGTAACTGCCGTGTCTAAATCTTGCAAAGATTGCAGTTCTCTTTTTAGCCATTCTTTAGATCCTTCTTTTAATGTAATTTCTGCTTCTGCTGCTGGTATTTTGGGTAAAGGTATATCTACACCTTCAGAACGTAAATGTTTACAAAACCTTAGTAAAAGATCACCTTCAAGTCTGTCGCTTACGATCGCTAGTGATGCTCTAGGCCCTAATCTTTTAAATCTTTCAATATAATCTTTATCATTAATCAATAATATTTGAATTGAAAATAATATTTTAAGTGCAAAATAACCCTTTGAAAGGGCTATTTTGCACTTAAAATAGAATTTCTCCTTCAATAAATTATAATTTGTATGTAAAATATGCCTTTAAGAGGGATATTATGCACATAAATTATGATAATAATACAAAAACTTTAGGCCCTTTAGCTGGCCGCTTAATTACGATGTTATATAGCCATCATCGTCCGATTTTCCATTTTCCAGAGGCAGAAAAAATATTAGGCGGGCGTGTACCTGCCTCTAAAGCTCTCTCTCAATTAATTAATAATGGAATAGTGATCCGTTTAAAATCAGGAACATTTTGTATTGTTCCTTTTGAGCTAGGTTTTGAGCGAGAATATTTGGGAAATCCTTATTTAGTAGCGCGAGAATTGATTGTAAGTAGCTATAAAAAAAATAATGAAAGATACTATTTCTCTTATAGCTCTGCATTTGATTTGCATCAAATGGTGACACAACCACAGCTTATTGTTTATGTGAGTTCGCCTAGAATGTTACGTTCCCGAATAATTCAAGGAACTGAGTTTCGATTTGTACGTTGCAAAGCAAAAGATTTATTTGGTATCACTGAAATGTGGATTGATAAAAATGAAAAAGTTTATGCCAGTGATTTAGAACGCACTTTGCTAGATGGTTTAAAACAACCTGATTACTGCGGGGGATTCTCAGAAGTTGCAAAAGGGTTTTCAATAAAAAGCGCCGCGATTGATCCACAAAAAATAATTGATTATGCCATTAAATTAGATGTAGGTGCTGTGAGTAGAAGACTTGGATATTTAATGGAGCTTTATAAAATTGGCTCGCGTATTCATTTAGAATTCATAAGAACAATGCTTACCTCAACGTATCAACTACTTGATCCTAGTCTTCCTGCGGAAGGACATTATATAGCAAAGTGGCGGTTAAGATTAAATATCCCGCAGGAAGAATTGCTTGCGTTGAGAGGGACTTAACCCATGATACACCAAAGTCAAATTTCTAAACTTTCTAATCGATTATTGAAAGAGCAAGGAGGGAGACGTATACCAGAAAGCGTCCTCGAAAGAGATTATTGCATTGCCTGGTTTTTAATAGGATTATCACGCGTTCCCCTACGAAATAAGCTTATATTTAAAGGGGGAACAGCTTTGCGACGTTGCTATTTTTCTGACTATAGGTTTTCAGAAGACCTTGATTTCACACTTTTGCAAAAAATTTCTTTTGAAGAGTTAAAGCAAGAGCTTGAGGCAGTCTATACAGAAGTAAAACATGCTTCGAATATTGTTTTTCGATTTTCACGACCTGACTCAGCGATTCACCAAAACAGTTATACATTCTATCTTACCTACGAGGGGCTGCTTCCTGTTGCTATTTCGAAAGAAATTAAAGTAGATATAACAATTAAAGAAAAAGTTTTTTATATGCCTGAAAAACATGCTGTAATTAAAAGCTGTGAAGAATTTAGTGATCTTCCTGAAGGAGAAAAAATTTTGGTATATTCTCTTGCTGAAATTGCTACGGAAAAAACAGTAGCGCTTCTTGACCGAGCAAGGACAGAGTCGCGTGATTTATACGATTTATGGTATTTAATAGAGAGAGGCTGAGTAAATCTTAGTGATTGTATTGAAGCGATTAATGCAAAGCTTGCGCATCGAGGAAAAAAGCTTGATGAAATTCGTGAAGAATTTTCTAAAAAAGAAGCGCGTCTCAAAAAAACATGGGGCACTAGGCTATCAACGCAAATGGTAAATTTACCTGAATTTGATAAAATTTATCGGATAGTGAAAAGAGCTTTTCGGCAGGCGAAAATTACTAAAGAATAATAGTTGTATATTGACTATCATTAGCTATAGGAGGCAAATAGTATGCTAATACACAACCCACTCCACCCGGGTGAAATTGTTAAAGATACTTTAATTGACGGCGCGGGGCTCAATGTGACAGAAGCGGCTGATAAATTAAAAA
>JAJONP010000008.1 GCA_021323555.1 Gammaproteobacteria bacterium | reverse complement strand
GCAAGTGAGCCTGAAAAAACTGAGTTGCTACTCGCACTTCACTCAAAGATAATTTAAAGAGCTTATCGTTCGGCTGGTGGATCACTGTCGTGGACAATCTGATTTCTCCTCATTTAATCTCACGAAGTAGGATCCATCCATGTCAACGTACCCTAATGTTTTTTAGGCAGATATAAATCCGTAATTGTTTCCTCAAATACTTCGGCGGCCATGGCAATGGTTTCTGATAAGGTTGGGTGCGGATGAATTGTCAGAGAAATATCGCCCACATCACAGCCCATCTCAATTGCCAAACCTATTTCTCCTACTAATTCCCCTGCATTCGGCCCTGTAGCTGCGCCCCCTATTACACGATGTGTTTTTTCATCAATAAGGAGTTTAGTGAGGCCTTCATCACGCCCAATACTCAATGCGCGACCACTGGCTGCCCAGGGAAATACGCCTTTACCATATTGAATACCTTTTGCTTTTGCTTCATTTTCTGTAAGACCTACCCAGGCGATTTCAGGATCGGTATACGCGACACTTGGAATGCATTTCACATCAAAATAATGTTTTAAGCCAGCAATGACTTCTGCAGCCACTCGCCCTTCAGGAATTGCTTTATGCGCTAACATAGGATTGCCTGTGACATCGCCAATCGCAAAAATAGTCGGAACATTAGTGCGTTGTTGCTTGTCAACAGGAATAAAACCCCGTTCATCCACTTTAACGCCCGCTTTATCCGCAGCAATTTGATCTCCATTTGGGCGTCTACCCACTGCGCATAAGATGCGATCAAAACGTGTAGACGCATCTGGTGCATTGTCACCTTCAAATGTTACCCATAGCCCATCTTTTTTTGCATCGACTTTTGTGACTTTTGTTTTTAATAAAATATTTTTATAGAGTTTTTGAATACGTTTAAATAAAGGCATCACAACATCTTTATCACACCCAGGAATAATTTGATCCATCAATTCTACAATAGTGACTTCCACGCCAAGCGCGTGATAGACCGTTGCCATTTCTAACCCAATAATACCGCCGCCTATAATGAGCATATTACCTTTTGTTTCTTCTAATTCCAGTGCGCCTGTGGAATCAATAATACGTGGATCATCCGGTAAAAAAGGTAATTGAACAGGGCGAGAACCGACCGCAATAATGGCATGATCAAAAGTGATTATCTGTTTGCCTTGAGAAGTTTCAACAGCGATTTGATTTTTCGAAATAAACTGAGCTGCTCCCTGAATAATATCAACTTTGCGTTGCTTGGCAAGTGTTTTTAATCCGCCTGTTAAACGGGTCACAATTTTATTTTTCCAATCACGGAGTTTCTGGCTATCTATTTTAGGCTTGCCAAACTCAATACCGCATTTTGCCATGTCATGCGCTTCATCCAATACTTTGGCTGCATGTAATAATGCTTTGGAAGGGATACAGCCGACATTTAAACAAACACCGCCTATGTTTTCATGGCGCTCAATCAAAATGACTTTTTTTCCTAAATCGGCTGCACGAAAGGCAGCGGTATACCCCCCAGGACCACTGCCTATGACAACTAATTCTGTTTTTAATTCAGTGCTCATCTTTTATATTCCTCTTAAGTAGATACAGTATATTAGTGCGTTTATAATAATAAATTCCGCGTATCGTTTAGCATGGTCGCTAAATAAGTAATGAATCTTGCGCCATCTGCGCCATCAATCACGCGATGATCATACGATAAAGATAATGGTAGCATTAAACGAGGAATAAATTGACCTTGTTGATAAATCGGCTTATGGACGGCTTTTGAAACGCCTAAGATAGCCACTTCAGGTACATTCACAATGGGTGTGAATGCTGTGCCGCCAATGCCGCCCAAGCTTGAAATAGAAAAACACCCGCCTTGCATATCATTAGCAGTGAGTTGTTTGTTACGTGCTTTTTCACTTACTACGCTTAATTCTTTAGCTAAATCTAATAATCCTTTTTTATCGACATCACGAATGACAGGCACAACTAACCCGTCAGGCGTGTCGACAGCAATACCAATATGAAAATATTTTTTTAAAATTAAATTTTCGCCATTGGCATCCAGCGATGCATTAAATTTCGGAAAAACTTTCAAAGCAGATGTTATTGCTTTCATAATAAAGATAAGCGGGGTCAATTTGACGCCTTGTTTTTCTAAAATAGCTTTTTGTTCTACGCGAAAGGCTTCTAATTCTGTAATATCCGCATCGCCAAATTGTGTGACATGGGGTACTAATAACCAATTACGATGTAAATTTTTACCTGATAGTTTTTGGATGCGAGAGAGGGGTTGTGTTTCAATCGCTCCAAATTTAGTAAAATCAACCACAGGTGCAGCAGGTAATCCTGCACCTGTTGCAGTTGCTTGTGCTAAGCGTGTTTTCACATAATTTTGAATATCTTCTTTCAGGATACGTTGCTTAGGGCCCGTTGGCTTAATCAGGGATAAATCAATATCAAATTCTTTCGCTATTTTTCTTACCACAGGGCCTGCATGTAATCCACCTGTGTAATGGCTTTCTGCCATTACTGAAGCCCCTGTATTTGATTCAGGTTTTATAACGGGAGGAGCAGAAGATGCTAGAGGTGAAACAGGCGATGCTTTAGATTGAGATGTTTCAGGTTGTTTAGGGGTGTCTGATGCTTGCGTTGTTTCCAGCGATAGAATGACAGATCCTTGAGAAACTTTATCACCCACTTTAATTTTGACTTCTTTGACAACCCCTTCATCAGAAGAAGGCACTTCCATCGTTGCCTTATCAGACTCCAATGTGAGTAATGGCGCATCAAATTTAACAGCATCACCTGGTTTAACCAGCACTTCGATCACAATAACATCGGTTGCACCCCCTATATCGGGTACGGTTATATTTTTTATAGCCAAAATGCAATTCCCCTTAAATAAAATTATAGACTGGGTAATGTAGGGTGGATTAGACGCGTTTTTTGCGTCGTAATCCACCAAATAATAGATGCTTTTATTTAATGGTGGATTACGACGCAAAAAACGCGTCTAATCCACCCTACATTACTAACGAGCAACTATTTACATATTCACTGGATTAGGTTTTTTTGGATCAATATTATATTTTTTTAATGCTGCCGTCACCTGACTCGCCGGTAAACTATTTTCTTTCATGAGTGCATACAACGCAGCCACGACAATATGATAACGATCAACTTCAAAGAAACGACGTAATTTTTCTCGTGTATCACTACGCCCGAAACCATCCGTGCCTAATACGGTATAAGAACGTGAAATAAAAGGCCTGATTTGGTCTGCATAAGTACGAATATAATCAGTCGCTGCAATCACAGGGCCTGTGTGTGGTTCTAAACAGGATTCAACATAACTGAGTTTTTGTTTTTTATCAGGCGCCAACATGTGTTCACGTTGTAAAGCAAGAGCTTCACGACGCAATTCATTAAAGCTCGTGACACTCCAAATATTGGCAGCTATACCAAAATCTGTTTCTAATAATTCAGAAGCCGCAATGACTTCACGTAAGATAGCGCCGCTACCCATTAATTGCACTTTTAAAGATGTTTTTGAAGAAGTTTGATTGGCTTCTTTAAAAAGATACATCCCTTTGATAATCCCTGCTTCAACACCCTGAGGCATGGCAGGCTGTCTATATTTTTCATTCATAGCCATGATGTAATAAAAGACATCTTTTTCATCTTGATACATTTCTTGCAAGCCATGCTGAACAATCACCGCCATTTCAAAACCAAAAGTAGGATCATATGCACGACAATTCGGCACTGCAGAAGCAGCTAACAAACTACTGCCATCTTGATGTTGTAATCCTTCACCTTCGAGTGCTGTACGCCCTGCTGTCGCACCGATAAGAAAGCCGCGCGCGCGCATATCTGCCGCCGCCCAAATAAAATCACCTACGCGTTGAAAACCAAACATAGAGTAATACGTAAAAAAAGGCACCATGGGAAACTGGTGTGTTGTATACGCAGTTGCTGCCGCGATCCAGGATGCCATGCACCCTGCTTCTGTAATACCTTCTTCGAGTAATTGGCCTTCTTGTGTTTCACGGTAATACACCAATTGTTCTTTATCTTCAGGGGAATATAATTGCCCTACATGCGAATAAATACCAATTTGTCTAAACAACCCTTCTAAACCGAATGTACGGACTTCATCAGAAAAAATAGGTACGATGCGTGATCCAATCACTGCATCTTTTAGTAACACACTAAAAATACGTCCCAATACCATGGTTGTTGACATGGTTCTATCACCTGTACCCTGCAAAATCGCCTCAAATGCAGAAAGTGCAGGAACAGGCAATTTATGAGAAATAGAGAGACGAGCAGGTAAATAACCATTCAGTTTTTGACGCTGTGTATGGAGATAAACCATTTCTGGGCTATTTTTTTCTGGCTTATAAAAAGCAAGTTCTGTCAGTTGCTTATCTGTGAGCGGTAATGCAAAGCGCTCTCGAAATAATTTAAGCTCAGCCTCAGTCATTTCCAATTGATTATGTGCAATATTACGGCCTTCCGCGCCAGCCGTTCCTAACCCATAGCCTTTGACACTTTGTATTAAAATAACAGTCGGCTGTCCTTTATGTTTAACAGCAGCAGTATACGCTGCATAAATTTTAATGGCATCGTGTCCACCGCGATTGAGTTCTGTTATTTCTTTATCCGATAAATCAGCGAATAATGCTTTCAGTTCTGAATTGTCACCGCACAAAAAATCGCGCGTATAAGCACCCCCACGCACATAAGCATTTTGTAAATCACCATCCACACACTCATTGAGCCTTTTAAGGAGTAATCCTTTTTTATCTTTAGCAAATAATGCATCCCATCGACTGTCCCATAGCACTTTAATAACATTCCAACCTGCGCCACGGTATAAACTTTCCAATTCTTGAATAATTTTACTATTACTGCGGACTAAACCATCTAAACGCTGTAGATTACAATTAATAACATAAATAATATTGTCTAATTCTTCCCGCGCAGCCATTGTTAATCCCGCGATGGATTCAGGTTCATCCATTTCACCATCGCCACAATAAACCCATACCTTGCGATCACTTGCAGGAATTAATTTTCTATTTTCTAAATATTTTAAAAAACGCGCTTGATAGATGGCTTGCAGTGCGCCTAAACCGAGTGAGACAGTTGCAAACTGCCAGAACGTGGGCATTAACCAAGGATGAGGGTAAGAGGAAACACCATTCCCATCCACCTCTTGTCGAAAATTAATAAGTTTTTCTTCACTGATTCGTCCTTCAAGGAAAGCACGCGCATAATTTCCTTCAGAGGAATGCCCTTGAAAATACACTAAATCACCTGGCTGTCCTTCAGAAGCCGCACGAAAAAAATGATTCAATCCCACTTCATAAAGAGTTGCAATAGAGGCATACGAAGATAAATGACCGCCAACACCCCCAGCTATTTTTTTGGCTCGCAATACCATTGCAATCGCATTCCAGCGATTAATTGCTTCAATGCGTTTTTCTAAAGCCAAGTCTCCCGGGTAATCAGGCTGCTGTTCTACAGGAATAGTATTCCCATAAGCGGTTTTAGTAAAAGCACCACCTACTTTAATACCAAGCTGATTTGCATTTTCTAAGATTGTCTCAATGAGAAAACATGCACGCGCTGATCCTTCGTATTCCACAACGGATGCAAGCGCTTCCAGCCACTCCTGCGTTTCTACAGAATCAATATCATCCCGCGCGTCTACCACCATGTTAATTCCCAACATTTTAAAGCGGGTATTCTAACCTAATTTAATTTAAAAGCACTACTATTGCTATTAACAGGAGCCCAATGATAAACACACGGTCAATAAGCGCCAACGCTTCCTGTTCTGCGAGCCCTGTCTCAGGTAATTGGTTGTTTTCTACAACATCCAATGCCGCAATACCGCATTCTGTCAAAAATTGCTCATTTGTGTCAGGCCCTGTTAAAGCTTCACTCTTCCAATAAGCAAATACAGAATTAAAATGGCCGCCTAATGCAAAAATGAAAGTGGTGAGCCGAATTGGCAACCAATCCAAAACGCCTTTGGTTTGCGCAGCTATTTTAGCGCTAGAAATGGGTTGAGTACTGATAGATTCAATTATTCGATAAGCCACTGCGCCAACAGGCCCTAACAGCACAAACCAAAAAAATACAGCAAAAATACGTTGATGTGCTGCGACAAAAATAGCACGCACAAAGGCACGATGAAAGGTTTGAGGATTATCCGTAGAAGCCACGCCAAAGGCTGTTCGAGCATGGTTTATAGCGGCAGGATCTTGTTTATTTAGCTGATTAATACAGTGATAGGCCTGCACCCATAAATTATCCGGCCCTAAACAATAGAGTAATACAACAAAGCTTATAATAAACTGCAAACTCCCATCCCAAACACCTGTGAATAAATGTTGCAGCATACCTATCATCAATAAAAAGGGTAATACTATGACAGACAAGACTAGCCACGGTGGCAAACCGTCCATACGTGCACTCACCAAACGCTCGTAATGCATCACCCAATGCCAATGACGCCAGTGGCGCCAATGAAAAAATCGTTCAAGCAAAAAAGCAATCAACACAATAAGAAATATCATCTGAAGCTTCCTGTCGTTACAGCAAGTAAAAATTATTTTAAATTGACGAACAATCAACCATACGTTACCCTTACCGCGTCTTAAAGACAACCACTAGCGAGATCACACAGATAATTATGGATAAATTGATTATTCAAGGCAATATCCCACTTCGGGGAGAAGTGCGTATTTCAGGTGCAAAAAATGCTGCGCTGCCTATTTTAGCTGGCGCATTACTCACAGAAGCGCCTGTGATTATTTCTAATATTCCTCATCTACACGATGTAACCACTATTATTAGCTTATTAGGCCAAATGGGTACAGGCGTAACCTTAGATGAATGTTCTAAAATTACAATTGATGCTAGCCAGATTCATTCTTATCATGCCCCTTATGAATTAGTCCGTACCATGCGCGCATCTATTTTAGTGCTAGGTCCCTTACTTAGCCGCTTTGGCGAAGCCAGTGTCTCATTACCTGGGGGGTGTGCGATTGGTACACGCCCCGTTGATCAGCATTTAAAAGGCATGATTGCCATGGGTGCAAAGATTAATGTAGAAAACGGTTATATCAAGGCAAGAACACAAAAACGTTTACAAGGCGCTACGATTGTCATGGAAATTGTCACTGTGACAGGCACTGAAAATATTATGATGGCTGCCGTATTAGCAGAAGGCAAAACCATTATTCATAATGCAGCGCTTGAACCTGAAGTGGCTGATTTGGCAAATTTTTTAAATACATTAGGCGCAAAAATCAGTGGTGCGGGTACTTCTACGATCACCATTGAAGGGGTTACTGAACTCTCAGGCGGTCATTATCACGTTTTACCTGACCGCATTGAAACAGGCACGTATCTTACAGCTGCTGCTATTACTCGCGGAAAAATCAAATTAAAAAATACTCAACCCACGATAGTCGATTCTATTTTACTAAAATTACGCGAAGCAGGTGCTGCTATTGAAACGGGAACGGATTGGATTTCACTCGATATGAAAGGCAATAGACCACGCGCCATTAGTTTAAGCACCGCCCCTTACCCTGCATTTCCCACGGATATGCAAGCACAAATGATGGCGCTGAATACCATTGCCGAAGGTACTGGCATTATTACCGAAAATGTTTTTGAAAATCGCTTTATGCATGCACTTGAATTACAACGTATGGGTGCGGATATTAAATTAGAAGGTAATAAAGCAACCTGTGTTGGCATTGATCATTTGTTGGGTGCGCCAACGATGGCAACAGATTTACGAGCCTCAGCCAGTTTGGTATTAGCTGGATTAGCTGCGCAAGGCGAAACCAGTGTCGACAGAATTTATCATATTGATCGTGGTTATGAATGTATAGAAGAAAAATTATCGCAGCTTGGTGCGCGTATTCAGCGAGTGTCTAGCTAGTAACGTGGATTACGCTGCCAAAAATTAATTTTTAAATAAATAGGAGATTACTATGAAGAAAAATATGTTTTACGATAACAATATCGTATTATGGCATTCTATTCGAATATTCATTAGCCTGGCGCTGCTATTAATCAGCGTTAATGCTAGAGCATTGACTTGCCCAGGATCAAAAGATTTTGTGCATAATTCCGGAATGTTATGGGGATGGTCTTGGGATTTACCTCCTCGTCTTCTTGAAGATTTTACTTCACCTTCCCACTCTTGGGATTTCTATTCTCCTTATGAAAAAGATTTCTCACCTGCTTACCCTCTTGATGCAGAAATTTATTTTCTCAGCCTTGCATCCAGTGGAGTAACGGCTAGATTATATTGTTATTATAAGCTGACAGGCGGAGAAAGCATTTATATAAAAACTGATCCGAGATATCTTAGTGCAGATGAATTCGCCAGGATCAATAAGAGCTGGGAAAAAAACAGAACATATTATGGGCGGCGCACGGTAGTAGGATATAAATGCTCAACTACTGCCGGAGCACCGGATAAATGCAACGTTAATTTTTCTGGTTAGAGTTATTCAGAGGTTTTATTTCTTAATTTTGCGATTGCATAAAGCGGATAGGAATGTAGTTTTTCATGCATAGAAAAATCATGTGTTGAAAAACGTATACCATACGGGCTTTGATGGGTTTTTAAAAATAACTGCAAACTTTTCAGTGAAGAACCTGTTCCACTTTTAACTTCAATTGGAATAACGTTTCTTTGAATAGTAGATAAATAGTCCACCTCAGCACTGCTACCACGTTCATGTCGTTGCCAATAATAAAGCTGCGCTTTTTCACGCGGATCGCTATAAGCTAATAATTCTTGCCCCACAAAATTTTCTATTATTTCACCTTTATTGATTAAAGATTGGGTTGGTTGCAAAAACCAATCTTTAGGATGCGCATGTAGTAGGCGTTGAGCAAGAGCAACATCAACAAAAGTTGCTTTAAAATAATGATAATCCGCTTCAGCGCCAAGCGGAATACCGTGGCCATCACTATGATAGACAGGATTAATAACCATTGCTCTGTGAAGTAAATCAAAGCAGGGAGATAAATCACGTTTCCGATAATCGCCAGGAATTTTATTAAATTTAAATGTCTTGCCAAATTGTCGAGGTATTTGTTTGTAAATGAGCGAGACATATTTTACTTCATGCTCTTTACAGTATTTTTCAAAGTCTTGTCTATAACTTTCGATAATCGCATATTGAATATTGCCGCATATCTCAATATCATTGGTATTCCGCCACGCTTCTACCACTTCTGGCATTCCGCCAATCGCAATATACTCTGCCACATATTCTAACCATTTCTGATGAATAGGCTGTGAAACAGATTCAGTAAACACATGTTCTATAATAGCTTGTGCTGCGATTTCGCGATTTGTTGCTTTTAAAAATTCTATAAATGACAGAGGATACAAATATAAAAATGAAACTCGCCCTACAGGTACACCCACTTTTTCAATTGCAAAATCCAATAACGATCCTGCTGCAATCACATGCAATTCAGGACATTCCTCATAAAAATAACGCAGGGCTATTAATGAGCGTGGTGATTCTTGGGCTTCATCAATAAATAAAAGTGTTTCGCCAGGTATAATTTTTTGTTCTGTTATAAATTGTAATCATTGAATTAATTTTTTTGGATCAAGGTTTTCATTGAAAAGAGCTGCCGCCTCGGGCTGCTTTTCAAGATTAATAAGGACAAATGATTTAAATTCTTTACCGAATTGTTTAATGAGGTAAGTTTTTCCTACCTGACGCGCTCCTCGCAAAATGAGTGGCTTTCGAATAGTGCTTAGCCTCCATTCTCTAAGATATTGAATTAATTCTCTTTCCATGAAATATTTGCTCGCGGTGGTTAAAAATCAGGGTTACTTTATCCTATATATGGTCAATTATCAAGGTTGATTTAAGGGATGCATGGTCAAAAATCAAGGTTGATGATTTCTCAATCAGCCTTATTCTCTTATGTTTTAGCGGAGAGTCAATATTATGATAAATACTCGGTTGCTTTGAGTGAGTGATTTAGCTGCGCATAGCCAATATAAAACTAGATCGACCTTGGCTCAAATCCGAACTTTTTTTACATATTCAATCTGGATTCATATTTTATTTTTAACTTTCAGGGAGTGGGCGTTGGCAGGTGACTAATCAAATAAGATTTAGACAAAGTTAACTCGGGTGTTTTAATAAATTGTGGATCATGAGATTTTATAATTTCTTTATTGTGTAGTAAGTCAGCTTGTAACTTCATTTCATTTGCCATACGCTTCTGATAATCTGCTACACATTCTTCAAGGCTACGTTCTTGCCGATCTTCAAAATAAAGCAATAAATTTCCCATTACTGCTTTTTCACCTGCAATCACTACATATTTTATAATGCCAAAATAATTACCCCACTGAAAAAGAACGAGCGGTGGGGTACCGCTTGGATAAAAGGGAGCCCCTGTCAGGAATTGATTACCATGCCAGAAAATTAATTCCTGTATGGTATATTTTTTAAATTCTACGAATTGTTCATGGGTCAAACTCATCACTACGCGATGTTCAGAATTTGCTTTTAGCATAATAGCTAAACGCTTTTTTAATAATGCAATAGCTTCCCGATTCATTTTTTCATGAGGCAATAAAAATGAAGTGTGGAAATGATTTTCATGGTCGTTACGCGATTTTAAATAATACTTTAGAACAGGGTCAAATTCTGGATTGCTGAGCTGCGCTTGATGCCAATCCAAGAAATTTATTTGATCAGGTGTTAAAGGCTTTCCCAGCGTGAAGCGCTTTACAATATCCGCAGTGGTATGGTGTAAAGGGTGCAAAATAAGAGTAGGACGTGGTTGTTCCATAACGATTCTCCCCCGTTTTTTTGTAGGCTTTATTATACGCTTGGAGGAAAGGCGCTGCACGCTTTAATAAGATAACTCGATGGGAATCCTTATATCCACTCTAATTTGTTTAAAATATAATCTATTTATTTAAAATTCAACAAAAATTATCTATACTTTCCATCAAATTTGTTTTATTTTATGTCAATAATGAAAACTATAGCTAATTAAAGAACTGTTTCACAGTAGCCTGCGCTAAACGGACTATAAAAAGCAAGCCATGAAAATATCAAAAAATAAATACGACGGAGTCAAAGATGAACGTAAGATATGAGCCAGATCCTTTCTTAAACGAAAAATTTTTTAGCTTACCTGCGTTAGAAGAAGTTAAAGAAGAAGACAGACATCCATTTTCTCTTCCTGAATCAGCGGAAGTGATGTCAGCCTATTTAGAAAGTGAAAAATTTGAGGATTTTAAAAAAGAAGTAACAGATTGCTTGGAAAAATTAATGGCTTGGGTTGACGAAGCATGGAATGAAGTCAGCGAGGATGATTTAAAAGAATCACTTTTAGAAACTATAAATAATTTTTTTGATACGCATTTTCTTCAAAAAAAGAATATAGGAAAAAGTCATTACGCTTTGTACGTAGAAGGTGTTCCTACTCTTTCCAAAATAATAAAATTATTGAAATCCGATGCGCGTACGCTGGAAGCGAAAAAAAATATAGTATGTCATTTTATTGAAGGGTTAGCAGTTTGTTCGGGCGGTAGCCATACACATATCATGGATGCGCATGAACAACTTTCTGCCGATGTCTCTTTTCAGTTGATGACTATTCGAAAAGAAATTACACGGAAAGTAGCATTAGAAATTATTAATCGGGAGCCAGCGCTAGCAGAGACTCCCGGAAATGAAATTCATTATGTCAACATGATCTTAAATTATTTCGCAGAATCACTTGGTATTTCCAAAGTAAATGATTTTTATTGCAACGGCTTGGAACATAATCCGGATTTACGGCCTGCTCTAGCTCAGTTTCGTGAGTCTATATGTGGAACATTGACACTTAACAATGTGCTCAATATTCTTATTCGAGATTTAGATATTTCTCATTTAATTTTAGAAAACGGTTCACTACCCTCCCAAGAAAAATTGGCGAATAAATTAAATTTATACGGATGTGACAAGTCTTTCCGTATGGCAGATCTTTTTAATCAAAATGAAAAGGATGAATACAGTTTAAAACCCCAAGAAGAATTAGAATTTTATATTAAACTGACTTTATTAAACCGGTTAGAAAGAGAAGGGTATGTTTCATTAGACAATCCTCAAGATCATCATAGAATGATGACCATACATGATATAAAAGTCTTTTTTTTCTGTAATAACATTCGTCAGTTAAGCCATGTACAATACAAAGAGGAAGGAGACTTAAAAAAAGAATCTTTTACCTCTTTTCTAGCAAAACAAGGAAAAGAGGATTGGTATAGGGAATTATATTACTTTTGTATAGAAGAACATCATGCCGATTTGATTGAATTGGCTCGACCTTTTCCCTCTCTCTTACAAAATCTTGCTTATTTAGCAGCTCAAAGCGGAGATGTGGACTGCATTAAAAGATTAGCGAAAATAGGAACAGTACTCGATATCCCAAATGGGAAAGGAGATACTATTGCCCATCTAGCTGCTTATTTTGAGCATAGAGGGTTCATGAGGGCTTTAGAAGAGATCAATAAAGATTTATTGTGTCTAAGAAATGCAAAGGGAAGAACACCTTTACATATAGCCGTTGCCAAAGGCTCTTGGCAGATTGTCCAGATCCTCATTTTAGCAGGGATCCCTCTCGATGCTCAGGACAATGAAGGAAATACACCTCTTCATCTGGCGTCTTATTTCAATCATACAGAAATTGCGGTACATCTGGGAAAAGCTGGGAGTCATTTAAACGGAAAAAATCGTAAAGGACAAACCCCTGCTCATCTGGCATCTATCAGAAATAATCCGTCTGTGATTAGGCAGCTTAAAGAGCTTGGAGCTAACTTAAATGAAACTGATAACCAAGGAAGAACTCCGCAAGATATCGCTAAATTGCGAGGTTATTTAGAAATAAGCTTGGAATTGCAGGACAGAGACAACCAAAGAAAAAGACGGAGCAGTTGTTCACCATCTCGTTTGCTACCCGCTCCTCGTGTACAAAATAATAATGAGTCAGAAGAAAAAGAAGAGGCGCAGACAAACGGCACACCCCGTTCTTCAACCCGGGTTCGATGTAAAAAATAATCATTTTAATTTACAAGTTTTTTGGTCTGTCCTCTGCCAAGAACAAATACATGGCAGGTACAACAAATAATGTGAATAAAGTGCCGATAGCAATACCTGTTGCAATCACCAGGCCAATATCAAAGCGACTGACTGCCCCCGCACCTGTGGCAGTAATCAGTGGCACTACACCGAAAACCATTGCTGCAGTGGTCATCAAAATAGGACGTAATCGAACGGCAGAAGCAGTTTCTATCGCTTCACGTTTATTCTTCCCTGCTTTTTGTAAATCCTTCGCGAATTGCACGATCAAAATCCCGTGTTTACTGATTAATCCAATTAAAGTGACCAGGCCGACTTCAGTATAAATATTCAAGCTTGCGTTACCTACACCTAAACTAATAAAAATCATTGCCCCACAAATAGACATAGGAACACTGATTAAAACAATCAATGGAGCACGAAAACTTTCGAATTGTGCAGCAAGTGCAAGGTAAATAATGATAAGTGCAAAAAAGAAAGTCAGAATTAATGCGCTGTTTTCTTGCATATACTGGCGTGACTGCCCGGCGTAATCAATCGTATATCCTTGCGGTAAAATCTCCGTCGCAATGGCTTTTAAGCTATTCAGAGCATCACTCATGGTAACGCCAGGAAATGCTACAGCAGAAATAGTGGTAGAGTTAAGCTGTTGAAAATGATTCAGTGATTCGGGTACCACTTTCGTTTTTAATGTGGCGACAGAAGATAAAGGAATCGAAATGCCATTGGCCGCTTTAATATAATAATTTAATAATTGATTATCCGTTAAACGATCCGCCTGCATAATTTGCGGAATCACTTGATAAGAACGCCCATCTAAATTGAAATAATTCACATATCCTTCGCTTAAAGCAGAACCTAATGTGTTACCTATATCTTGCATAGTGAGACCAAGTTCAGAAATTTTATCTGCATTCAGTGAAATTTCTGTCTGGGCTTTATCCAATTTTAAATCTGAATCGACATATAAGAAAATCCCTTTTTTCCAGGCTTTTTGAATAAACAATTGCGCTAAGGTATTCAGTTCATCGAAACTTCGGGTCGATTGAATCACAAATTGAATAGGTAAACCACCTCCGCCGCCAGGCAATGAAGGCATTTGAAAAGCCGCTATTTTAGCACCAGAAATTTGATCTAATGCATTTTGGACTTCAGGTTGCATTTCATTCGTTGTACGGTGACGTTTATCCCACGGTTTTAATACCATTCCGCCAATACTGGTGTTTAATCCATTGTAACCATCGACCATGAAAGTATGGTCTGTTTCAGGGAATTGGAAATACGCTTTGTTAGCAGCACGGGAATAAAGTTGCGTTTGAGCTAATGTGGCGTTTGGTGAAGCGGTTAACATCGAAAGAATAATGCCTTGATCTTCTTGCGGTGCAAGTTCTGATTGGGATGATGTAAATAAAAAATAATTACTGAATAATATAATAATGGCAAAAATAGCAATCACGGGTAAATAATTCAATGCGTTATGCAATACGCGTTGATAAATATGATGTAATTTATCAAAAAGGTTATCAATATATTGGATGAATTGATTGGCTGTAGTAGAGTTCTTTTTGAAAAACTGTGAACACATCATGGGTGATAACGTCAAGGCAATCACAGCGGATATACCGACAGCTCCTGCTAATGTGAATGCAAATTCAGTAAATAAAGCCCCTGTTAATCCACCCATGAATCCAATAGGAACATACACAGCAATTAATACAATAGAAATAGCGATAATAGGGCCTGCTAATTCTCGCGCGCCTTGCAAGGCAGCAGAAATAGGATCCATGCCTTCTTCGATATGACGATGGATATTTTCAACCATAATAATCGCATCATCGACCACCAAGCCAATGGCAAGCACTAAAGCCAACAGTGAAAGTAAATTAATAGAATAGCCGAGTAATAACATAATAAAAAATGTGCCAATCAAAGAGAGAGGCATTGCAATGACGGGGATAATCACGGATCGTATAGAGCCTAAGAATAAAAAAATCACGACAGTGACAATCAGTAATGCTTCGAATAAAGAGCGCACCACTTCATGAATGGAACTATTCACAAATGCAGATGCATCGTAAACAATTTTGGCATTTAATCCCTCAGGTAATTGTTCTTCGATCTCAGGAAATGTTTTTTTAACTTTATCGATGACTGTTAATAAATTTGCTGCGGGTGCGATTTTAATCCCAATATAGACAGAAGGCTGACCATCAAATTGAACGGCGCTGCTATAATTCTGTGAACCCAAACTGACAGTACTCACATCACCCAAACGGACAATCGCGCCATTTTGTGATTTAAGAGCTAATTGACGGAATTGGTCAATGCTCGTAAGGCTCGTATCGGCTGTTAAGTCCACAGTAAACATATTGCCTTTAGTACGACCTACGGCAGAAATAAAATTATTAGCTGCCAATTTATTAGAAATATCATCGGCTGTGATTTGATAACCTGCTAATTTAACAGGGTCTAGCCAAGCACGCATGGCAAATGTTCTTTGGCCCAGAATTTCTGCCATTTGCACACCATTAATGGCTTGCAATTTTGGCTGTACATTTCGGACAAGATAATCTGTAATTTTATTACCAGGTAAAATTTTACTGTAAAACCCAATATACATAGAATCAATTGCTTCACCGATAGCCACACTGATAACCGGTTGCTGTGCTCCTTTGGGCAATTGGTTTAACACTGCATTCACTTTAGTATTAATATCAGAAACAGCTTTATTGGGATCATAATTCAGTAACAAGTTGGCTTGAATAGTACTCATTCCTTGTGTACTGCTGGATGTCATATAATCAATGCCACTTGCCTGTGCAATAGAGTTTTCTAAAGGGGTAGTGATGAATCCTGCGATCAACGCTGGATTAGCGCCAGTATAAGTTGTCGAAACAGTTACAACTGCATTTTGCGTAAAGGGATATTGTAAAATAGGCAGTAAGCCAACAGAGCGCAATCCCAATGCTAAAATAAGCAAGCTAATCACGGTAGCCAATACAGGGCGTTTAATAAAAAGATCTGTGAATGTCATGTAAAAATAGTACCTTCTCTATTATTCATCAGGAGATGTTGATTGAACATCATTTTCAGGTAAGGCAATCTCATTAATAACAACTTTGCTTCCATTTTTAAGTTTGATTTGCCCACTTGTGACGACTTTATCGCCTTCCTTTAATCCTTTTAGGATCATTACTTGATTGTCACGTTTTTCTCCTGTGACAACAAATGTTTCTTTTGCAACGAGATAAGCTTTGCTTTTTTTATTTTTTTGTATTTCATTAACAATATAAACACTTTCGCCATAGGGATTAAAAGTCACTGCATTCAGTGGCAAAGTAAGATAAGATTTTGGGTTTCCCGTATCTACCGTGACAGAGGCAAACATACCCGGTGTTAATTGAGCATTTGGATTCTGAATAGTCGCTTCTACTTTAACATTACGAACGCTTGAATCAAGAGCAGGATTAATAGTTGAAACAACTCCATTAAATACTACATTCGGAAAAGTATCTACCTGCACCACCACCGATTGTCCTGTTTTAATAGAAGACAGCGCTTGTTGAGGCACATAAAAATCAACATAGACCGGATCTATTGTTTGAAGCATTGTGATGGTATCACCTGGATTAATATATTGTCCTGGATTGATTGTAGAAATACCTAAACGCCCATCAAAGGGTGCACGGATAGTTTTTTGCGCGATCACAGCCGTTTGTTGAGTGACTTGTGCTTGAGTACTCTTCAGGTTTGCTTCATCAGAATCCAGTACGGCCTTGCTAATCGCATGAATTTTGTATTGGGCTGCATCACGCTTATAGACGGCTGCAGCAAGGGCTGCATTGGCTTCGAGTACATGCAGCCCTGCAATATCAGGATCAATATTAAGCTGGGCGAGTAGATCACCTTTTTTGACAGTTGCCCCGGGCGTAAAATAAATGGCTTTCACCATCCCCGCCAATTCAGTCGTCACGTTAACGCCTAAAACAGCTCGCACACTACCGACAGCTTTTAGCTGCGATTGCCACGGCCTATATTTAATATCGATTGCAGAAACGTAAACTGCAGGTTCGCCCATGGCCGCCATGGCACGCCCCATCATAATGCCTTTAATAATTTTATAGCCAAAGATACCGCCGAATAATAAGCCCAGGATAATGAGCATTGTTAATAAAGGTTTTTTCATCGAGTTTCTCCCTCTGTTCTATGCCACCATCCTCCACCTAAGGCTTGAAATAATGCAGCCGTATCGGAATAACGCGCGGCTTGTGCTTGGATACGATTCACTAACGCTTGTTGATATTGTTGCTCAGCCGTTAAAACAGGCAGATAATCAATACTCCCTAAACGATACTGCGCTTTCGTCAGTTTGAGTGCAGCATGAGCCGCTATTTCAGCACGCTTCTGCGCTTTTAATTCTCTTGCATCGGACTCCAACGCACGCAATGAATCTGCCACATTCTGAAAAGCTTGTAATACAGTTTGCCGGTATTGTGCCCAGACTTGTTCATAAGCAGCCATAGCAGCCCGTTTTTGTGCGCGTAACGCGCCTCCTTGAAATATCGGTTCTAGTATTTGGCCTCCTATACTCCATGTCAATGTCGCAGGATGAAAAAGATCATTCACTGTGGGAGATGACCAGCCATAATTCGTTGTACCAAGCGTCATTTGTGGAAATAAATTAGCGGTTGCAACACCCACTTGCGCATTTGCTTGGTGAAGTAACGCTTCCGCCGCTTGTATATCAGGCCGTTGGCGCACCAATGCGGAAGGCAGACTCACGGGCAATCGCGTGGGTAAATTTAATTTATCTAAATCAATAGAAGGCAATTGGCTTTCACTGGGTAAGGAGCCGACAAGTACAGCAAGTGCATGCTCGGCTCGACTTAAGTTTTGTTCTAAAGGAGGTAATAATGCACTGGTTTGTTCGAGCTGAGTTTGTTGTGCAAATACATTGGCTTCAGAAACACTGCCTAGCTTAAATTGTTGAATGTTAATCGCGAGTTGATTTTTTTCTTCTTCAATCAATTGATGGATAGCATTAATTTGTGCTTTTAACGAGGCAGTGGTAATGGCAGTAGTCACAATATTAGCTGTTAAGGCTAAATAAGCAGCTTGTAATTGGTAATATCTAAAATCAACTTGTGCTCGTGCCGCTTCTACTTGGCGTCTTAATCCGCCGAAGAAATCAAATGTGTAAGAAACCGAGACTCCTACATTATAGAGATTAAAAATACTGGAAGGCACATCGTTACCAATGGTTGCACCCGCAAATTTTTGTCGTTGGCCATTCGCTACAACATTAACGCGAGGGAGCAAAAGTGCGCCCGTTTGAGCATTTAAATTTTCTTGCGCCTGGAGCAAAGTCGCTTTGGCCGCCGCAAAACTAGGACTATTGGCGAGACCTCTTGTAATTAAATGGTTTAATGCCGTTGAATGATACAAAGTCCACCATTCAGCAGGAATATCTTGATTGTTAATAAAGTATTGGGCTTTTCCTGCATTACCTGCAGCGAATACACGCGTTGTTTTAGGAGGTAGTATCGTTTGAGTATACGATTTTGTGGTAGGAGGTGCTGGAACATGAAAATCAGGCCCTACCATGCAGCCTGCTAACACACCGCTCACAATAAATGTAATACATACTAGCTTTAGTTTTTTAAAGTCCAACACGAATTTATTCCATCACATAATTTTTTGGAGGTTTGTATTGTACAGGTATTCTTGGAAAAAATCAGGCTGATTAATCGTTAAAATGCCCTGCTGCATATTCATGCAGAACGCTAGCAATAAAAGTTTGATAAGGCAGCCCTTTATACGCTGCTTTTTGTTTTAGGCGAGCCAAATCATTGCTAGAGATACGGATATTGACCCGCTTATCTTTTCGAAAATAATTTGCAGCAGCTTCCTTCGAAAAAGCAAGTTCTTCTTTTAAATTATTCACGCTCTTCAACTTACCTTTCTCAATAAGTTGATCAATAGCATCGCTAATATCCTGTTCTTCTTGATCAAGATGAAAGCCAACAATATCATGGTTCTTCTTTTTCATCTTTTTTACCTCTCAAATATTGCTTAGCTAATTTTCGATGAGGAAAGATAGTTTTTAAAAATACAGTATTTTCATCTTTCCTAATAAAAGGTACTACATAAACATAGTTATTCATATTAAGGACGTACATTTTTTGTTTAGGATATTTAGCAGGGTTAGGGTGTGGTAACACATCTAACACCGCACCTTCTTCTATTCCTGCAATAATCTCTTCAAAACTAATGCTGCGCTCTTTTATTAATTGCTTATTTTTTTCATTTTGTAGACATAATAGTCCTCTCTTTCCAAGGCATATTTTAGCTCTCCTGAGTGTTAAATATGCCATATTAAAGTGTTTACTATGTCCCCAGTCTATACATTAGACGCGTTTTTTGCGTCGTAATCCACCACAATAAAATAGCATTATCAAAAAGCTATAAGGTAAATTTGATTTGGTGGATTACGACGCCAAAAAACGGCGTCTAATCCACCCTACCACTTAATTTTTTATAGGATAGGACACCAACGTGTTTTTGGTGTTATGGCTGGATCTTGTGAGCTAACTTCGACACCAGGAGAGGATCGGGATGACTGAGAAGGCGGAGATGACGAAACAGAAGGCAATTCATGTGCTGGTTGTGGTGGTGCTTCAGCGAGGATGTTTGCTGTACTGCTCCGCCTGCTGTGTGAATGTCCTCCAACAGGTCTATTACTAGCTTCTGGTTGTTCCCAACCGAGACAATAATAAATTTTTTCCTTGACCCAGCAAAACCCTTTATGGAAAGCGCCAGGAAACGCCCAATTAATAGGCCGTGCGACATTGACTGCAACTAAAAGTACACTCCCTGCTTTAGCTATACCATTTAATAACAAGACAGTGGTTGCAGATAAAGGGAAGCCAGCAGTCGTAATTGAACCGATCACTAATAGCATTAACATCCCACAGATTAATGTCGCGTACAGCCGTGTGGAATAGTATTTTTGGTTAGCATACGTTTCTGCTTTTTCATATTTTTCTTTATATTCATGTGATGTTTTATCTAGTTTTGTTAATTTTTCTTGCGCTTGTAGCGATGGCCAGTAATGATCAAAATAAATAGTCATTACAGTCCCTGCCAACCCTAAAAACCAGGCTAAGGCTGCTTGCAAAGCCAATAGCGAAGAAGGAACAAAAAATAACCCGATAGCCATTAAAAATAAGCCAGTCGCGATGACATCTACTTTATTTTGGTCCGGATGCACGCCATATTCTTCTTCTTCAAAATCTGTTTCATCGGGAGAATAAAATTTTCTTCCAATAAGACGAGTGACTCTTATGGCTGCTCTGAAACAATAAATAAGCGGATCCGCATAAAAAGTTAAAACAGAAAAAACACTCTCTAAAAGAGCTGTTCCAATAGGAAGAAGCGAAATAATAATGTGCGAGCCAATACCTGCTGCATTGGCTGCATCAGCTAAGGCTGAGAATGCATTAATCACTTTTCGCCATCTGGGATTTGCCATTGTTTTGTAAATTTCTTAATTATTATAAGGGCAGCTATTGTATAGCATGTAGCAATATTGGTCAAACTCTGCTTTAAAACCGAAAAATCAATGTTTATCCTTGACGATCACCGAAAAAACAATGATAATTTGGTTTATGATGACTTATGTTCCTCGGTTAATAAAAGCCAATATCTATAAAGCGTTACAACGCGGCAAAAGCGTTCTACTCCTTGGCGCTCGCCAAACAGGAAAAACAACTTTAATTCACCAGGAGATCCGCCCCGATATTCTATACTCATTTGTCAAAGCAAGCGATAGGCAGCGTTATGAAAAAAATCCTGCGCTACTCGAACATGAGTTAGAAGAAAAAATTAAAACCTATACTAAACCGCCAGTTATATTTATTGATGAAATACAGAAAATTCCACGGGTGATGGATATTGCACAACATCTTATTGATCACAAAGCAGCACAGTTTATTTTAACAGGCTCTTCCGCTCGTAAATTAAAAACAGGGCAGGACATTAATTTATTGCCCGGCCGTGTCGTAGCATTGACAATGGCCCCATTGCTCTATGATGAAATAGCTACGACCAAACCTATGTTAGAAGATATTTTATTGTATGGTAATTTGCCTGGTATTTTTAATGAAACAGATAAAAACATACGTGAAACTGATCTTTATTCCTATGTCACCACTTATTTAGAAGATGAAATACGCGCAGAAGCTGCTGTACGCAATCTAGGGCATTTTTCTCGATTTTTAGAAATTGCGGCAGGAGAGGCAGGCAAACAATTAAGTTTTACTCGCCTCGCTCAAGCCATTGGTATTTCTGATACGACTATTGCGAATTACTATCAAATACTCGAAGATTGTTTGATTACCTTGCGTATTGACCCTATTAGTCATAGTCAAACAAAACGACGACTCATCAAATCACCTAAATATTTATTTTTTGATTTAGGTATAAGACGTGCTTGTGCAAACGAAGGTGTGCAATTGCCACAAAAAACAATGGCTGATTTATTTGAACATTACATTGGGAATGAACTGGTGCATCACAGCCAATTAAAATCGCCATCTATTAAAGTGAAGTATTGGCGCGATACAGCAGGGCCAGAAGTGGATTTTGTATTAGACGTTGCACAGCGCTATATCCCAATTGAAGTAAAATGGACAGAAAACCCTAATTTATCAGATGCAAAACACTTAAAAAAATTTATGGAAGACTATTCCGAAGCACAACAAGGCTATATCGTGTGTCGTACACCCCAGCGCTATCGATTAACAAATAAAATAACCGCCTTGCCATGGCAAGAAATAGGATCTTTATTTCAAGCGCTCTGATTTAGAAAAAGAATTCATCCTAAAGTTAAAGCAACGCTTTGATCTGGATTTTGCTCTGCAGCCACAGCAGGGGGAGAAAAGAAACGGCATCTATAATTATATTGTTCAAATGAATTAGAGGGAGGCCGAAAAAACCACGCGAAACGAGAGCGATTATCAATGTCCATGATAGCTTGTGCATTACCCAACATAGCTGTACCAATAAGATTGGATATCACAATCATACAAAACCCAAGCCAAGAGGTGGGTAATAATATGAGAGTGACTATAGAAAATATTAGAGGCAACGTTGCACAAGCTAGGAAAAAAACTTTTGAGTAAAAATCGGCTTTTTTGCTGTCTATTTGCCGGATATCATCTTTAATTAAAAATAAGATTTTTTTCATATCATCTGATAAAAAATAAATACCATTAATAATATGTTGAATGGATAAAGCAAAATCAAAATTAAATTTATGGCGATGAGTATACAGATACAAAACACATTCAACGGAACCGCTTAGCGCTGCATAGTGAAATACATTCTTGCCCTTATAATCAGTTGCCGACAAATCAAGCCCTTCAATTTCTAATACGCATTTTAAAACTTCGAGCGAATGCCCATCAATTGCACTATGCAATACAGTATGGCCAAACCGATCTTTAGTTAAAGGATTAACGCCTGGAATGCGTAACGCACGTTTAAAAACCAGCGCAGAACCACTGTGAGCTGCATGATGTAATAAAGTTTTGCCATCGTTATCTCGTGCGAAGGGATCGATGCCTTCAATTTTTAATACATGCTCAAAAAGTGCAATAGAGCCGCTTCTTGCTGCATAATGCAATATAGTCGTGCCGCTACTAGTTGGCGCTAATGGATCAATCCCTGGAATTTTTAATATATGCTCGAAAATTGCAATAGAACCACTGGCTGCCGCGCAATGCAAAATAGTTTGTCCCGAAGAGGTTCTTTCTAATGGATCAATCTCTTCAAAATCCAATACACTATTGTTTAAGGTGTCTTTTCTTAAATGGATTTTTCTAATTTTTAATGTACGTTCAAAGACTGCAATAGAACCACTGAATGCTGCATAATGTAATATGTTCTTGTCATCGATGTCTTTTTTTAATGGGAAATTTCTGAAGGCAATGACTTTCTCTTGCCGGCCAGGATCGCTTCTATACAATTGAGCATTCGGTACTAGTTTATCGAGTTCTTCGAATAATCGATTCAACATGTCAACAGAGCTACTTAGGGCTGCGTCATGAAATAAGGTTTTATTATCTGAGGTTTCCCGAAATAAACAATCAGGGCTTTCTCTTAATAATTGATTTAGAATATTGATAGAACCACTTATTACTATAGAGCATAATAATATTTCTGCATTTTTTTCTAATAAGCTTTTATTATTTTTTATTATATTTCGCACACGGGAGAAATAACTCATATCCAGGCAAAGTACATGGTAAAGCATGTCGAGAGAGCCGCTTTGTGCTGCATAATCTAACAAAGAATGCCTATAATTTTTTGCTGACCGATCAATTCCTTTTAACGTTACTACATAATCCAAGACTTTAATAGAACCACCCCATGCGGCGTAATGTAGTAATGTTCTGCCAACATTATCTCTCGCTAATGGATCAAGTTCTTTTATTTTTAATACACATTTTAAGGCGTCAAGAGAACCACTCAACGCAGTATAGTGCAACGCCGATGCACCCATATCATTAGAGGCTGCTGTTATTTTTTCAAAAATAAGGTCAGGTTGACCGCTTAAACAATACAGTTCCCATGGCTCATGTACGCGATGTCTTTCTTTAGGAGGAAGGTGTTTAAATGCTTTATAAAGATTTTTATAATATAAAGGAACCCGAGTTTTAAAATGATTTTCTGCTATTACCAACACTTGACTATTTAAGCCCAGGAAAAGGCATTGCTGTTTCCAATAAGGCTGTTCTCCTTTTTTCGACATTTCCTTCCAGTGCCGCGATACTTGGTGAAGCCATGCGATTTCTTTAGGTTTAAGGAATCGCATGACGGTTGTAAAACAATCGGCAAATTTACTAGCATTCAAGTTATTGTTTGGAAGGGGAGAAAAAAGCATGTAAATAAACTCCGGTGTGCTGAGAAGTCATTAATTTATTGAAGCGCGATTTTAGCACAGCCATCATTTTATTAGCAAATTAATATAAAAACCCTAAAAGAAATAAAGGGATAGTTCGCTTATCGCCTAATAAAATATCATCTGCTACTACAAAGGCATTTGGTTTTTCTTTGATTTGTTTTTTCGTTTTGCTTTTACCGCCAATCTCTAATACGAAACCATCCACATTAAAATCTCCAGCCTCACTATAATAGGCGGATAAGCCAGCATTTTGCAGTTGATTTATCACAAATGTTTCTCTTATTTTACCGATGACTGAATCTTGAGTGACAGGCAGATAACTCGCATAAATAAGATTGGTATTTTCAGGATACATCTTAGCGGGCATACGAAGATAAGCTTTGCCTGATTTTTTTGGATACAGAAGCCGAATAAGCCCTGATTGTTCTAGCAAATATAAGTATTCGCGGATACTTTCAAAATCCTTACCTAAGGTGTTCGCTAATTTATAAGAGCTGATTTCACCAGGTAAAGAATTGATAACATATTTATATAATTTTTCTATAATCAGTAATGTAGGTGTTTTCAGAGAGCGTAAGCTGGCAATATCTTCATAAATAGTTTTGAGCGTTGTATTATCAATCGCTTGAAATTTATCACGTTCTTTAGATAACTCTTTAAAAAAGGGGTAATACCCTATTTTAAGATATTCTTTAAAATGTTTAAGTGGTTGAGGAATAGAAAGTGCTTGCGCAAATGCGATATGTTTTTTTGTGAGTGTTTCAAAATCGATGGTAGGAAGTTTTAAATTGAAAGAAAATTCTAAATATTCTCGAAAAGAAAAACCATGCAAATGATGAAGCGTCACCCGCCTGGATAAATCATATTTTCCTTGAATTAAATCAATCGCTGAACTGCCTGAAAATAAAATTCGAAAATCTCGATAAATATCAGCGATATTTTTTAACTCTTGTTTCCAATTAGGATATTTGTGAATTTCATCGATGCAAAGCAAATGAACATCCGTGGTTTTATATAATTGATCAACGAGATCAATAATTTTATTTTCTAAAAAATACAAATGATCCGCAGAAACATATAATGCTTGATGTTTTTCTGCACCTGCCTTTATGGCACTCTTTAATAATAAAGTTGTTTTTCCAATTCCTTTATTACCCACAATGCCTGTAATTTTATTATCGAGGGTGATAGTATTAAAAAAGGCGCGATCATAAAACGATTCTCGTTTTAATTGATCAATAATGATTTTCTGAATCTCAAATAATTTTTCCATTAAATATGCTATCTTTAATTGCTAGGTTACAACCGAAGTATAATACTAAATTTGTTCGGTTACAACCGAAGTATTATGCTGCTTTTATTCGGTTACAACCGAAGTCAGAAACTCTTGCTATTGGTTCACCGGGCTTTTGATTTTACGTAAAAAGTCCGGATTTTCACACGAGATTGGCCAAATACGGACTTTGCTTATTAAGGCATGAACAGTGACTGCTATTGAAGATGTTCCAGTAGCGCATCTAATTCAGCCAGGTTCTTATAGGTAATAATTAATTTCCCTGTACCCTTCGCGGTGTGCTTTACCGTCACAGATAATTTAAGCCATTTAGACAAAGATTCTTGTAGTCGGAGGACATCAGGATCCATGGATTTCGTTGCACTCGGTAACTTGGTTGTCTGTAAACGCTGAACAAGATTTTCGGTTTCACGAACAGAGAGTCTTTTATCTGCTACAGCACGCGCAATATCCACTTGTAAATCAGGAGATAATGTCAATAAAGCACGTGCATGACCCATTTCCAAATCCCCGTGTTCTAACATTGCTTTGACTTCATCCATCAATGTTAATAAGCGCAACAAATTGGTGACGCTGGTGCGTGATTTTCCAACGGCTTCAGCCACTTGATGATGTGTCATTGAAAATTCATCTAATAATCGTTGTAAAGCCATGGCTTCTTCAATGGGATTGAGATTTTCGCGCTGGATATTTTCAATCAAGGCAATCGCAACAGCCGCCTCATCTGGAATATCTCGCACAATCGCAGGAATTTCTGTTAAACCCGCCGATTGCGCTGCTCGCCAACGTCTTTCGCCTGCGACTATTTCATAACGCCCTTTTGGCAAATAACGAACAATAATCGGTTGGATTACCCCTTGTACACGGATAGAATTGGCAAGATCTTCTAAACCTTCAGGACTCATGTCTCGGCGTGGTTGATATTTACCACTCTGAATCAAGCCTACTGGCAATTGACAAAGCTTTTCTTTGGACTGGCCAGTTTCATGGTCCGGCTCTTCGGCAACTGACGATGACCCCATTAATAAAGCATCCAATGACTTTCCAAGACCGCGTTTTTTTACCATAACTTATCACCTTTCTAACGATTATCTAATTCTATATGATCTACATCTTAATCAATAAGCCCTTTGATTACTATAGACTAGACGAGAATCTAGGCTTGCGCGTAAAATCCTTAAGGTATGAATACTCTCAATAATGAAAATATTTACCATGTCATCAAAGACCCTGTCCATGGGACTATGCAATTTACGACAGCAGAAAATAGCTGGCTTAAGCCTTTTATTGATAGCCCGAATTTTCAGAGATTACGCCATATTAAGCAGCTCGGCATGGGAGATTTTATTTTTCCAGGTGCAGTGCACACGCGTTTTAATCATTGCCTAGGGTGTGCTTATATTGCAGGGCAAATTGCACATAAAATTGGCTTGGCAGAAGAAGAACGCCAACTCGTCATGATTGCCGGTTTATTACATGACATTGGACATGGCCCTTTTTCACATACATTTGAAGATTTATTCCCTCAAAAAATGGTTCGGCATGAAGCATGGACACCTTTTTTTCTTGCGGAATATCGTACAAAGGAATTTTTTGCCGACTATAATCGCTCCAACCCTCGACATCATCTGACGGAAGAAAAGTTTAGGCTCATTGAAGCAATGATTATGCATAAAGCGCCTGTCAAACGGCTACTCGCTGATATTGTTTCATCTCAGTTAGATGCCGACCGCTTGGATTATTTATTGCGAGACAGTCATTTTTGCGGTGTGGCCTATGGGGAATTTGATTTGCGCTGGATGTTAAATTCGATGATTATCGTGCATTCTAAACGAGGTGAGCGTTTAGGTTTAACTCATAAAGGCATTGGGGTAGTGGAGCATTATTTAATGGCGCGACGTTTAATGACTCGCAATATTTATCTGCATCAAAAAAAACTGGCTTTAGAATTTTTCCTTATCAAATTATTGGTGAGCCTAGCTGAAAGTATTGATCAAGAGAGCGCTTTTTCAGAGATTAGAAGGACCCGTTTAGGCATTTTTTTATCATCCGCTAATCAATTCAATCAAAAAATAAAGACGGCTAAAAATACTAAAAATAAGGAGCTTTATAAGAAAAATTTTATTATAGACAATTATACAAATTATAAGGAATTATGTGATTACGATGTGCTTGCTGTTGTGAAATTACTTGCACAAATGAACACACAACATCCTGCGGTGCAAATCGCTAAGCGCTTGCATGATAGGCAAATGCCGAAAATTATTCGAATTGATATTGCAGACATTCCGCACGTCAAAGAAGCGTTGAAAAAATTCAAAGCTCGTCATGTGAAAGATATTCAAGATTGGCAACTTGACCTCATTCAAATACCTCATCAATCCTATAAGGTGGAAGAAGATCCTATTTTAATTACGAACGAGCAGGGTATTGTAAAACCATTGGATAAAATATCATTAATGATCGATGCAATGGGGGACAAATTAGAACATGCGGCCTTTCTTTGTATTGATAAAAACAGCTATTCTCAACCAGTGATACAGGATTTTTTAAAAAATTTAACTTAATGACAGTCAAGGCAACTGTCGTAGATTAACATGTGGTGTAACCTCCTGTTTTGCTTGGCTCTCCAAAAAAGGAATTGCGTTAATAGCATAAATAAAACCGGTAGCAGTCGCTGCAGTAAGGTTGGGAGACTGAAAATGATGGCCTACTGCTGCCTCATGATAATAGCCGCCTGTTGCTATACTTCGTGCGCTCAATAAAAACATTGCCATTGCTTTATAAGAATTTTGTGAACTTAACGATTTCTGCTGAATAGGATTCAATCGTTCCACTTCTGATCTATCTTCTTGTGAGAAAAATGTTTGCTTCACTTTTTCTGCACTCTGTTGCAGTAGTTCCATTATTTTTTTTGTGCCAAAGACCATTTTAATAGTTGAATAAGAAAGGGAAATAACCTTTGCAATGTTTTCAGCTTGGATAACTGAAAGCCCTTTCCATATTTCTCCTAGCATTTTAATGGACTTGTCTTTAAAGAGATAATAGCCTCCTATGGCTACCATCAACATGGCTACTGTTGCCACCGCCCATTTTGTTATTTCTAAAAATAGACGCAGACCATGCCCACTATAGCTTTCATTTTCCTGACGGTTTAAGCTATTTTTATACTCAATCAGTTTTTCAAGATGAAGATGACTAATGATTGTTTTGATAGTTAAAAAGTACGTAGCCGTTACGAGACAAAACACAAAAAAAGATACAGCAGTTAAGGGAATAGATATGGCTGATCCTATTCCTAGAAAAGTAAGAAAAGAAAGCGCGCCGGCAAAAACCAGGGCAGCGCAACAAAAACCTGCTACCAACGAAAATGGAGAAAGCAGAACAATAAGAGCCTTCTGATAACCTTTTAAAGTTTCGTATTGACCTGTTTTTAGATTTTTTACTTGAAATATCCGCCCTAAAAAAATTTGCTTGCTCAATTCAAACAACTCATTTTTTGCAAATAGATAACCAAAAGTTAAAGCACTTAAAGAAATTATCGCTATTAATGGGACTAATACCCCAACTGGAGCAACGATGCCAATCGCTAAAAAACCTGCCACAACCACAAAAACATCTATGACTCCCATGAAAAAAGCCATTACCTTTACAATTCTCTTTCTCCGTGTCTTAGCCTGTCGATTTTTTTCTTTTTGATCTTCTTTTTCCTGATTAAACTGATCCTCTTCTTGAATTTTGTATTGGGTAGGATCTTCCGATCTTATAATTCTCTTTTTTATACCGCATTGCTTAGCAAAATGGTGAATATCACGTTTCAGTGCTTTCATGTTGCTGTAATAAACATCGTTTTTTTTTCCAGCATTCGCCTGAAGTTCCATAAAGTAATCAAACAAGACATCAAGCAGGTTTTCTTCCGTTTTTGAATTCTTCATCTTTTCAAAAACTTCTTTTGGATTTACATCTAATTTGGCAATTCGGTCAATCAATGCAATAAAATTAGCATGTTTAGATTTTTTAAAGACATTAAAGAAAAAATTATTTTTTGCATGGCCAGCTAAAATGTCCCGCAAAATAAATCGAGCATGCTTTCCATTATAGAACACACCCGTGAGTGCATTGCGCCAACTGCTAAGGGGAGCTGCTTCTTTAGGTATGCCCGGCATTTCATGATTGTCCCCCTTGGCATCGGTTTCTTCTGGCAGTGAATGTTGTTGAAGGTAGGTGAGATAATCATTAATTATTTCACGTTCTTCAAGCAGATCAGCTTCTCTCGTTTGCATTTTAGTCTACCTATTTTATTAGTAACTTTTTGCGTATTGCCTTAAAGCAATTAAGCTCTTGGGTCATGCCTGAAGTAAAGTTCGTATTAGGCCAATTTCGGTGGATGAGACGCGTTTTTTGCATCGTAATCCACCAAGTAAAATTGCATCAAAAAACTATAAGGTAAATTTGATTTGGCGGATTACAACGCAAAAAACGCGTCTAATCTACCCTACCTACTTTACCCCAAGGCGTGGACACTTACGCTTTTTTCTAAATAGGGCAAGATTATACTGAATAGTTCCGACCTATACCAGGACTGTACGCACAGCGATTCTTGCGGAAGCCCGTTATTCCCTGGCAAATTTCTCAGAAATTTCTCTGAAAAACGCTAGTACACACCAGGCAAGTTATCATGTACAATCTTTTTATTTTTCAACCCAATTGAGCAGTAGGTTTTTCTTTAATTTATGTCCCTTACTATTATTATTTTAGCGGCAGGGCAAGGTACGCGTATGTATTCGCAGGTACCCAAGGTTTTACATCGTTTAGCAGGAAAGCCATTGCTCGCGCATGTCGTAGAAAGCACGTTGGAATTAGAGGCTACGATGCCACCGATAGTCGTCTATGGCCATCAAGGGGAAGTCGTCCAAAAGACGCTGGCTCACCTCAATGTCACTTGGGTTGAACAACAACAGCAACTGGGAACTGGCCATGCGTTATTACAAGCGTTGCCTCATATTTCTCTCGACAACCCAGTGTTAGTTTTATATGGGGACTTGCCACTGATCACAAGCGATACTTTACAAAAATTCGTTAAGAATACGCCTGCAGATGCGATTGGCATAATGACAGCTCGCGTGCCTGATCCTACAGGCCTTGGGCGAATTATTCGGGATTCTGATAATAAAATAATAAGAATTGTTGAAGAAAAAGAAGCAAATTCGACAGAAAAAGCTATCAATGAAATAAATTCAGGTATTTATCTTATCCCAGCACGCTATCTGCACGCATGGCTACCGCATTTAAAAAATTATAACTCTCAAAAAGAATTTTATTTGACGGATATAGTGGCACTTGCCACGCAAAATAAAATACCCATTTACGGCCAAGAGCCTGGTCATTACGAAGAAGTAGGGGGTATCAATAATCGCATACAGCTTGCAGAAGCAGAGCGTTTCTATCAACATCGTTATGCAGAACAACTTATGCGCCAGGGTGTGACACTCGCTGACCCTCATCGTTTTGATGTGCGAGGGGAATTAATAGTCGGGTCGGATGTCATGATCGATATTAATGTGATTGTAGAAGGGCGCGTGGTGATTGGAAATCATTGTACTATCGGGCCAAATACTCTACTGCGTAATGTTACGCTCAGTGATTATGTCGAAGTAAAAGCCAATTGTGTGATAGAGAATGCAAGTATTGCTGAACATTGCGTCATTGGGCCTTTTGCGCGCATTCGCCCTGGTACCCGCGTATCATCTCACGTACAAATTGGTAATTTTATTGAAATCAAAAATAGCTTTATTGGTTCTCACACTAAAATTCATCATGTAGGTTATATTGGCGACAGCGAACTTGGCAAACATGTCAATATTGGCGCGGGTACCATCACTTGTAATTATGATGGCGCTAATAAATATAAGACGGTGATTGAAGATGATGCATTTATTGGTTCGAATACTGCGCTTGTTTCACCCGTTACTATCGGAACAGGCGCAACCATTGGTGCAGGCTCCACGATCACACGTGATGCTCCCTCTCAACAATTAACCTTATGTCGCGGGCAACAACGCAGTATTGCTCATTGGCAACGAAAAAAGAAAATTCCCAAAGAGGACATTTAATATGTGCGGCATTGTAGGTGCAGTAGCTGAACGCAACGTCAAGCAAATCTTAATGGATGGCTTAAAACGGTTAGAATATCGTGGCTATGATTCAGCAGGTTTGGCTATTCTCAATGCGCAGCACACTATCGAGCGTTTACGTGCAGCAGGCAAAGTGCGTGAATTAGAAAATTTAGTAAGTCAATCTAATTTTCATGGCACGATGGGCATTGCACATACACGATGGGCGACCCATGGCGTACCGTCTGAAAAAAATGCGCATCCTTTATTATCACGTAATGAAATTGCTCTCGTTCATAATGGT
>JAJONP010000080.1 GCA_021323555.1 Gammaproteobacteria bacterium | reverse complement strand
AGCCCTAGCGCTTTAGCGCGTAGGGATATGGATGCCCTTTAGGGTATAGAACGTGGCCGCCGAGATACCCAATTTTCTGGTGATTACATCCACCTTGGTGCCCTGCTGATGCTCTTTCAGGGCAAAAGCAATCTGCTCTTCCGTGAATTTGGATTTTTTCATCCGAGTTAAACTCCTTATTTTCTGAACGGAATTTTAACCCGATTTTCTCATTATCCCTGGTACGATTTTCGGGAGGCAGACCAAGTTTAGAGTACAAGCGTTGAAAAGTGTTCAGGATTCCAACTAAAGTGGTCCCCATTGTCCAAGCTTCCTTATCTCCAGCCTCCTCCCAAAGCACGATATAAATCTACTTTAGATCCTATCAAATTCATTTTCAATTCCACCAATTCCTTTTGAGCATTGAGTTTCTCCTCTTGTGTAAGTAATACTTCAACATAATCGGCCTTAGCATATTGAAATAAACTATTAGCAATGTCTACAGAATCATCAAGTAAGTGCACTTCTCTTTGTTTAGTATCAAAACTTTGTTGTATGTTCTTAATATTTGACATTTGATTAAGTACTTCTGTATATGCTTGTAGTAGGGTTTGCTCATAATTCAATACCGTTTGTGTTTGATAGGAATCTGCTATTGCTATTCGGGCAATGATGGCTTTTCTGTTAATTAGTGGGGCCATTATATCACCCATTAAATTGTAGACTAAAGATTTTGGATTGAACAACAAAGCTGGATTAAAAGCCGAAAAGCCAATACCTGCTTTAATACTCAAACTGGGATATAAATTAGCTTGGACACTTTTCAGATCTAATTTTGCTGCTTTAACTGCATATTCAGCCTGACGAATATCCGGTCTGTTTTCTAGAAGTTGAGTGGGTACACCGATTTGCAACTCATCTACCTGCATCGACATTAGTGTTTCAGAATTTCTGAGTATCGGTGTATCATCATAAATACCCGACAAAAACTTCAGACGATTTTCTTTTTCTACAATTTTTTGGTTTATTTCAAACCTTTCGCTTTTAGTCTTCAGCAACTGTGCTTCAAACCGATTTACCGCCAAATTATTGGATCTGGCATATTCTTTCAGAGCTTTCATTTTAAGAAAGGCTTTATTTTGAATTTCAATGTTTTCATCTAATATTTTTAAGGAATTATCTAGAGCCATCAATTCATAATAACTGCGAGCTATTTCGCCTACTAATCTTGAAATAAGATAATTTCGACCTTCGTATTGCGCCATGAGGCGTATTCTAGCTGCATCTTTCGCATTCCTTAATTTTTTCCATATATCCAGTTCCCAAGTCATACTTGGACCTAGGTTAAAAGCCGAGTTTGAGAACCTTAAGTCATTTCTATCTATAATCTTGTCTAACATTCCATCACGTGTATTTTTTGATACGCCATATTTTTCCGCCCCAAAACCCAAGCCTACTTTGGGCAAATACTCACCTTGTTTCTCTTTAACTTCATTCCTTGAAATTTCTATATCTTGTAGAAAAATATTAAATTCTTGATTGTTAGCCAGAGCTTTTTCGATAAGGTTAATAAGATAAGGGTCTGAGAAAAATTCTCGCCAACTGATATGGGCCGTGAGAGGAGCTATACTCATAGATTCATCGAATTTTAACTGATTAAAACTATATTCCGTGGGTACGTTAAACTTTACTTCTTTTTGTTGAAGCTTTACGGGATGAAACTCTTTTTGTATAAGTTTTAGGGGATGAAACCAAGATCTGGCAAGAGACCGTGCAAGTACAGGTTCTTGCGTGTTCAATACAAATAGTACTAGTATCGATAGATGGCTAATTATTTTTATAAACTTCATATTGTTTTCCAAATTTTTATTTTGGCTCTATTTTTCAAGGCTCTACAGGCTAATCTTTTAGTTTGGATAGTCTAGAGGCTTTCAATTTTCGAATGAATAGTTTAAGCATCAGTTTAAGTGTTTTGAATTTTTTCTTATTTTTGTATTTATTGCCCATGATTGCTTCTGTCAACGATGTTTGAGTTTCATCCTGCAATAGTTTTTTACCATCGACAAGGGTTGCGAACACAAAATATAAGCCTGGTATGATCAATATGCCGATGAGGGTTCCAGAAATCATTCCTCCCATTGCAGAAGATCCAAGAGTTCTATTTCCTACAGCACCAGCTCCGTGAGATAAAACTAATGGCAGAAGTCCGGCTATAAATGCAAAGGAAGTCATCAATATCGGTCTAAAACGCATCTTTGCACCTTCCAGTGCCGCATTTAATATTGACAACCCCTCATTTCGTTTTTGTACTGCAAACTCTACAATTAATACGGCATTTTTACCCAAAAGCCCAATAAGCGTAATGATAGCGATTTGTGCATATACATCGTTTGCCAAACCCATTAGTTTGAGCATAAAGTAAGAGCCAAAAATCCCTACTGGCAAGGATAAGAGTACTGCCAGAGGCAATACAAAACTCTCATATTGAACTGCTAATACTAAATATACAAATAGCACTACTATTAAAGAGATAACGGCGAACTCATTTCCACGTTTGGCTTCATCGTATGAAAGGTCTTCCCATGCAATATCATACCCTCTGGGCAGGGTTTTTTGAGCCACGTCCTTTATGGCATTAATAGCATCTCCCGAGGTAAAACCATTTGCCCAAAAACCTCTAATTACCGCAGAGTTATACATGTTGTATCGAGTAATTTCATTAGCGCCTTGTGTCTTCTCAGTGGTCATAAATGCAGTATACGGCACCATTTCCCCGTGTTCGTTTTTTACAAAATAATTGTTCAAATCAGCCAGATTTCTTCTGTACTCTGGGCTTGCTTGGGTAAACACTTTAAAAAACCGTCCAAATTTAATAAATCCTTGTTCATAGGAGCCACTATTTAAAATGTTTAAATTTTCCATTGCATTTTGAATAGATACTCCCTTTTGCATTGCTAATTGATTATCTATTTTTATTTTATATTGAGGGTATGAGGCATTGTAAAAAGTGAACAGACCTGTAATTTCTTTTCGTGTTTCTAGATTATGCATGAAATCTTTATTCACTTTTTCAAGCTCTTGATATTTGGTTTCACCAGATTTGTCGAGAAGGCGCAAGGAAAATCCGCCAGAAGAGCCAAAACCTGGAATGGCTGGTGGTTCAAAAAATTCAACCTTAGCGCCTAAACCACTGGTTTTGTGCTCTAGTTCTTCTTTTATTTCGTGCACACTTTGCTTTCTTTCTTCCCAGTTTCTTAGATTGATAAGACATGTGCCTGCATTAGAGCCTCGACCTTCCGTCATAATCTCATAGCCCACCATTGAAGTAACTGATTCTACTCCTTTTACCTTTTGGGAGATCTTTTGTAATTGATTGACTATTTGATTAGTGTATTCCAAGGTGGATCCGGGAGGAGTTTGAACAATAGCGTAAATTGTACCCTGGTCTTCATTGGGTACAAATCCTGAGGGAACTATTTTGTTAAAAATGAAAATTCCAACTGAAAATAATACTATTACACTGAAGGTTATGATTCTTTTTGAAACAGTTTTATCCAAGAACCACATATATCTTTGAGTTAATTTATCGAAAAGTACATTGAATTGATTAATGCATTGCTTCAATAAATTATTTGATTTCGTATGATTTGCATGATTTCTAAGAATCATAGCGCAAAGAACAGGCGTAAGGGTTAGTGCAACCAACCCAGAAATGATAATAGAACTTGCCATTGTAATGGAGAACTGTCTATAAAATACACCCACAGGGCCACTCATAAACGCAATTGGACAAAATACGGATATCATAACCAAAGTAATAGCAAGAATGGCACCTCCCAATTCTTTCATTGCTTTTTGAGTGGCAGCATATGGCGTTAGGGAGGGATCTTCTTCCATTTTGCTGTGTACGGCTTCTACAACAACGATGGCATCGTCTACAACGATTCCAATAGCTAATACCACAGCAAACAAGGTAATTAAGTTTATGGACATTCCAAATATTAGAAGCACAAAAAATGCTCCAATTAAGGAAATTGGCACAGCAATGATGGGAATGATTGTAGAACGCCAATCACCCAAAAACAAAAATACAACTAAGGTTACCAAAATAAATGCATCTCTTATGGTATCTATTACTTGCTCAATAGAAGCATCTAAAAATTTGGAAACATCGTAGCTGTACTTTGCATTTATGCCGTCTGGAAAATCTTTTTTAAGCTCATTTATCTTATTTTTAATATTTTTGATTACTTCTCTACCATTGCTGTTTGGTGTTTGCTTTAGTATTATCGATGCAGATGGTTTTCCATCGAGATTGTTATATATATCATAAAACTCACTTCCTAATTCGACCTCAGCTATATCTCGGAGTTTGACCATTTCTCCAAATTCTGAGCTTTTTATAATGATATTCTCGTATTGTTTAGGTTCATTGTACCTGCCCTCATAATCAAGAACATATTCAGTAGATTGGGCTTTTTTCCCCGAACTTTGACCTAACCTGCCTGGACGGGCAATAATACTTTGCTTTTTAATAGCCTCAACAACTTCTTCGGGAGATATATTGTACGCCCTCATCCTATCAGGTTTAAGCCATATTCTCATGGAATAAGTTCTGGTTCCTAGCAAACTGGCATTTGCCACGCCCGTTATCCGTTGAATTTCTGGAATAAGTTTTGTGTAAGCGTAATTAAAAAGATATTTTTGATCGATTGTTTTGGATTCAGAATATAAGTCGATATACATCAGCATGGATGGTTGGAGAGGTAGTATCTGAACCCCCTCTCTTTGCACTAATTCGGGCAATGAAGTCATTACCTGATCCACACGTGTTTTAACACTTACCACAGCTTGGCTTGGATCTGTACCTGGTTCAAATACAAGTCTAAGTGTTGCCTCGCCTGCACTGGTAGCATCTGAGGCCATGTATCGCATGCCTTGTACACCATTAATAGCGGCTTCTAGTGGAATTAGTGTGGATTTTGTAAGTACATCTGCACTGGCGCCTGGGTAGGCAATGAAAACATTTACTACCGTAGGGGCAATCTTTGGAAACTGCGAAATAGGCAGTTGCTGAATAGAAAGACAACCCAAAAAAACGATAAATATAGAAATAACCAAACCTAAAACAGGCCGTTTTAGTATATTCTGAAACATTGTTATATTAGCCTCTGTTAATTGGCATACAAATCTAAACTTTTGATTACACTTTGGGGATCCATAATTTTGTATTTTATTTTATCCCCTTTGTATATATTGTTTTGTCGCTCAAGCAAGAACATTTCGTCTGCTCTAATTCCAGACTTGAGAATAAAAATATTGGGTGCTTCTTCGGCAACGACGATCTCACGCTCATGGAGAACCCCTTTTTTGTCTACGACAAGGACAAACTTTTTATCTAAAATTTCGAATGTGGATTTTTGTGGAATAATTATGGCTTTTTTTATCAATTTAGACCAAAGAATGTTGCCTGTTTGTCCATAACGCAGAAGTAAATGGGGATTATTAAAAGTAGCTCTGAATGCAATGTTCCCGGAGGTATTGCTAAAATCCGATTCAATCGTTTCTATCGTTCCAGCTTCGGAATACACTTCTTTGTTGGCCAATTTTAATTGAACGGTCTGAGAAATATTATTTCGTTTTTTTTTCATATAGTTTAAATATTGAGCTTCGGGTACATTAAAATACACCCACATTTTATGATTGTCACTCAATGTGGTAAGTAATTCTCCTTCATCAAGCAAACTTCCAGTTCTTATGTTTCCAAGCCTGCCAACCAGTCCATTAAAAGGTGCTCGAATTTCAGTAAATCCCAGATGAGTTTTGGACATCTCCAATTCCGCCTCGGCTTTGGCTAATTTGGCAGCAGACATTGCTGATTCACTTTTGGAAATAATATCTTTTTCTACCAATGCCTTGTTATTCTTTAGCTCAATCTGAGCGAGATCAACCTCAGCTTGTGATTTTTGAACATCGGCTTTATAAATATTCGGCTTGATTTGAAATAGCAATTGTCCCTGGCGAACAAATTGTCCTTCATCTACATATTTTTTTTGTAAATAACCTTTTTCTAGTGAACGAAGCTCAATATGTTGAATGGCTCTAATCTGGCACACATATTCATCATTCAGCCTCACATCCTTTACTAAAGGCTTACTAACTTGGTATGTATACTCTACTTCTTTGCTTTCATTCGGAGATTGACAACCTGCTAGAAAAAGAATGATTAAAAAGCTGTATATAAAAATTAGTTTCTTGATTAGTTTCATGCTCAGTTGTTCCTTGTCTCGGCATTTGCGTGGAGGTTTTGCCCTAATGAAGACCTTCTTTTTCCAAGGTGCCTCCCTCTTGCCATTGGCCATGTGGTAAGAACCGGTTTTAGGCGATTAATAGCAGACTGTGACAGTCTATAGGCCAGGGACAGGTCATAGATGAAGGATTTTTCATCCAGGTTGGCAATCAACGCTTGCAGGTTTTCTTCAAGTTTAGAGACGTTCATTGGCTTAGGCTCTTCTTTGATTCTTCACACTTATTTCGGCTAGAAAATCTCTCATGGCACGTCGGATAAACCATGCAGCAGAGAGTCATTCTTCTTTAGCAAGTGTCTCGAACCTTGCATAGTCACCTGGATCGAGGCAAATTGCTACTCGAACCAGAGTTTTGTCTTTTTTTCGATTAGCCGTCATATCCACACTTCTTAAGGTGATGCATATTATGCGATAAGTTAGTACCCCAATCAGATTACAGTTTTGTCAGATATTTGTATGAAAAATTGACGGATGATATATCTCACGGCCAGCTCCTATGAAACCTTACGACTTTCGGTCACCCGTCGATGCATAGAAGACCTTGTTCTTCGGGGAGTCGGCTGGAGCCAGAAAGAGCTTGTGTACCTCTTTGCGGATGGCGCTGGCTTCGGACTCAGAGAGTTGTGATCTGAGCCAAAGAGCCGGATCCGTTTAAAAGTCGATGGTCTTTATTTTAATTCCCTTGAAAGGAGCCCCCATGAAGATCGCTAGATTCACGGAAGATCAGATATCGCAGCGATCCGAAGGTAGGTATCAGGTGAAAAGACGGTGTAGAAGGTATGCCGGGAGTTGGGTATTTCTCAGGCCACTTTTTTCAAATGGAAGCAGAAGTATAGTGGCATGATTATTTCGGAAGCCAAGTGCTTAGGGGTGCTGGAATTCGAGAATGCCTGCCAGCGGCTGTTCAAGAACCTCCAGGTCGCTCTTATTGAAGTGGAAGAGAACCCGCCCTCTTTCAAGGCGCTTGAAAAAGAGTTTAAGAACCGCTGCGCTCTGGGCGCTGGAATCGTTGGGGGAAACCTGGGGTACATTCCGGGATCAGTAGTTGGGCTGGAAAGCGTTGGAAAGTGGAAGCCAACCGGGCGTTTAAGCGGCCCTCAATCAGATGGGCAGCACCCGGTACCATTTTCAACAATTACAGGAAGAATACGTCAAACCGTCTCCTAAACTAATAATGCACTTGGAAAAGCGCTTAGCAAAACCAGAGATTGATCACGGTAAATTAATATTCTTGAGCTGACATTCGCTGTGTAAAATGAACACCGTCTAAGACGCCAACCCAAGCCAAAAAGGGTGCAAGGGCCCATTCGTCAGTGCTTATTGAGATTTGGCGGGAAGAATACAACATCTTCTGCTGCGCCAGCCATGAAAATCTCATCCTGTAGGATGGTTCACCAATGGGTTATACTCAAGCAATTTTTAGAGCGTGTGTGAACAGAGGAGAATGGCTCGATTCAAAGACGACTCAAGGCAATTTTTATTCTATATTTGTTTTTTATTTTATAGAGCAGGCATTGGTGCAGTGTTTCTATATTTATTATATGCAATACGGCGTATTGTATCCAGTATTGGAACACTTGAAATAGTACGATAGCGAGTAGGAAAGGAATACTATGGTAAGTATAAATTCTTTGTCTCTTTTGCTGAGATTGCCTGTTTTTCAATTGAATGCACAACCGTTTGGATTAACAGGCACTGTGGGCAATAATATCACCCAGTTTCCCGGTGTGCCGTTTTATGGTCAGAATACTGCCACTATGGCCAATCTGCTGTTTAATAAGCAAACCGGTGGGTTACTCCCCGGCAATTTACTTAATCAACAATTGCCTCGTGAGGATGATGACGATATACCGGGGCGCGGGAATGAAGCAGGTGGCATCCGCATTAGAATCAAGGATGGTGAAGTCAGAATTAAGCAGGAAGACGACTAACTGTTTTTAATTCTTAGGCCACTGATACTTTCTTTGAGACAGAATTGACGGTTCCATTCAAACAATTAGGCTGCCCGAGTGTTGCACTGCCAAGGTGAGGCATACAGCTTTACCTTGGCATTTATATAGGGAGGCAATGGTGCATTTCAATTGTTCGGCTTATTGTTGCGCTGATATTGTGCTATATCTTGATTTCCTTGTGAATTAAATTGCGGCTTGTCACGTCAGTTGAGGCAGGGTGTTATTATCCC
>JAJONP010000007.1 GCA_021323555.1 Gammaproteobacteria bacterium | reverse complement strand
CAAGCAGATATATTAAATTATAAAATACTCGAAACCGAAATCGCTCAATGTGATGCGGTATTGCACTTGGCTGCATTGCCTTCTGTACAACAATCCATAGCAGACCCTGTTCAATCATTACAAATCAATACTCAAGGGTTTCTGCATGTATTACAAGCTATTCGAAAAAATCAGGAAAAAAATAAAAAAGATATTCGTTTAATCTATGCTTCCAGCGCAGCTGTCTATGGTGCCGAAGCAGCACTTCCTTGCTCAGATGAATCACCTTTACCTCTGACAGTGCTGTCCCCCTATGCACTCGAAAAAGCAAACAATGAGCGGTATGCGCATTTATATGCACAATTATTTAGTGTAAAAAGCTTAGGATTACGCTATTTTAATGTCTATGGGCCACGTCAAATACCTGACTCACCCTATTCAGGCGTTATTTCTAAATTCATAGCAAATTATCAAAAAAAAGAACCTATTTTAATTTTTGGCGATGGAACACAATCCAGAGATTTTATTCACGTGTTTGATGTGGCAAGAGCAAACTGGCTGGCTATGCAAAGTCATTATTGCGGTGCTTTAAATATAGCAACAGGTGTTCCAGAAACATTAATAAATCTAATTAGTTATATTCAAAATGCAGGAATTGAGCCTCCAGAGATTCAATTTACAGATCAACGAATAGGAGATATTCCAATCTCTTATGCAAGCACTGATCAGACAAAAAAACAATTGCAATTTAATTACACGATAAAATTAGCAGACGGCATTTCAAACTTACTCAAACAGTAGAGTCTAAAAAGAAATAAGATTATACTTGTCCCAACTTAATATGAGCTATAGATGAGTATGGAACAAAGAAAATTATTTTATACAATCACAAAAAAGGATTTGCCTTTGGCCTGTCCGCTGCCAGAGATGACGCTTTGGAATGCACATCCACGCGTGTATTTACCCATCGAAGCAGAGGGTAATCATGCAACCTGTCCTTATTGCAGTGCGGAGTTTATTTTAACCCATGAATAAAAAAATTCTTATTGTAGGACCTGCCTGGGTCGGCGACATGGTCATGGCACAATGTCTCTTTAAATTATTAAAACAACGAGACCCTCATGTAATTATTGACGTATTAGGGCCTGCTTGGAGCCTGCCGCTCACAGCACGCATGCCTGAAGTATCTTCCTCTATTGTTATACCCACGACCCATGGAGAATTAGGCTTAAGCAAGCGCTATAAATTAGGTAAGCAATTGCGATTAAATCACTATGACCAAGCCATTGTCCTACCCAATTCTTTTAAGTCAGCTTTAGCGCTTTGGTGGGCTAACATTCCACGCCGTACAGGTTGGCGCGGCGAAATGCGCTATTTTGTTCTGAATGACATACGCCACTTAAATAAAACTCAATATCCCTTGATGATTGAACGCTTTATGGCACTCGGATTAGAGCCAGGTGAAACATTACCTAGTGACCACCCTTTACCTGAACTACGTATTTCCCAGACATCTCAATTAACGGCCCTTAAAAATCATCAATTAGATTATCCGGAAAAACCCATACTGGCATTATGCCCAGGTGCTGAATTTGGGCCTGCAAAACAATGGCCAGAAGAATATTATGCTGATATAGCCAATGCAAAATTAAATGAAGGTTGGCAAGTTTGGATTTTTGGGTCACCTAAAGACAATGCAGGGGCTGAACGCATTAGGCAAGCGACACAACAACGTGCGATCAACTTAGCAGGAAAAACCACATTAGAAGAAGCCATAGACTTATTAGCCTTAACAACAGTCATTGTCAGTAATGATTCAGGGTTAATGCATATCGGCGCAGCATTACAAAAACCCTTGGTCGCTGTTTATGGCCCTACAAGCCCTTCTTTCACGCCACCGTTACATAAAAAAGCTAACATTTTAACGCTACAACTCGAATGTCAGCCTTGTTTTCAGCGTACCTGCCCCTTACAACATCATCGCTGCATGCGTGAATTAAACCCCGCGATGGTTCTCAATACCCTATCAGCACTGGAAACTTAAAATGCGCGTCCTCATCATTAAAACATCTTCCATGGGTGATGTCATACATACCCTTCCTGCATTAACTGACGCAGGCCGTGCTTTACCTACTGTTTCATTTGATTGGGTCGTAGAACAAAGTTTTGCGGAAATTCCTCGCTGGCACCCACTCGTTAACCAAGTTATTCCTGTTGCATTACGTCGCTGGCGCAAAAATATTTTTTCAAGAAAAACATGGCAAGAATGGCAAGCGTTTCGTCAATTATTGCGAGACAAACACTATGATTTAATTATTGATGCACAAGGTTTATTAAAAAGCGCATGGCTCGGATTAAATGCACGCGGCAAACGCTGTGGTTTTAGTTTCAGCGCGGCGCGCGATCCATTGGCATCATTTTTTTATCATCATTCATTCACAACAGAAAAAGTCAAAAGACAACATGCTGTAACACGTGTACGTGATTTATTTAGCCAGGCACTGCGGTATACTTTACCCACCACCATGCCAGATTATGGTATTGAACGCCAACGCTTTCAGCAATCCCACCCTTCTGAAAATTATCTCGTTTTTTTACATGGCACGACTTGGCCAACGAAACACTGGCCCGAAGACTATTGGATGGCTCTTGCCAAAAAAGCCAATGAACAAGGCTTACTTGTTAAATTACCCTGGGGAAATGCAGCAGAACACGAACGCGCAATTCGTATTGCATCGGCTTGTTCGCACGCTGAAGTGTTACCAAAGCTCGATTTAGTTGGAGTGGCAAATGTGCTAGCAAGTGCAAAAGCAATCGTTGCAGTGGACACAGGCTTAGGACATTTAGCAGCCGCATTAAATATTCCAACAATTTCATTATATGGCCCCACCAACCCAATACTCACAGGCGCGCTCGGTCAATCACAAACACATTTAACTGCAAAATTTCCCTGTGCGCCTTGTTTAAGTCGTGATTGCACGTATCGCGGAGAAGATAAAGAAAACTATCCTGTCAGCCCACCTTGTTTCTCAATGCTCTCTCCTAATTTTGTTTGGGAACAGCTTGCTGTATTACTGTAAGTGCTGGTAATAGGTCAGGTATCCCTCTTGAGTTGAATAAAAGCAACAGGTCAGTCCTTCTCTAGAAACGGCCATTTTTGGCCAATCTAGTGCGAAAATTTTTTATAAAAATTATTTGAAATGAGGCTCGTTAAGATCACCGATATTATTAAATGCCATTTGTTTTTTATTCATAAGCAATTGATCTTTACTAGGATAAGCAGTAATTTGAATACGACTATTGGCGCGTATACTCGCGTTGCTCAAGTTATTCGCCACAGGAAAATAATTTCCATATCCCACATAAGTCAGTTTACGCGAATCTATGCTCTGCGCTTTAAAACCAGAAATGCCGTTCACCCATAAAAATGCGGCAACCTGGCGCGCACGATCTTCTGATAATTTTCGTTCAAAGCGCGAAGAGCCAAAACCACTGGTATTACCAGAGATCATAATATTATGACAAGGATAACGATTTAATACAGCAGCAACACTTTTTAAAATAGGCTCGGCTTGCGGCAATAATTCCGAAGAGTTCGTATCAAATAATTTATCAGATGCCATCTCAATCGTTGCATAATCACCTTGTGTATAGACTTGTCCACCCGCTTGTATAATCCCTGCAGAATCAAAACGCAGTGTTGTAAAATAATAACCTATTCCTGCACCGGCTAGCGCCGCGACACCTAGCGCAGAATTAGAAGACTCACCAAGCAGTACTGCCGCTCCGCCACCGCCGATAGCTCCAACGCCCGCACCCAAAGCACTGCCAGTTAAGTGATCATTGCCATTGGCAGGATTATAGCTGCAAGCGCTCAAACTCAGTAAAAGAGAATATATCAATAAATTAAATTTATAAGTCATGCGATTTCCTATCTAGACAGCCTATAAGATTATACATTGCCAATGAAGCATTGTGCTATGATGTTTTATCAATGGATGGGAATTAAGGTACATGGATCGACAATTAGAAGCGCGGCCCTATACTGCGTGGGGCCTTATCAAGCTTTACTGGCAATCAACACACCGTATTCTGGCATATAGCTTACTTCTCACTGTCGTATTAATGACAATTTTTCTTGTCGGCATGGAAGTGCTATTCACAACCTGGTACAACTATTTTTACGATGCCTTGCAAGATTATAACAAACATGCCGCGTTTGATTTACTCGTTATGTTTATGTTCTTAGCAGCAGTCAGTATTATTATCTCTGTCTATCGTTATTACATACAACAATTTTTAGCTTTACGTTGGCGGCGATGGCTAACAGAACAATTTATGCATCGCTGGTTTGCAAGACGTGGCTATTATCATCTAGAAAATTTTGACGAGCATACAGATAACCCTGATCAACGTATTCAAGAAGATATTGGCAGCTTGGTTGTGTCCTCATTGAGCCTGGGAACCGGTTTAATCAGTGCTTTAACAACCATTGTCGCTTTTATTTACGTCTTATGGCAATTATCAGGTTATTTAATTCTACCCTTAGGTCGCTTTGGCACATGGCATGTTCCAGGTTATTTAGTATGGGTGAGTATTATCTATGCCTCTATAGGAACGCTACTCACTTTCAAAATCGGCCACCCCCTCATTTCTCTCAATTTTGAACAACAACGTCGCGAAGCTAACTTCCGTTTTGCAGCCATTGATGTCCGCTCACACGCGGAGCATGTTGCACTTTATCGCGGTGAAAAAAATCAAAAGACTATTTTAAATAAAATTTTTTCAGGTGTACTCGAAAACTGGTACGCTATTATTTTACGGCAAAAATTATTATTATGGTTTACAGCGGGATACAATCAAATTTCCGTTATTTTGCCATTAGTCGTTGCACTCCCGAATTATTTCAATAAAGTATTTAAGCTAGGCGGTTTAATGCAAGCATTATCAGCATTCTCACGTATCCAGGATGCGTTTTCTTTTATTGTCAATTCTTATACCGCCATCGCAGAATGGCAAGCAGTGATGCATCGATTACTTACTTTTTTAAATCATATGGATGAAATAGAAAAAAATATAGTACAACACAACCAATTTATTTTTTCAGAAAATACAGAAAATAAAATTATTACAAAAAATATTATTATTAAAACGCCCCAAGGAAAAAAACTGTTAGAAAATATCAATCAAACACTTATTCATGGGAAAAATTACGTTGTCAAAGGGCACTCAGGTCTCGGTAAAAGTACATTCGTACGTATGCTAGCAGGTATCTGGCCTTATGGATCAGGTGAAATTTCGTTGCCAATAGATAAAAAATCAGTGATGTTTTTACCACAAACAACGTATATGCCTTTAGGAACACTGCGAGAGGCTTTACTATTCCCAAATAAAACCAATTCTGCTTCAGACGAAGTACTTATCACATTATTACAAGCGGTTGATCTAGCGCAATTAACTAATCAACTCCAACAAGTGACACACTGGGCAGAACACTTATCCCCTGGAGAGCTCCAGCGTATTGCCTTTATCCGTGTCATTCTTCAACAACCTGACTGGGTATTTCTAGACGAAAGTACCTCCGCAATGGATTTGGTACACGAGAAACAAGTGTATACGTTATTAAAAAATAAATTGCCGAATTGCTCAGTGGTGAGCATTGGGCATCATCCAAGTGTGGATGAGTACCATAATGAAGAAATCAATCTTGAAGCATACGAGGTTTAAGTAAGATATTTATCTTGTAAAAATATGACCTATAGTATATATTAATTAGTATATACTAAAAATGTATGCGTTCACACGGTTCCTGAATATACAAAAGCCCCATGAACACTTATCTAAAAAAGGTACTTCTTATGAAAACAGCTAAACTATTCCGAAATGGTCAGAGCCAAGCAGTACGCCTACCCAAACAATTTCGCTTTGATGGAGTAAAGGTTTTTATCAAAAAAATGGGGAAAGCCACTGTTTTATTTCCTACTGAAGATCCTTGGGCACCCCTCTTAAATAGCCTTGACAAATTTTCAAGAGATTTTATGAAGACAAGAAACCAACCGGAACAACAAACCAGGCAAGATGTATTTTAATGAAGTATATGCTAGATACTAACATTTGTATTTATATTATTAAAAAACATCCAGACAATATAATAAAAAAGTTTAATTTATTGGATGTGGGTGATATTGGTATATCCTCTATTACATTTTCAGAGTTGTTATATGGCGTTGAAAAAAGCCAACACTCTCAAAAAAATAAAGCTGCCTTAGAGGAATTCGTTTTGCCATTAGAAATATTACCATTTGACGATGAATCTGCACGACATTATGGCTATATAAGAGCTTCTCTTGAAAAAAAAGGCACGCTTATTGGCGCATTGGATTTAATGATAGCGGCACACGCACAAGCAACAAATTTAACATTAGTTACAAACAACATAAAAGAATTTTCGCGTGTTCATCAATTAAAAATTGAAAATTGGGTTCACCCATCCCGCCATTAAGTTAGAGTTTGTTAACAATTCGCTAGGCTGGCTGAGGCAGGACTCTTAGATTAGATAACTCACATGCCAAATGTTGCTGCTTTAACAACGAATCCACTTTCCTGAGCCCAAACAACCCAACAGCGGCAATACTTACACCTCCAACACCGTAAGCAATAACTGGAGGAACGCCTGCTACAAATAACATGTGTGCTGTCAAAACAATCGCAGCAAGTGTTGCAAGCCCCCCCGTTAAAAAACATGCCATTCGCAAAAAAATAGATGTGGAAAAAGGTTGCTTTTGCTTAGCCTGCACGTGTTCAGAATTCACTGTTGTAGCCAGAGAAGAGGGAGTATGCGCAGAATCAAGGATCGGCTGTTCCGTGCTATTCGCTTGTTCTGATAAGATTGGATATGTCCACTCAGCATTTGCTCCATTCGGATTATCGATGCCATCCTGTCCATCTAAACAATAGTCATTATGCGTACTCATAGGTGTCATGCCGGTTTGTTCTGCCACGTTAGTAGGTTGAAGCTCAGACATGGGTAAGCCTTCGTTTTCTTGAGCCAGTGGCTCGGTATCAAAATTGAGACCAGATGGAAGGGGATACGGAGAAAAACGCTTTGTATCCGCCTTATTTTTTTCTTCTTGTTCTGTTTGCATTTTTTCTTTTGCTTGCAGTTCGGCTTTTGATCGTTCTAATTCTGCCTTTCGTTGCCCTTCCTGTTCAGCTTCTTTTTCTTCTGCTGCACGCTTTTCTTCAGCTTCTTTGAGCGCCTGTATTCTTTTTTCCTCCTGCGTTGTTTTTACATACGCTTCTTCTTGTTTTTCCTTAGCTTCGCTATGCATGTTTTTACAGTCGGCTTCTTGCTGACGCTGTAGGCTTATTTCCTCGGCTCTTCTTTTTTTCTCTGCCTCCCTTTCTCGCTTCAGACGTTTTCTTTCTGCCTGTTGAAGCGCTAGCACTTGATTGAGCGCTTCTTGCTCTTCTTCTTTTCTTCTTCTTTGACCCTCTACCTCCCATAATTCAGGCGCTACGGTTTTTAATGCGTTCTTTATCTTATCAGGCACATCGGGATTATCGTAACACTGAGATATCACTTCTTCGAATACCTCAGGGTGAGTTTCTGTTTCTTCTTTATATTTTAGTAATACATCTTTTAATAAGTAAGAATAATCATCATTCTCAAGTACACGTACAGCACGATGAAAGACACGCCTCTTACTCTCTGAATCTAGCGGCCAAGATTCTAAAAGAACCTGAGGGGAGTATTTTAAGATATGACCAATGTTACGAATGTTATGGTCATTTAATTTATTATTGCCGTCTGTTTGTAAACTTTCCATAAAGCACAAAACCAGTGCTGGCAGATTATTAAAAATTGCCTTAAATGATTTTGGGAAGTTCTTTTCAAGTTCTACTACAAGTTCAATAAAAGATTTTGTTGATTTTTCATCGGGTACAGTACAGATTAATAAGTAAGGATAATCAGTAAGTAGTTCATTAATTCCTTTAATTTTATTACCATTGATTCCAACGGTTCCTTCAACATTCTTGTTTAAGATAGCCTTTTTAAAGTCGATCCTTGCCTGTTCATAATCCTGATCATTTAAGAGCTTTTTTACTGCGCTACTGGCTACGCCAGCAAAAAGCACCCCTGTGACGCCTATCGCTGTGACTATTGTTGTCGCGACCGGGGATATTATTCCGCCGCTGGCTGCGGCTCCTACTACTGCTACCGCCGCTGCTCCAACTCCCGTTTCTACAAATTTTTCTACTATAAGATTATCCGAGGACTCCTCTTGTTTCTTTTCGACCGTTTTAAGAGCTTCTCCTGCGGCTGTTAGAGCGCTATACGCAGCACCTCCTATCTGTCCTGCAGATTGGGTTGCTAATTTTCCTAACTTAGTTAAAGAAGCTGCCCACATAAAATACCTAATTAAAACAAATTAAAAAACAATCGTTTAAACTCAAGCTTTGTTATATTTTTGGCCGGCTAGTATAGACGCTAAGGGTGCTTAATAGCAAGCTTAAATCGCACAAGTTCCGTCACAAAAAAGGAAGTCTTAGACGTTGAAGTATTTTATTCTTATCTTTTAAACGCAAAATTGTGTTATCATAATGCCGTTCTGTTAAAACAGAGCTTACAAATTACAAAGTGTGGAGGTAAAAATGATGCACGGTCTCTTACAGCAATTACCCTGGTGGGGTTATGTTGTTACAACGCTTGCGCTCACACAAATCACTATTTTAAGCGTAACGATTTATTTACACCGTTGCATGGCGCATCGCGCACTTGATCTGCACCCAATCATCAGTCATTTTTTTCGTTTTTGGTTGTGGCTAACCACAGGCATGACTACTAAAGCTTGGACTTCTATTCATCGCAAGCATCATGCAAAAGTCGAAACAGATGAAGATCCTCATAGCCCGCAAATCAAAGGTATTATGCAAGTATTACTTCAAGGCGCTGAGTTGTATCGCAAAGAAAAAGCCAATGCAGAAACGATGGAACGCTATGGTGAAGGTACACCTGACGATTGGTTGGAGAGAAATGTGTATAGCGCCCACAGCACCTGGGGTATTTATACAATGTTAGCTATTGATCTTTTTTTATTTGGTCCCATTGGCTTGACAATCTGGGCCGTTCAAATGGCCTGGATTCCTTTTTTTGCTGCAGGTGTCATTAATGGTATTGGACATTATTTTGGGTATCGCAATTTTGAGTGTCTTGATGCCTCACGGAATATCCTGCCACTGGCCTTATTTATTGGAGGCGAAGAACTACATAATAACCATCATACGTATGGCACTTCTGCCAAGTTCTCTGTCAAATGGTGGGAAATCGACCTGGGCTGGTGGGTGATTCGTCTTTTACAATGTTTAAGGCTCGCCAAACCCAAACGAATACCGCCAAAAGCAGAACTCGCTTACGATAAAAAGGCAGTCGATATTGATACGGTCAAGGCTATTCTAACCCATCGGTTTCAGGTGCTTGCTCAATACAGCAAAAAAGTTATTTCACCCGTACTTCGCGAAGAACGCCTCCGTACAGAGAGTAATACAAGTCGCTCTATGTTGCGACGCGTGAAGACAATCTTGATACGCGAACCTTCTCTTGTTGATGCGACAAGCCAAGAGCAATTAAAAACGGTATGCGAACGGTATCATTCGTTAAATATCGTTTACCAATTTCGTTTAAAATTACAGAATTTATGGATGAAAAGCACAGCTTCGCAAGCAGAATTACTAGAAGCATTGCAAGAATGGTGTAGACAAGCCGAAGCAACAGGTATCAAGGCTTTACGCGAATTTGTTAAGCACTTGAAAGCTTATGTTCCTAAAAAAAAGACAAATCTTAATTGCGGGAACCCATCAAATTGACATAAAAATTACCGAGAGTCGGAATCGAACCGACACGGTGTTGCCACCACCGGATTTTGAGTCCGGCGCGTCTACCAGTTCCGCCATCCCGGCATTTTTAGAAGGGCAGTATAGCAAATTGAAACAGGGCGTCAATTAAGATTTAATGATTTAGATTTAATTATTCCCCTAAAACATCTCCGCGGGATCAACATCCAACGACCAGCGAACACGTTGTTTCTGGCGAATTTTTTCAATTTCTGGTAATAAATTTTTTAAAAATTTTTGTAATATAGCACGCTGATTAGCCTGCACTAAAAGTTGTACGCGATGCCGCCCCGCTCGACGTGGCATAGGTGCAGGCACAGGACCTAACAATTGCAGTTCTTTATTCGCAGGATAAAAAAGTTTTTTGACTGTTTGTAAAAAATGCGTTGCATGTTCTACTTGATAAGCTTCTGCACGAAATAATGCAAAAAACGAATAAGGCGGCAAAACAGCACCCGCACGTTCTTTCAATATCAAGTCTGCAAATTGTTGATAGCTACTATAAAATAAGGGGTGTAATAGCGGATGATCTGGATGGTGTGTCTGAATAATCACCTTCCCTTTTTTTTCAACACGCCCTGCGCGGCCTGCAACCTGTAATAATAATTGCCCCATCCGTTCAAGCGCGCGGAAATCACTACTAAAAAAACCACCATCAGCATCCACAATAGTCACGAGGGTCACATTCGGAAAATGATGTCCTTTTGCCAACATTTGTGTGCCAATTAAAATACGATGTTCACCTGATTGTATGGCTTGTAATAAAGTTTCTATTGAACCTTTACGTTTTGTACTATCGCGATCAATACGTGCGATAGAATAATTCGGAAAATTTTTCTTTAATACTTTTTCTAAACGTTCAGTTCCTAAGCCCACGGGTTGTAATTCTTTTTTATTACATGCTCCACATCGCGTCAATAACGGTATGTCCGAAGCGCAATGATGGCAATGCAAACGATTCGAATGTTGATGATACGTCATACGCGCATCACAACGTTTGCAAATCGCCATCCACCCGCAGGCACGACATAATAAAACAGGTGCAAATCCACGGCGATTTAAAAACAGCATGACTTGCTCACCCCGTTCTAAATGCTGCCGAATATTTTCAAGTATCTCTTGTGACAACCCTTCTTCCAAGGATTTATTACGAATATCCAGTACCGAAAACTCAGGCAATTGAGCCGCACCCGCACGATGGGGCAACCGTAAATGAATAAATTTTCCTTGTTGCGCTTTATGTAAAGTTTCCAATGCAGGCGTTGCTGAACCTAATATAATAGGAATTTTTTTAAAATGCGCGCGCATAATTGCCACATCACGCGCATGATAGCGAAAACTATCTTGCTGCTTGAAAGAAAGATCATGCTCCTCATCAATAATAATGAGCCCCAAATTTGGCATAGATGAAAAGACGGCTGATCGTGTACCAATTAAAATTTTAGCATTATTTGTGTATGCGCTATTCCAAGCTTGTAAACGTTCTTTTTCGCTAAGACCCGAATGCAATGCAACGACTAATACAGAAAACCGTTCACGAAAACGTTGAATAGTCTGAGGGGTTAAACCAATTTCAGGCACTAACACTAACACTTGCTTTTGTGCTTTTAATATATCCGCAATCACTTGCAAATACACTTCTGTTTTACCGCTACCGGTGACACCATCCAATAAAAAAACTTGAAAATGATTTCCAGCAGCTTGAATAGTATTTACAGCCGTTTGTTGTTCTGTATTTAATAGTAAAGGTTGTTCTGTATTTTCTGAGTAAACAGGAAGCACATTTTTTTTGATGGTAGCCAGTGAAAAAGCGCTAACACTTTTGCCTTGTCGTAATAAAGTCGGTAAAGCATTCATTAAAACTTCGCCAATAGGATAGTGATAATACTCACTCGCCCACACACAAAGATTAAAAATATCTTTCGAGATTAAAATGTTATCATCTATGATACTTAAAATTGGCTTTAATTTAGATAAGGCTACATCGGATTGAGTTGTAAATCCCACAAAAATCCCGATCAATTCTCGTCGCCGAAAAGGAACGCGCACCCGCATCCCAGGCTGTAATTTCTCCCAAGCCCCTGTTTCTGGAGGTAAATAATGAAAATAACGCCGTAAGGGCACAGCGAGTGCTATTTGTAAAAGCTTGATAGATTGATCGTTCTTCATGGAAAACTACTGTAATGCAAATAAACCAATAAAAATAGCCATCATTTTGCTATACTTTATTTATTGTTAAAAAAAGGAGCGCGGCCATGGCATACACAATGTTAGAAGATCGTTTAGAACAAGCTTTAGAAAAATTCTGTGATCAATTGATTAAAAAAGGCATTATGAAGCCTGAAGATAAACAAAAAGCCGTTCAAATGGTAAAAAACGCATTGCTTGAAGCGTATCGACCAGATGGCGTGCCTCAAGACTTACTGACAGATCCCGCTAAACAAAAAACGCTTTTAGTGGCTTTAATAGCTGCACCTCTTATGGAAAAAAATCCAACGCTTAAATTTGATCTGGGACTTTTTTTCAAAGCAGAATTTAATATTACAGAAGCAAAAACATTTTTTAAAACATTTTTGAATGAACTCAATAAACTTGAACCTAACCCTGCAAAGCGTCTGAGTGAAAAAGAACTTGAAAAAAAGCTAGATGCCTTGACGAATAAAATAGAACGCGAAATACAACAGCAACAAGACGCGAATGAGTACCCAAGATTTGTGAATAGCCCCTCGGCTAATGAAGAATTAGAAGAAGTGTTCGAGAGTCTTTTTGGTATGACTCAATTTGGTGTCGCTGTAGCGTTATCTGTTAATAAAGGCAATACATCAGGTGTTATTGATAGTTACTCTGCTACCAGCGCAAGGGGAGGAAGCATCCACGAAGGCAGAGATTTGCCAGGCGATTCCTCTGTAGACCCTTATGTGACTCGAAAAGCAGAAGAACGGTTGCTAGGTTTAGGAGGGATTGGAGCAGGGTTAGTGGACGAGTTAAAATCCGCTCGTCTGATTAGTGAATCACCTCAATTCAAACCACCGCACGCGAAATGATGCGATGAATTGAATATTCATTATAATTAGACATTAAAACTATTCATTAAAATTGTTTTAATAATCTATTTAACTGGCCTACCAAATAAAATGGCAGTGAGATAAGTGCATAATCATTCAATTCACCCGTTGTTGTTTTTGATTTGATGTGATCACGTTGAATAGTTCCAGCATAAAAACGAATTGCAAGTTTCCACGGTTTTTCACTCATAAATTGATGCAATGATCTTAGTTTCCCCTCAGCCCCTGCCTTCACTTCAATTGGAACCAACCGTTGATTATCTTGAATTAAATAATCAATTTCAGCACTCGAACTGGCTAATTCACGGTTCCAATAATGTAATGTAGGTTCAATATAATAGGGTGATAATAAACGTAATAGCTGTCCAACAACTTGTTCTGCTAAAGCTCCTTTATTGATAAATAAGATATCCGCCATGTTACTAAATTGATGTAGCTTCAGTCCTAACATAGTTGAAACCAATCCAACATCAATTAAAATAATTTTAAATATCTTTGAATTCACTTCAGCACCAAGAGGAATGCCATTTGCATTTGCACTTTGTACGTTATGGCATAATCGCGCTTTTAATAATAAAGTTAGCCCTTGCTTAATACTTTCATGCCGCGCAGTAGAATCCACATGGCTATAAACAAATTTTTTAGTTAATAACCTTGGGATTGCATGCAACACTTTTTCCAAATGAGTAATAGATAATCTTCCCGCATATTTCATAAAATCATCTTGATAAGTATTCATTAAATTATTATGTACTTCTGCGATTGCTTCCAATGAATGCGTTTTAACCCAGGTAGAAACTGCTTCTGGCATACCGCCCACAATAACAAATTCTTTAAATAATTGATTAGCTTTTTCATGTAATGATGCATTCAAAGGTTTTTCAACAGAAACTTTTTCTATGGCTGATAATAAATGCGTTTCATTTTTTGCTAACAAAAATTCTTCAAATCCTAAAGGTTCAATAAAGAAATATTGGATACGCCCAACAGGCATACTAAATGTGTGATTTTCCAATACAAACCCCAGCAAGGATCCCGCAGTCATAACAGCAAGCTCAGGCATATCCTCATAAAACCATGGCAATTTTGCAAGCAGATCAGGCGCAGCCTGAATTTCATCTAAAAACAAAATAGAATCTGCTGGATGAATAGGTTGATTCAATGCGCTTTCTAAATTTAATAAAATCATGGAGGGACCATTGCTTTCAAAATGAATAGCAAGAGAACGCTGTTTTTCAAAATTAAGCTCGATGAGCCGTTTGCCTGTTTGTTTGGCAAGCTCCCTGACAATCCACGTTTTGCCTACCTGTCGCGCGCCTCTAAGCACAGCAGGCTTGCGAGAAGGAGAGTTAATCCAATCTTTCAATTTATCAATAAGATAGCGTTTCATTGTAGCTTGCCCGTAAAAAATACAGGTATATTATAACACTTTCTGTAGAAATATAACGGTATATTTTACAGCTTAACCTTTCCCGGATAAGCGTAGAAATTTCATAAATAGCTTATAAATAGTAGACTCTTTTTCCCAATTTCTCATGAACCGTTTAATCTCTTTCTGAAATGCGCGCTTAAAACCCAAAAGAGTCTTGTGTTCCCGCATACCATCTAAATCAATTAATACAGGCTTTTCATTTTCCAATAAAATATTTGTCATTTTTAAGTCGCCATGGGTAATTTTTAATTTTCCTAAATAATAAAATACATCTAAAATGCGCCTGGCTATTTCTAAAGTACCTTTTGAATGTCCAGGAGAAGTAGAAAAAAATTCACCCATGTTTTGTCCTGCAATATATTCCATAATAAAATAAGATGTTCCTCGCAATCCTAAAAAATGATTTTCAATATAAGCGACCGGCTTTGCCGTTGAAATACCAAATAAACGTAAATAATGCGCTAACCACCAGGAATTTGCAGCGCGGGTCCTACGTAAGCAACGCCTCAGCCAATGCCAAGGATTTTTAATATTATATCGCTTAACTACAAGCCATCTTTCATTAACACGTATTTTTGCAACAGTTGAAGTGCGACCTGCTTTTAAGAATGTCACACCCGATTGCGCAAACATTTTTTCTGGTTCATGCAGAAAATCCATAAATAAAGATGATTGATAATCACGGTCATAAACAATAGTTTTGTTAAGTGTATTGACTCTTGTAAAAGCCGTACAATTACGAAAAACTTTCTTATAATATTGCTGCCGGCGTTTTTTGTTTTGACGAGCAATTAATTTTTTTAATATATCCCAATAAGCTTGCTTAAACATCCAACCACGTAATTTGCAATATGTTTTAAATAACTCTTTTTGTAAGGGTTCTGTATTTACACCTAGCTGCGAAAAAAATAAGGCAAGATGTTTTAAACTAAAGTTTTTATCCAATGTTGGAGGTGTTTTTTTTATTCCACCGCCATCTAATGTATAAATTGTTTTTTCTGTCACTAAAAAATTTTTTAAATGCAAATCCATTTGCTGTATGCCTAACACATGCTGCGTTGCTATTTCTGTTATAATCCTATTCATTAAGTCCACAGATTCGCATGAACCCTTTTTTTCTTGCCATAGAAATTCTAAATTTTCTGCCGGCGTAATTCTTTCAAATAATAAAACTTCCATTTTTTTATTTTCCACTGTGCCAGCGCCCTGGTAAAGCAAACGTGGCGTTGGAACATTGCCCCGCAATAAAACACGAACACCAGTAGCATCACGTTCTAAATAGGATTTTTTATAAAATAACTTGGCAACAATCTCTTGATTGCCCCATTTACCAAATGCAACGACTCGTTTTCCTGGAACAAACCGAATAATTTTATCGCAATAGATAGCTTCTTTAACTCCTTTTAATACCAATTTAAAAGGCTTTACTAGAGCAATACTCCTATTATCCCTCGATTTTTTTATATAACTTCTCACCACGTTGAATCACCTTTTTCCAAAATCCACCTTCTTTTTGAAAGCTGTTTTTACTACGATACGCTCTCATAAATCGCAAAAAATCTCGTTGAGTTAATCCAATATTTTTAACTGAAAAATACAGCCCTGCAAGGTCTTTGATAATCCATCGTATAGGTATTTTCTTTCGTACACTCGCTCGATGCAAATCAATTAAATAAAGCTTAGGATTTGCCGGTATTGCCTCCAACTCTAATAAACTCAAATCTAACAGAAAATGGCAAATATAAAAATCCCGATGATTAATTCCATTTTCATGTAAAGTCCGCGCAATCCGTGCTACCGCTTCAATGAGATTTTTTTTCGTTATAAAAGAAGGCGGACAATGTTGCCAGTTTTTACTTAACTCTTCTAAACTAATGTGATTGTTTAATGCCTCCATCATAATATAAGATTTTCGTGTCGCAGGATTGATACCTTGACAGCCATAACTGATAATTTTTGGACATGCGATATTTAATTCCTGTAATCGTTGCAATGCCAACCATTCATTTTTAGCACTTATCACAGGTATTCTTAATTGAAAAATATTCTTAAAAATTTCCTTCCACCCTATCCCGGAATGTTGCTTAATAAAATACACTTGATTGTCTAGCACAACACGCTGTGTGCAGCGTCCTTCCAGTGTACGATAAACTTCCCCTTTAAGTGCCATCATTTCTTCAAAACTATATTTTCTCTGACGGTGACTATTTTCAATAATATCGACTGCTCGTTCAGGCAAACTATAAATATCAGCTTGCTTAGAGAATGCCAAGGCTTTTTCTTGCCAATCAATACGTTTTTGATGAGAAAGCATTTCTACCAAGCTTTGATTAAATTCGCTTTGCTGAAACGGAGAAGAGAGCACAATACCCGCTTCAGCGTCTTTTATAAAATGCGCATAACCACAGATATCCGTTGTCAAAACAGGCAATCCAGAGGCGAGCGCTTCCAACAATACCGTGCCTGTATTTTCATTATAGGCAGGGTGTACTAATACATCTGCTGCTAATAATAAATCAGCGACATCATTACGCCCGCCCAGAAATTGGATACGCGGTAAAATATTTAATTTTTTTGCCTGTTTTTCAAATAAACGAGAATTATCTTGTCCTACAATATAGAGATATGATTTATTTTTTAATTCATCAGGTAAAGCAGCGTACCCTACTAAAACACGATCCAATCCCTTTGTTTTAAATCCAGAACCGACCAATACTAATAAAAATTCTTGCTCCTGTATTTTAAATGTCTGTCGTACATGGCAGCGAATATCTCGCGCATTAGGAGGCGCGATACGATCTTTCGCGATCCCTGGTGGCAATAATTCAAAGCGTCTATCAGGTGTTTTATAAAAATGAACAAATTCATTTTGCTGTTTGCGTGATAGTAATAAAATTTTAGTAGTTTCTTCCACAGAAAATACAGATTTTTCATAATCAATCAAATGACGATAACGCGGCGTTAACTGATACCAAACGCCGTGCTGCTGTTTAGCCTTTGCTTGATAGCAAGTATCTGCCGCATAGTAGACATCAAGTCCAGGCATTTTATTAAAGCCAACCACTAAATCATAGTCAATTAAGCGAGGTTGAACTTTCGCAAAAAATGCTTGAGCGCGTTGATGATTTTGTAATTTTTTAACAGGAATAATATGAATTGAAAGAGCAGGTTCTAATTCACCTTCCCACAGCATTGTAAATACATCTACCTGATGCCCACGGCACACTACTTCTTTAGCAATACGCAAGAAATCACGTTGTAACCCACCAAAGGGAAAGTACTTAAATAGGCAAAAAGCCAGTTTCATAGCCATTTACTCAGCAGTAACCCGTTAAAATTGGCCTATTATATCTGATAGTAAGAACCAGGTATGCGTATATTTTGGCCAGAATGAAAAACTTTTATTTTTTGTTGACGTAGTGGCAGGCTGTTTGGTATATTTTTGATCATCTCTTTAGATCAGAGGATAATCTATTATGAAAAACTTAATTTTAATTTTATTATTAGCCTTTACAAACTTGGCTTCTGCCACCGCACCTCCTGATAACGAAAACGAGGCAGTGATCATTAACAGCCAACTGAAAGTCATTTCCAAAACCGAAAATGAAGAAAATATACAACAATATTATAAAATTGACACCACCTATCCACAAATCACGGGGCGGTCACTTTCAAGCTCAGCCCAAAATTTTAATCAGAAAATCCATAAAATCATTACTACAGAAATTGAGAATTTTAAGAATAGTATTACACATGACGCAGCTCATATGAAAACATTGCCAGAGTCAGTGAGAAATAACAGCTTTACTATGGATTATGATGTGGATGTGATTCACCCAGGTCCATTAACTTTAATCAGTGTGCGCTTAAACATAGAAGGTATGCAAGCCGGCCGCGCTCATCCTTTCCACCGATACCGTGTCCTTAATTTTGATTTAACGCACGGCAAAGAATTAGCACTCAGTGATTTATTCCAACCTCGAAAAAATTATCTAAAAGCCCTTGCTACTTATAGCAATCATAAATTAAATGCTTCTTTACAAGACAAATGGATGATTGCAAACGGTGCCAAACCCACTGCAGCAAATTATAAAAATTGGAATATACAAGGCGATTCTCTTTTAATTACCTTTGATGAATATCAAGTGGCTCCCTACGCGAATGGGCCACAAGAAGTTGAAATACCTTATAAAGAATTACAAAATATTTTTTCATCCAAAGCATTAATGATTTCACGTGCTAAAGATGCTTTTAAAACTGTAGGGTAATTATGCAAAAAGAAAGTGCAAACATTGCTATTATTGGTGCCGGCAATATGGGAGCTAGCTTGCTGGGAGGTCTCATCAGCCAACATTATTCTCCAGAAAAAATAGCTATTTCAGATCCAGATATAGAAAAATTAAACGCGTTAAATAAGCAATTTAACGTTCAGACATCTATTGATAATTTAGTTATTATCAAAAAAGCAGATATTATTATTTTGGCTGTTAAGCCACAGATATTTACCCAAGTGGCACGCTCGCTTGTAGACAATATTCAACAAAGAAAACCGCTTATTATTTCTGTTGCAGCAGGGATCACTGAATCCAGTATACAACACTGCTTAGGAGGCTCAGTTCCTATCGTACGTTGTATGCCAAATATACCAGCACTCATCGGCTGCGGCGCATCTGCATTATTTGCCAATCACTATGTCTCCGAACAACAAAAAGACATCGCTGAAACTATCTTAAAAGCCGTTGGAATGATTGTCTGGTTAGATGACGAATCATTACTGAATGCAGTAACCGGATTATCAGGCTCAGGCCCAGCCTATTTTTTCTTAATGATGGAAGCACTCCAACAAGCAGGAGAAAAATTAGGTTTAACACCAGAGACTGCCCGTCTCCTCACGTTACAAACTGCATTTGGTGCAGCATCTATGGCACTTAAAAGTGAAAAAAATATCATAGAACTACGCAACTCAGTAACTTCACCGGGTGGCACCACCGCAGAGGCTCTTCAAATGCTTGAGAAATACAATATTCGTGAAATCATGTTAGAAGCAGTATTAGCAGCCAAAAACCGTTCAGAAGAATTGGCAAAGCTTTATAATTGAAAATAACTATTTTTGAGATGTAAAGCTGTATGCTAATATCACAGTTATGGCCGCACTCACTGTAAAAAATCTTACTAAGATATATCCTACCGGAGCAACCGCACTCAAAGGTATTAGTTTCACTATTGCCGAAGGAGATTTTTTTGGTTTACTAGGGCCAAATGGCGCTGGAAAATCAACTACCATCGGCATTTTGTCCTCACTTGTTAAAAAAACCTCAGGAACAATAGCCGTTTTTGGATACAATATTGACACTCATTTCGAAGCAGCTAAATCTTGTATTGGTATCGTGCCACAAGAAATTAATTTTAATCCATTTGAAAAAATAATAGATGTTATCATTAATCAAGCAGGTTATTACGGCATCTCTCGCAAAATAGCTATTCCACATGCAGAACTCTATTTAAAAGAAATGGGCTTATGGGAGTTACGCGAACGGCGCGTGTTACATTTATCGGGTGGGATGAAGAGACGGCTAATGATTGCACGTGCCCTCATTAACCAACCCAAATTACTGATCCTTGACGAACCCACCGCAGGTGTTGATATTGAGTTAAGACATTCTTTGTGGAATTTCCTTACCCGATTGAATCAACAAGGTACTACCATTATTCTAACGACACATTATCTTGAAGAAGCAGAAAAGCTTTGCAAGAATATAGCCATTATCGACCATGGTGAAATTATAAAGAATGCAAGTACAAAATCATTAATCAATCAATTAACTATGCAAACATTACTGCTTGAAATTGCTAATCCTATTGATCACTTAACAAAGTCAAGAGATTACTCTTATCGCCTCCTGGATAATCTCACTATTGAAGTTGAATTATTTAAAAATCAATCGTTGAATAAGTTATTTGATGAACTTAACAAACAAAACATCCAAATTAATAGCATACATAATAAGACGAATCGTCTTGAAGAATTATTTATTCATTTGGTTGCTGAAAATAAGGCATTACCGACATGATCTTGCATTCAATATTTTCCAGGAAAAATAGCATTGCGTTACAAACTATTTTACATAAAGAAATTATACGTTTTATAAGAATTTGGACACAAACGTTATTACCCCCTGCTATCACCATGACACTTTATTTTATTATTTTTGGCAAATTAATTGGAGCACAGCTTCATCCTATCCAAGGATTCTCTTATATACAGTATATTGCTCCCGGATTAGTGATGATGGCCATGATAACGAATGCCTATGCGAACACTTCTTCTTCTTTTTTTGGCGCTAAATTCAGTAAAAGCATTGAAGAAATGCTCGTCTCCTCAATGCCAAGTTATATTATTTTGTGTGGATATACGGTTTCAGGGGCGTTACGTGGATTATTAGTGGGTATCGTAGTCGTATTGATTGCTCTCTTTTTCACACATATCCATATTTATAATACGATTATCGTTATAAGCATGGCTATTTCAGCTTCTCTATTATTTTCATTAGCTGGATTTATTAATGGGATTTTCGCAAAACGATTCGATGATGTTGCTTTTATCCCGACATTTGTACTCACTCCATTGACTTATTTAGGGGGTGTATTTTATTCAATTAAACAACTTCCCCCTCTTTGGCAAAAACTCTCCCTTTTAAATCCCGTATTAAATATGGTTGATACATTTAGATATGGAATATTAGGTATCTCTGACATTAATATTTATTATGGATTTTTATTAACGGGTTTGTTATTGATTATTCTTTTTGTTTGGTCTTTATTTTTATTAAAAAAGGGCGTAGGACTTCGCAGCTAAATATGTTATCTTTAGTACTTTAATTAAAGTAGTTACTCTCACTATGCGCCATAAAAGAAACGGTCATTTGTTTTCACTCACATCCATTCTTTCGCATATTATTTTAATTGCGATCATAATAGGTACTTATTACTATCTTTCTACGCATCATTTATTTCCCATGTGGATTGATTATATTTATAGTGGCGGGAAAATAGTGATAGCAGTGTTGATTATTCTAGCGTCAGCACGTTCCGCGCTAATGCCTGTTATCACACTGACCCTCGGGCTATTAATTTTGTTTACAATACAAGATTATACTATTCCGCTTATTTCATCTGTCGATGCATGGCAACTTATTGTTATGTCTGTCATAGGTCTTTTTATAACAATATTGGTTAAATGGTAAAATAAATTAATTAAACAAGGAAGAATAACTATGTTAAAACAAATCATTGTCATTATCTTATTAAGTATAGCAATTACAGTTGGAATGCCCTATGCACAACAGGGATTACAATATTTACTGTTAGCACATGATTGGATTTCAGATATTTTAACTAGCGTTTTCTCAGGTGGCCAAGCGGGAAACATCATCCGTAATGTAATAACGCTGCTCGCCATTCCTGTTTTAGTCGGCCTTGTTCCTACTATTATTTATTGGATAGCAAAACGCCGTTGGTTTCCTTATTTTATGGATATCATCTGGATTACCTGGCTTATTCAAACATCTGCATTGGTTATTTTACATAAAACGTCATAGGTCAAATAGCGCAGCATACACTTGTATGTGAGCACATTTTTATAAAATTTTCGCACGAGATTGGCCAAATACGGACTTTGCCTATTAAAGCGTGAACACTTACAAAAAGCGCAGCATACAGGTAGTATATGAGCATTTTAAAGAAATGTTTCGCAAAAGATTGGCCAAAAATGGCCGTTTCTAAAGAAGGACTAACCTGTTGCCATAAAACAGCATAGTAGAAAATCTACCCTACATCCAGTAAGCTGTTTTTACCATGATAGCTGATAGAACACCCATGAGTTTTTTAATAGGCCGTGGGAGAGTTTTAGCCCCTGCATCTCTGGCATGATTTTTATGTTGCTCTTCATCAGACTGCATTTTTTTCAAAATAGCATAGCTTTTTTTATCTTGCAGAGGCAAAAGCATTAAATGTTTCTCTAAATGTTGAATCACTTGCGTTTCGGTTTCAGCAACGAAACCTAAACTCCATGAATCACCAATGAATCCTGCGGCCAAACCCATTGCAAATGAACCGAGGTACCATAAAAAATTAAGATAGCTGGTATGACTATCTAATTCTAGAATACGCCGATGGCACCATGCCAAATGGTCGCCTTCCTCAATAGCCGCCTGATGCATTTTTTCTTTCATAGCGTGGCCATAGGAAGTAATGCTTTGACCATGATACAAAGCTTGCGCACAGACTTCGCCCGTATGATTTACTCGCATAAGCCCAGATGAATGCTGACGCTCTGCAATAGTTAAGTTAGGCTCCTCCATATCATCCACAGGGTAAGGCCTACCTGTTGTTTTAGGATTATTAAAAACAGCTCGTAATGCTTGGTCAACACTAAGACAAAAACGGTCACTGAAAGAAAAATGACGGGTATTTGTAAAATGGCTATTCATATTATCATATGCCTGTCGTAATATTTATCTTCCTTATTCCACCATCTTTCTTTAAAGTCACGCTATTTTTATTAATATCTGTCACTACGGAGCCATCAGCCGCCAATACATCACCAATACCCACATTAAACAACTTTCCCTGATACCCAATGATGGCATTCCATTTATGCAATTGCATTGAAACAGAAATAATTGTGTAATCTACCTCAGGCATCGCGCGAGTAGCGGAAGATGCAAGAGAACCTTCAGCAGCTGTCTCTTCAGTACCCGGATGAGCTAATTTATTCGCATAAGCAGAGGCTGGCACTTCAGGCTTGGCAGGTTTAGTTAAAAGATCGTTGATATTTTTTTCGGCTGTCACTGTGGCCAGTTTCGCTGTTGCAATAGCCTGGTTAGTTTCAGCAATCTCACGCTGTATTTTTAAATCTTCTAAATCATTTAATTTTCCAATGTATTTTTGTTCACTCATTTGCTGCAATTGCAAAAATCGTGCATCATTCGCGACAGGTGCTTGCCGCAGCTCATTTTGCTGTAGCGTTTTATTACCTTCTGTCGAAGGAGAAGGAGGAGAAGCTCCCATTTTACTAGCTCCACTGTTTTTATTCACAGTAGGAGTAGCCGATGGAACAGGTTTAGTTGAGCCTGTGCCGATCAAGCCCATGACCTGCCATATCACGACAAGCACTATGACAACCATAACGCCTATCATAGCTTTTTGTTTTGCTGTCATTTCTGCGAGTTTTTCTTTTTCCATAGTTTAGTTTCCTGAATTTAATTTTCTGGATTTAGTTTCCTAGCGCTGTAAGAACAATTGAACCCGTTAATTTTCCATTTGTAACAACCACATTCACTTTTGACAGTATAAGTGGCAGCATTTTTAATTGTTGTCCGATAATATTGAGTAAAGTAGGCGATATCGCATTAAATTGAATGGTTAATTTCGCTTCTTTATAAGTTCCATTATTAACAAATTCCCCTACATTTAATGGATTACCAGGAATAATATAAGACAATCTATCTATTAAATTTGCGATAACACTATCCAAACGATAAATAACATTCGGCTCAGGTCTATTCATGGATGTTAAAATCAACTTCAAATGAAAGCCATCAGGAGTTAATTCTACTTTTACGTTATTTTTTTCTGCCCACTTATAAAGCGCATCAACCCTCGCCCCCCTGGATTTCACTATAGCATCCATCCCAAGATTATTATCATAAACAAACGCACCTACAAACCACCCAGGTAGTGTGAAAAATAGAGCGGTGTTATTCACAAGTTGATGTATCAGCATCGCTGGGTTAGGTGAGGTTAATTTACTGATGTATAATTCATAAGGATTAATAACCTTAATAAAAGTCTGCGGCATACTGATTGTTTTCTTATGCGTGGAAATATAATCCCATCCCATCCAAAGAAGCGCTACCAAAAGCACCATCATAGCTATTATTTTAGTAGGAAAAACGCCAATACCTTGCGATTTTAATACAGTATTAACCAATTGTAATTGAAACTGTTTAACTGTAGGTAATGTTGGAAAAACAGGTTTTTTTAAAATGTTAAATGATTTGACTGAAGCCGCATCAAATGAAAATTTATCATCTTCAGGTAGTTGGCTGATAGGCACATCGCCATACAGATAAATATCAAAATTATTTTGCTGAGTTTTAAAAATAACAAGTTCTTCAACAATACTGTCTAGAGGAAAACTACCATCCAGATAAACACTTCCTGATTTAACGACCACTAAAATCGCATCGGTGTTAGAAATAGCTTCACAATAGACTAAATCACGAGGGCGTTTAAAATAATGCCAAACTGTTTCGCCTAATAAAGCCCCTGAATCAGGAGAAAATGCAATTTCATATTGAGAAGCATTTTTCTTTTGCAAAGTAATATATTCACCATAATTACCCGCAAGCAGTAAAATTTCTCTTCTTAAAAGGCTGGGTTTTTTCGCGCTCAACACATCACGATAGGATGGAATAATAAAACGTTCGCCATCTTCTCGAGTGATGTACGGCATTTAAGCAAACCCGTGCAATATAATAGGCGTGATTAAAACGATGGTTTCACTTGTCACTTCAACAGCCGCTTTACCTCCCAGCGCCTGTGATTGAAACATTTGCATTGCATTCGCCTGATTAGATACTTGCCTAAAACCAGAAAGGATCAATGTATCTCCAGAGTTAACTACGCTACGCTGATTAAATTGTTTTTGGGTCACATTAGGCACTTGAATAACAGGCGATGTATTGCCTGATGAAGGAGAACTTCCCGATGTAGAAGACAAAGTAGCAATACCATTATTAGTCGATAAATCTGCATTCACTTGTAAAAATACCTTATCACCCATAATTTTAGGCAAAATATACAATGTCAATCCCGTCACGACAGTGCCTGGCGTAACTTGTGTGGTAATAGACGCACCCCCACTCGCAGAACCTGAAAGCGATGTCGTTTGTACACTTGCCAAATAACCCGCCTGTTGAACAATACGTATAACAGATACATTATTATTGAGACAAATCACTCTAGGCTCAGTAACCAAAGATACTTTCCCTTGTTGGGTCAACGCATTAATCAAAGCCGTAACACCTGCAGTACTGTTTGGATTAAGATTCACCGTACCAAATTGAGGTAGCCCTGGCGCGCCTCCACCATTTTGTGGCAATGGCGTAGTCGTCACGAATGGATTTAATGTACTCAGGCTAATAGGTGTGCCATAACTCGCATTTAATTGAAATTGATTACCTAATGCTGTTTTCACGGCTTGCCAATTAATACCAAAGTTAAATGCATTAGAAAGTGAAATATCCAACACTTGAACTTTAACTAACACTTGTCTCGAAAGCGTATTATTTAAATTTGCGATATATTTACCGACCAACTGTAAATTCGTTGGCCTATCACGAACAGTAACGGATGTCGTGGACTCTGAAACCATGACACTGCCTTGTGGCGAAAGCAATTGCTTGATAGTACTTTCCAAATCCTTCCAAATAGAGAGTGTTCCTTTTAAATTACTATATTGTGACGATGCACTATCATCAATAATAGCCGTCACTGTCGTATTTCCTCCACCACTACCACTTGAAACATTACTAATCCCTGAACCACTTGCAGCTTTACCCATCATGTAATCAGAAGCACCCGGCATAAAAGCAATATCAAATGTTTTAGTCAAAAATGCTTGCCAATAAACAGAATTACCATTGATTGAATACACATAGCCTGATTTAGCAGCCAACAAATCTAAAGCACCTTTGACCGTACCCGAATAATTCATCGATACCTTAGCCGTATCATCCAAACCCACTTGGTAGCGGGTCAATATATTACGACCCGCACCTCCGACCACAGCTCGGCTATAGTAAGAGAAAGGCAGTTGGTTCCCTCTTAAAATAATATGGTTTCTCAACCAAGTAGGTTGTTTTGCCAAATCAATAGGCGTTTTATCCACATACGGATCTTCTTTAACTATCAACGCAGGGGGTTGCTTGCCTGAATTATTTGATTTCACCCTTGCTTCATCTACACGTTGTTTGACATCAGCCACATTACCTTCTGTCTGATTGTAAACAGGTGAGTTACAACCAGATAGGAATAAAGCAATCGTAATAAACAGCAGAACCATTCTTGTATAAAGCATTACAGTTTCCTTGGCAAAATAGTCATTGTACGATTAGACATATATAAAACGGCTTGCAATGGAAATGGCTTAATTAATTTTTCCATGACATTCGGTAAACTCGATCCTGTGACCCGCCCATCAAAATTGTAATCATAAGGCGCTTGCCATACCACTTTCCAATGGTAGCGATCCATAATACGCACGATATTTTCTTTTAGCGAACCGCTCACACTAATCGCATAAACAGCCGCAGGCTTGCCTAGATTAGAAAATTGATTAGGAAAAGCAGAACTTCCATAAGTCGGCACAAAAGAAGTGTCATGTTGATAGCCCGCTTGAAAAAAGGGCTCGCTCGGAACAGACTGTCGGGGTTTTGCGACTTGCCAGCCTGCCATAGCAACGATCGGCAAAGTAAAAAGAAATGCACTGATCCCTGTTAAACTTATCCTAGTGACGAAGCACTTCATTACATACTCCATTAGATATAAGCCAATCTATTTTATCCAAAAAACTGTTTTTAAGTATAAGTGATTTATTCTGGAATGTGTAATGATTTTTACAGGCTGTCTTTAAAAACTTAAAAGTAATTAATAAGTCGATTGCAAAGCAATACATTTCCTTTATATGATAAACAAATTCATTATAGGAGTTGTATCATGAAAAAAGGAATTTTCACATTAGCAGGTGCATGTGGAGCTGCTTCTGTTCTTAGTCTCATTTCTTCTCATGCATCCGCTATTACAATATCGGTAACACCTTCTCCATCAACACAAACTCCAGTACCTGTTACGACAATACCTTCTTCACCTGCTCAAACTCCTTCGACCGTACTAGTGCCACCTCCTACGCCAATGAATGAGTTTGTACCTGTACCTGTCACGATACTACGTCCTCCATCCGGTAGCACGCAAATTGTTCCTCCCGGGTCTGGATCACTGCCATTGCAAGCAAAGCATCCTGGCGTGAGTATTCCAACATTGCCCATTTCTAATGAAAATTACAGTAACTTACCCGTGTGCCCTGTAACTCCAGTGTGTCCTGATATAAATGAGAATACGCCATATGGAAAAACACCGAATTGCCCAGACTCCTGTACAGTTACTAGAAGTGTCCAGTTTAAAACTGTTGGCTATGATGCTGGGGCTGTTAATCAGATCGTTAGTACTACAGATGCAGTCTGTCCAGCAGGTTATACTGGCGTTGCTACTTATAACTCAGCTCCAGAGATTAAGTTTGCAGAAACGATGCAGCTCGCGCCCTATCCAGTGACTAATGCAAATTATGTAGCCTATAGAAACGCAGGCTATACTTGCACTTTAACACCACCAATAGGCGCTGCAATAGGAAACAAATACATTCAATATTGCAATGAAAAACCCCCTGGATTAAAAGTCAACGACCCACATAGTTCAGAATACAAGCCTACGGACAAAATAACTGAATATGATACAGAAATTAAAGGCTATGAAGGTCAATATACTTATTTTGATACGCAATGTGTGGCAGTTAATCCTTTTGATCCTTATAACTGCAATACAGGGCCTGCAAGTTGCGATAGCTTGGGGCTACATCATAGACGAAATAGATACTATTACTCCTATTTCCAATGTACTTACCCCTCTGGATTATATTTTACTGCTGAACCAGAAACAGCAGGCGTAGTTGGTTCACTCGCAGGCATACACCGTGTTAATGCCAAAACAACTGCTGCATCTTTTGCCCAATTAGGATTTCCGCCCGCCTTATTGACTACGCCTTTTTGCGTGACGATATTGACACAGACACGCCAATAGCTGCCTGTCGTAGCAGGTGTCGGTGGCTCCGTAGTTACCATATCACAATCCGTCTGCGCTGTCAGATTGCAATCCAACGGTTTTAATCCTGGCAAGCCAGTCTGTATAGTCTCACCTGCAGCATAAGCCGTAAAACTAGTAATAGGATAAACAATTGTATTACCTGGATCATTCATACCACTAATAGAAACAGGTGTCACAACAATAGTAGGTACCATATTTAATGGGCAAGCAGGTGCTGCAACACAAGCGCCATTATGATAAAGCCCGGCAAAATTGATAGAACGCGCATTATTTAAGTTCTGTCCCGGAATAGTCACACTGGAGATAACAGTACAAGAAGTACTATCTTTAGTACAAGGCCCATTTGTTGTTGGGCAGGTAGTTGTCGTTATAGGAGGTGCAGGGGGGGCAGGAGGCGCAGGAGGTGGTGTGGTCGTGGTAATAACAGACCCATCAACCACGGATGCCATCGGTAATCGCCCCGCGATAATAGTCGCTGCAGCATAAGAATTCTTGCCAGTCATCGAACTGCAAATAGAAAAGGTAGGCGCATTGGTAGATGCAGGAGATTTTATTGCATACGCGAGTCCCCACGGATTATTCATTGTGCCACTGGGAAGATAGCTTCCATCCTGTAAATCCTTTATCTCATCAGGCCATGCGCCAATATTCACATAATAAGCTAATCCTGCGCTAAGAATTTGTTGCACTTGCATCACTGCTCGGTCACGCCGCATTTCATCACTTCGTTGAGTGGTATAACCCAGAATGGCAACCAGAATACTACTCATAATCGCCATCACTAATAGCAATTCTATTAACGTAAAACCTTTTAATTTAAATCGAAAATAAGTCATAGTTTATCCGCCACATAAGTAATATTTTGATCCCGCATAATCCGTACTAATTAATTCTGCTTGTCTATCGTGTGTATACTGCAAATTAAATTCTTTAATATACGGCATGATAGCCCACAAACTCGAATTCATTTTAGGTGATACAAATGACGGTAACTTCTGCCAGACTAAATAAGCAGGTGCTCCAGAAGTCACGCCTTCAGTCTTACAGTCAACCACTGTTGCAGTGTCCGGTGAAAAATTAGCAATAGCACAGCTCGCATTCAGCATTCCTTTATAAGCAAGCGTCATTGCAGGGTTTCTTATCTTTACAACAATTTGCGCTACCCATAAATAAAGCTCAGCATTATTATTTGGTAGAGCAGCGCAGCTCTGCGGTTGTCCAGCAAAATAATAACAAAAATTTTCCTGTCTAGCCTGCGTGGAAATCATTCTATTAAACTGCACTGTATAACCTGACTCACCAAACGAAGTATCAATACTGGGATTAATTCCTTGCCAATGCTCATCAATATAACTTTCCAAATCAGTTATGATACTAATAGGAAAAGGATTGGGTGGTGTATAGCTGTCTGTTGGAGCAAGCGTAGGTGTGATGAGATTGGCACAATTCGCATAATAATAATTACGCATCGCCTGAAATACTATATCAATATGATAAGCCAATAATTGAATATTCCTTTCACGTTCATATTGCGTGTATTGCCTAATCGAAAATAAAATAATGGCAATTACAATAGCCAAAACTAACATAGCCTCAATTAATGTAATACCCTGTAATTTTCTAAAAGGTTTAGCCATTGCCCATTGCCATCCCCGTTAAATAAATGCCTTTTACGATAGTCACAATCAAGTAAGCACCCACTACAAGGAATATTCCACCCACTATTTTAGCAATCAAGCTTACTACTTTAGTATTTTGTTCTGATCCACGCACCCCCATACGAACCAACCCATGTTCAAATCCTTTGACTTCTGCCATAACGCGCAAACGTAATATATCAGATTCACTGACTAAACCCGTTTGTAATACTTCCGAAATATTTCCTTTACCCATACTTAACAAATGTTCCATCATTAATAAATGCGAAGAAAGATAAGGATTCGATTGATACTGCATAACCTTAAGCGCATTTTTAAATACTACACCATTCGATACTAGCAACCCCAACGTTTCTAAAAAACGTGATGCAGCGAAACGTCTATACAATGAAAATGGAGGGATTTTATCTAATAAAGGTCTTAATTCACCGACATAATTCGCCATCAGCGCACGCAACCCTAAAATAACCCCCGCAATTAATAGAAGGACCAACCACCACCACCCCTGGATAAAATCACTTATTTCTAATAAATCACGCCCCGCTTGTGGCCATTGGTCCACAGGTTTTATATCTTTAAATTGCTGGAAAACAGAGGTATCTAAATAAACAATAATACCGCAAGCCAGAGTAATCACCATCAACGGATAAGATATTGCGGCTAACAATGCGCCTAATGCACCACTGCGTTGCGTGAGTGTTTTAATAGCAGATTTGAGTGTTTCAACTAATGCACCTCCTTCTTCACCTACACGAATAATTTCTACAACATTAACCGCAAACCAATCCCGCATTCCATCTGCCAAAGGTTGGCCTTCCGATATTTTTTTTCCGATAGCGCTCGCCACCTCACGAGCAATACCCGTTGTCACCTGCGCCATCATATCAATTGCACGATTTGCAGGAATACCATCATTGACTAAAGTATAAAAATCCTCTAAAAAAGCAAGCTGCGCTTTGCCTCCAAATTGCATACGCTTTAAAAATCGGCTTGCGTTATCAAAAAACTCACTAGCACTTATATCCATATTCTTACCTAATTATTTATTGATATTGATAAGTTTTCGCTGTAGTTGATTCATTAATCGGGCCTACCACTTTTTCCGCATCGTAAGGATCACAGACACCCTCACGGATCAATTGTACTGCTCGTCCGTGAAAATCAACCCAATTATTTTGTAATAAATATTTCTCCCAATTTAACGTATCCCCTTTTTGAATAAATTGCCTTCCATTTTCGTCAACCCAAATCACTTCCGCAACGACTACCCTACCGCTCACACCTGAACGATTACATTTCTCACATCCAGATCCACGTGCTACGGCACTGTTGATAGTTTCAGCGCCTAGCACAGCTTCCCATTCAGGAATACTTGCTTGATGTTTAATCGAATCTCGAACAGGGATAGCACAAGATTTACAGACTTTTGGTATTAAGCGTTGGCATATCAAGCAGCGCAATACACTGCTATCACTTAATAAAACAGGCGAAACACCCATATCAACCAGACGAGTGATAATAGCCGTGGCTCTATTCGTATGTAATGTCGTTAAAACTAAATGGCCAGTGATAGACGCACGCACCATCACATGTGCTGTATCTTCATCTCGCATTTCTCCCAAGATAATCACATCAGGATCCATACGTAAAGCAGCACGTCCCATACTTGCAAAACTACGATCTTCTTTTTCAGTATTGACAGGTACCTGCGTGGCAGCTTCAACGACTTTTTCGACAGGATCTTCGATAGAATAAAGTTTTTGTGTTGCCTCAACCAATTCCATACAGCTTGCTAATGTTGTTGTTTTTCCTGAGCCTGTCGGGCCTGCCACAATAATTGCTCCGAAGGGCAGCTTGATTGCCGTTTTGATAATTTCAACTTGTTTATCAGTGTAGCCCAGTTCTTCTAATGTTTTTGAACGCTCTTCACCTGTTGCAAGTATACGCATCACCATATCAAAACCACCATGCGCAGGAACACTAGCCAAACGCAAGCGGATATCCTTACCCTGGATTTTTAAAGGCATAGACGCATCTTGTGGCACTAAAGGATTAAAATGTGATGTCGCATGGTCCGTTTCTTTATTAAAAGCAACAGAAGCAATCTCCCTACCCAATTTCTCTGACCATTCAGCATATAAACGCAATTCGCCATGTTGACGCATACGAATTTTGGCATAAGTTTCTCTTACTTGAATATGAATATCACTGATTTCTTGTTGAACGGCTTCATAGACTAGATCACGTAACTGCCGTTGTTGCTCACTGAATGATGCTGTGGCTTCCCCTTTTTGTTTTTTTACAACATTTTCTTCATGGCCGCTTGCCAAGATAAGACTAATAAGAGCTTGGGTAGCGGGATAAACTTGTCCCGGGTATATGCCTTTGCTAAGCATAAGCGATTTACAATTTTGCACAGTGCGCGATGTAGGATTAGAAGATAGAATCGTAGCACTTTTTAAAACAGCAATGGTATGTTGCTCTCTACACCATAAAAGCATTTCATCCATGATTTTATCTTTTGCATCAAGGTCTGCTTGACTCGTCAATATTTTTGTACGCGTTGCCGATGCAAATTGCTTTAGCAATTGCATTTTTTCTTCTTCGGTGGCGCCGCCTTCTAGCGGAAGCGGATTCCTTGTGTCACCCATGCTATATCCTTGTATTTTATTAATAGATTACACGCTTCTCTACTGACATAAATAATAATTATATAACATGCGAATCAGAATATGCTTACTATTTAAATATCAAGGTTAATTACTTCCAATGCATTTGCCTCAATAAATTGTCGGCGAGGCTCTACTTTGTCTCCCATCAACGTTGTAAAAACTTTATCTGCTGCGACAGCATCTTCAATGGTTACCTGCAACATGGATCGAGCTTCTGGATTCATTGTTGTTTCTCGAAGTTGATCAGGATTCATTTCTCCTAACCCCTTGTAACGTTGAATGGATTGGCCTTTTTTAGCTTCTTCTAAAATCCAAGCAGCCGCTTGCGCAAAAGAAGTAATCGCTTGTTTTTTATCGCCTCGTTGTATAAACGCATCGGAATGCAATAAATCTTTCAGCCTATTTCCTAACGCCGTTAGTTTACGGTACTCTGAAGCATAAAAAAACTCTTTATTAATCAAAAGGTTGGTAAAATCCCCGTGGTGACTTATTCTAATCTCTGGTAACCAGATTTGTTTATCTTTATCCTGAGCTAAACTTATTTGATAAGATATAGCCGCATTATTATAAACAATTAATTTCTCGTTCATGCTCTTAACAACATTTAGCATCAAATCATGTTGCATTAATTTAGTTTCATCTAACGGTAACGTATGAACTAATACTTCAAGCACAGGTATGGGGTAATGATAACGTTTCGATAGACGGCCAATAACAGCTTTGATAGCAAGATGTTCTAGCATTAAACTTTCTAATGCTGAACTTGCTATAGCTGGAGCGGTGCTACTCACATGTAAGGAAGCCCCATCCAATGCTGATTGGACAAGAGAAGCGTCTAACGCATCTTCGTCCTTAATATATTGCTCTTGTTTTCCTTTTTTTATTTTAAATAAAGGCGGTTGAGCGATATAAATATAGCCACGCTCTATCAGCTCAGGCATTTGGCGGTAAAAAAATGTAAGCAACAACGTACGGATATGAGAACCATCCACATCCGCGTCCGTCATAATAATAATTCGATGATAACGTGTCTTCTCAGGATTATATTCTTCTCGTCCAATCCCGCAACCCAAAGCAGTAATAAGCGTTGCAATTTCAGGCGAAGACAACATTTTATCAAATCGAGCTTTTTCTACATTTAAGATTTTACCTTTTAAAGGTAAAACAGCTTGTGTTTTACGATCTCTTGCTTGTTTTGCGGAACCACCTGCTGACTCGCCTTCAACAATAAACAATTCTGATTTGCTAGGATCTTCTTCTTGGCAATCCGCTAATTTACCTGGCAATCCTGCTATATCTAAAGCGCCCTTACGTCGAGTTAAATCTCTTGCTTTACGTGCTGCTTCGCGCGCACGTGCTGCCTCCAACACTTTGCTAATAATTGCTTTAGTTTCTTGTGGAAATTCCATAAGATATTCTTGAAGTTTTTCAGCCATAAGCGACTCAACTATCGCTTTTATTTCTGATGATACTAATTTATCTTTAGTCTGAGAGGAGAATTTAGGATCTGGCATCTTAACGGATAAAACGACTGTTAAACCTTCACGAAAATCATCACCTGTGGTATTAATTTTTGCTTTTTTCAAATAACCTTCTTGCTCAAGATAATTATTCAATACTCGTGTTAAAGCACTGCGGAAACCAGCCACATGTGTTCCACCATCTTTTTGCGGGATATTATTAGTAAAGCAAAAAAATTGTTCGTTAAACATATCGTTCCATTGCATAGCAATTTCAACAATGATCCTGTCTTTTTCGGCAGAAAAGTAAAATATTTTTGGGTTAATAACCGTTTTATTTTGATTAAGATCTTCAATAAATGCTTTAATACCGCCATCATAATGAAATAGATCGCTTTTTCCGCTACGTTCATCAGATAAAAAAATCTGGACGCCTGAATTTAGAAAAGAAAGCTCTCTTAAACGCCTAGCAAGCACATCGTAGCTAAATTGGATATGCGAGAATATTTCCCGGCTTGGTTTAAAACGAATTTCCGTGCCTTTTTCTATTGTTTCTCCGGTAATAGCAAGGGGTGCTACAGGATCGCCTGAGCGGTAATCTTGCTCATGTACTTTCCCATTTAATCGAATGGTTAAATGCAATTCTTCAGAGAGTGCGTTAACAACTGAAACCCCTACGCCATGTAATCCGCCAGAGATCTTATAGGAATCATTATCAAATTTCCCCCCAGAATGCAGCACAGTCATAATGACCTCGGCAGCAGACCGATTTTCTTCTGCATGCAGATCAACAGGGATACCGCGCCCATTATCTTTAACACTAACCGATTCATCAGAATGAATAGTCACATGGACTGTGTCACAAAAGCCGGCCAGCGCTTCATCAATCGCATTATCAACCAACTCAAAAACCATGTGATGTAAACCAGTACCGTCATCGGTATCGCCAATATACATTCCTGGACGTTTACGTACTGCATCCAATCCTTTAAGGACTTTTATACTATTTGAATCATAGCTAGCTGGTTGGCTCACTTTTAGTCACTCCATTTGTATTTATTTCGCTTATCCTGCCATGTTCCACGTGAAACATTTTTATAGGACTTTTTATTCGGCGATGCCAAGTTTCCTCATCAGTCGTTGTAATAAACACTTGCGCTTCTTGCTTTGAGAGCAAGGCAATTAAGCTAGAGCGGCTCGCATTATCTAACTCAGATGGCAGGTCATCAATCAAATAAATAGGGGTCTTATTTGCATGACATCGTAACAAGCTTCCCCGAGCCAGTATCATAGCACAAACAAACAATTTTTGTTGGCCTCTGGATAAAATATCTTTTGCGGGGATGTCGTTGATTATTATCTTAAGATCTGCCTTATGCGGCCCATTTTGAGTGTATCCTAGCTTATAGTCTTGATCAGTGGTTTTTCTTAATATATCTGCGTACTCGCTGTTTTGGTCCCACCCTCTGAAATAATTGATTCTCAATTGAGAGATAGGCAATAGCTCTTCTACCGTATGAATTAATAAAGGCGTTAAATAACTTAAATAATCGACTCGCATTTCATCCAATTGTATTGCGCTATTTACAAGCTCAGGTATCCAGCTATCAAGTTCTTTTCTAGGCACATGACAACGTAAGGCGGCATTCCGTTGTTTTAACGCACGTTCATACTGACGCCATAAGCGTAAAAAGTCATTTCTCAAATGAAATAAGCCAAAATCTATGTATTTCCGGCGAAACCCAGGGCCTGCGTCCAGCAAACTATGGCAATGTGAGTCTATTAATTGCACAGGAATCAGGCTTGCCAATGAGGCAATAGAGGATACATCTTCTCCATTAATACGTAATTTGATTTTTCCATCTGCATATCGCTCTAGGCCAATCGTGTTACTTTGATCATCCATTGATAATCGGCCAATAATAGATAGTTTTTGAGCATCATATTGAATAATACGGTCGGCTTGCAGGCTACGAAAAGAACGCCCCATGCTGAGATAATAGATAGCTTCAAGCAAGCTTGTCTTGCCACTGCCATTGACTCCATGAATACAATTGAACCCTTGTAGCATGGGAGTCAGCGTCACTGATGTCAGATTACGAAACTCGGAGATGACTAAATGGCTTAATCCCATAACATTCGTCATTATAATCGAATTGGCATAACAACATATAGGCTATCCATTTTTTCTATTGCTTCCATTAAGACGCCACCGCCCTGAATGGAGAAAGACCATCGGATTTGCTCGCTCGTCATGGCTGAAACCACGTCCAATAGATAAGCTGCATTGAAAGCAAGCTCGGTAGTGTCGCCTTTATAATCTAAATGAACGAGTTCCTCTGTTTCTTCTTGTTCTGGATTATTTGCCATAATGCGTAACATATCGCGCTCTAATTGTAACCGAACGCCGCGAAATTTCTCGCTTAAAAGAACTGATGCTCGTACCAGCGCCTGTCTTAATGCTTCACAACTTGCAATCACAGTATTTTCGGCATTGCGTGGAATTAATTTTTCATAATCAGGATACTGGGCATTAATTAATTTTGAGGTAAAAGTAAAATCGGGTGAAATGACGCAAAAATGATTTTCGTTAATATGAATACTGACAGGTGTTTCATTGTTCGTATCTAATAACCGCATTAATTCCAATACGCTTTTGCGAGGTAAAATAATTTTTGTTGATGTATGACTAAAACAATCATCGCTCATAGAACTAAAAGCAAGACGGTGGCCATCCGTTGCAACACACTTCATCACACCTTGGTTAATATCAATTAATATGCCATTAAGGTAGTGACGCACATCTTGCTGCCCCATAGAAAAATATGTTTTTTCTAATAAATTTTTTAGCTTGCTTTGGTTTAAAGTAAACTCAGTTGTAAACTCAGATCTATTTTTTATAATTGGAAAATCATGCGGAGGTAAGGTAGCTAACATAAAGCGACTTTTTCCTGAACGAAGAAGTAAGTGATCGCCTTCTAACACAAACTCTAATAAAGCGTCTTCAGGTAATACGCGACTAATATCAAGCAATTTTTTTGCTGAAACAGTGGTATCACCTGGTTCATCTGTTTGTTTGAGGGGAGCTGTGCCAATAAGTTCAATTTCAGTATCGGTTGCGGTCAAGGATACGTGATTTTCTTTTACTTTGATTAATACATTGGCCAAAATAGGGGATGTTTGTCGACGCTCTACGACACCACTAATAATTTGTAAAGGTTTTAGTAGAGCAGCCCGCTCGATAGTCATTTTCATAAAATTATCCTTTCATGTCCCTTAGTTATGTTGTCAAAATACGTAATAGATTTGTATAGTCTTCTTCTATGTCTTGTTTGGTTTGCTTGAACTCTGTGATAACACGGCAAGCATGTAAGACGGTAGTGTGGTCGCGGCCACCGAACGCATCCCCAATCTCTGGCAAACTGTGATTTGTTAATTCTTTTGCAAGTGCCATCGCCATTTGGCGTGGGCGTGCGACCGAGCGGCTACGGCGTTTGGAGAGGAGATCTGCCATTTTAATTTTGTAATATTCTGCAACGGTTTTTTGAATGTTTTCTATCGTAATTAATTTATCTTGAAGTGCTAATAAGTCTCGCAATGCTTCTTTGACAAAATCAAGGGTAATCGGTTTACCTGTAAAATGTGCATTTGCGGTAATACGTTTTAATGCGCCTTCCAATTCACGCACATTGGAGCGTATGCGTTTTGCAACAAAGAAAGCGACTTCATACGGTAAATTAAGTTTTGCGAGTTCTGCTTTACTCATCAAAATAGCAACGCGGGTTTCTAATTCGGGTGGCTCTACAGCGACTGTTAGGCCCCAACCAAAGCGGGATTTTAAACGCTCTTCTACACCGTGAATTTCCTTAGGGTAACGGTCGCAGGTTAAAATAACTTGTAATTGACTTTCTAGCAGGGCGTTAAATGTGTGGAAAAATTCTTCTTGTGATCGGTCTTTGCCAGCAAAAAATTGGATATCGTCAATCAGTAAGGCGTCAACTGTGCGATAATATCCTTTAAAATCGTTCATTTTATTTGTTTGTAATGCTTTTACCATATCCGCTACGAAACGTTCGGAATGTAAATACAGCACTTTTGCTTGAGGGTTATTTTGCATAATCTGATTGCCAATCGCGTGTAAAAGATGGGTTTTACCTAACCCGACACCCCCGTAGAGAAAGAGTGGGTTGTAAGCAACGGCGGGATTTTCAGCGACTTGTAAAGAAGCTGCTTTCGCTAATTGGTTTGATTTTCCTTCTACGAAATTATCAAAGGTGTGATTGGGGTTAATATTACTTTGATAATTCGGTAGATTGTTTGTCGTTGTTTTACTGGCGGTATTCACGGCGGACGCTGAGGTTTGTATTTTATTGCCAAACTCTATTTTCTTAGGCGCATTGTCTTTCTCATTTTCTTTGCTGCCAACTTCAAGATAAATTGATGGGGGGGTGGAGGGATCGCTAAATTGCGCAACCAACTCGCGAATTCTATTTAAAAATCGCTCGTTTATCCAATTCACTATAAAACGATTCGGTGCTAATAGCACTAATTTATCGTTTGTATGTTCTACTTGAAGAGGCCTGATACATGTATTAAATTGCTGTAATGGAAACTCATCTTGTAAACAATCCAGACATTTTTCCCAAAGTGTTCCCACTTGTTTTCTCCTGCTTACTGTTGCCGCATAGCCTATAAATTTCTTGAATGGGATACACTACCATAACTACGCATTGGTGTCTTGTTTTGGAGAATTAAGCAGTAGAGTTTATTTTTAAATCGTTAAAAAATTGTAACTAACTCTATAACAAAGTCTGATTGAAAAATTATTTTTCTTTTAATTGACAATTTAGAAGCTGAGAATTTAGAATACAATATTTTTATTAAGAGAGCATAAAATGCAATTCTTAAAATATGTTGTTGTTTTATCTTTAATTTGCTGCGGAGTGACTTTTGCTAAAACTGATTTGCCCCCTAGAAAGCTCCCCAAAGAGGTTGTGGTTCCTTTTGAAAATCAACCTATAATTTCTGATAGGCATGCTGGGTTATCATTTAATTTTGATATAAGGGGTTCCCTCCTAAATAAGGTTATTTGTATTTATAAGGGTTCTAACAGCTATAAAAGCTGGATCGTAAGCAATAGCTTTGATAATAACGTACCTCATGGCAGTGATTACTCAAACACTTTTGGAGGTAATGAAATAATTACTGTTACTTCAAGAAGAGCGGATGAAACAGGCCGCCAGAATATACAAGGGAAATGGGATGACTCTATCATAGTAAGACATATAAATACGCTTTACGGAAATATTACTGTATACGCAGAAGATAATACGTTCGGTAATTCCCAGGATGTGTCTCCGACCCTATCCTGTCATTATGAACCAGAGATATAATCGTTATTCTAATTGCTGAATGTATACTTTTGAGGCCATAGAGGCCTTGCTCTAATCACTATTTTTTGTAATCCACCATTTTTCCTATAAACAGTAAGTTCGCTGGTACTCTATAGCCCAAATCGAGTACAATAGCCTCTTTTTTCGAAAATGCTTTTTATGATGAATTTAGACGCTTTATTTGATGTGATTGTGGTTGGGGGTGGGCATGCCGGAACCGAAGCCGCTTTGGCTTCTGCTCGCCTAGGAGCCAAAACTTTATTGCTCACTCATACGATTGAAACGCTAGGCCAAATGTCTTGTAACCCTGCTATTGGTGGTATAGGCAAGGGGCATTTGGTGAAGGAAATCGATGCGCTTGGGGGCATTATGGCGAGGGCGATTGATAGAGCGGGCATTCAGTTTCGTATTTTAAATGCGAGTAAGGGGCCTGCTGTGCGGGCAACTCGTGCGCAGGCTGATCGTGTTTTGTATAAGCAAGCTATCCGATATGCTTTAGAGAACCAGCCTCATCTATTTATTTTTCAGCAAGCTGTTGATGATATTTTAATTGAAAATGATCGCGTTACCGGGGTGAAAACTCAGATAGGTTTAATATTTAAAGCAAAGACAGTGGTACTGACGGCAGGCACATTTCTGGCGGGAAAAATCCATATTGGTTTGAAAAATCATGAAGGGGGCCGTGCAGGTGATCCACCTGCGAAAAGTTTAGCGCATAGATTACGTGAACTGCCTTTGCGGGTAGGTCGATTAAAAACAGGTACGCCGCCTCGCATTGATGGACGAAGTATTGATTTTAGTGTGATGGAAAAACAAGAAGGTGATAGGCCTACACCTGTCTTTTCTTTTTTGGGGGATGCTACTCAGCATCCGCAACAAGTGCCTTGTTATATAACGCATACGAACAGACGTACGCATGATTTGATTCGTGACGGATTGGCACAATCGCCTTTGTATACGGGTGTGATTGAAGGAACCGGGCCGCGTTACTGCCCTTCTATTGAAGATAAAATCGTTCGATTTGCAGATAAGGAATCTCATCAAATTTTTGTTGAACCGGAAGGGTTAAGTACGCATGAGATTTATCCGAATGGAATTTCAACGAGTTTGCCTTTTGATGTGCAATTGGCGTTTGTGCGTTCGATGCGTGGTTTTGAAAATGCGCATATTACTCGCCCGGGTTATGCGATTGAATATGATTTTTTTGATCCTCGTGATTTAAAACCTTCTCTTGAAACAAAAGTGATTATGGGTTTGTTTTTTGCAGGGCAAATTAATGGTACGACAGGATATGAGGAAGCCGCAGCTCAAGGTTTAATTGCGGGTATGAATGCTGCTTTGCAAGCGCAAGAAAAATTGCCTTGGACACCCCGACGTGATGAGGCTTATATAGGTGTACTCATTGATGATTTAATTACACAAGGAACAACTGAACCTTATCGTATGTTTACGAGTCGGGCTGAATACCGTTTATTGCTGCGGGAAGATAATGCTGATTTGCGTTTGACACCTAAAGGATATGCGTTAGGTTTGGTAAATGAGGAGCATTGGCGTGCATTTGAAATGAAGCGTCATGCTCTTATAACAGAGCAAGAACGTATGCGAACCACTTGGGTACGTCCTCATACTGTGGTAGGCAAACAAATTGAAACGTTATTGGAACAGCCTCTCGCGCATGAATATAGTTTAGAGGATTTGTTACGTAGACCTACTATTTCGTATGCGGATTTGATGGCTATTGATACGATTGGTCCAGGTGTAGAGAATTTGGCAGTCGCGGAACAAATTGAAGTTCAAATTAAGTATGCGGGTTATATTGAACGTCAGCAGGAGGAAATTGCACGACAACTTCGTAATGAAGAAACTCAATTGCCTGAAAAATTAGATTATGCGGACGTTGTTGGCTTATCAACAGAAGTGAGACAAAAACTCGCAAATGTACGGCCTGCGACTATTGGAATGGCTTCTCGTATTCCTGGTGTCACGCCTGCGGCTATTTCTCTTTTGTTAGTACACTTAAAGAAAAATAAAAAATAGGGGGAGTGATGCTTAGCCATTTGGGTTTTTTACATGAGGCATTAAATGCTAACCAATATGCTTTATCGTTTAGAACGCAAGAACAATTAATCCGTTACTTGGATTTATTAACCCAATGGAACAAGGTGGTTAATTTAACCAGCATTACTGATCCGGAGCAAATGGTTTTCTTGCATATTTTGGATAGTTTATCTATCCACCCTTATTTAAAAGGTGAAAAAATAATAGATGTGGGGACGGGTGCTGGGCTGCCTGGAATTCCGCTTGCTTTATTTTATCCTGAAAAATCATTTACACTCATAGACAGTAATAACAAAAAAATTCGTTTTTTAACGCAAGTAGCACATGAATTAAAACTTAAGAATGTTGAAATTATTCATGCTCGTTGTGAAGATTATCGTCCAGTAGGCAAATTTGATAGCGTTCTTTCTCGCGCTTTTTCGTCTATTCAGGTAATGTTAGGAACCACTCAACATTTAGCAGCGTTTGATGGTTTATTTTTAGCGATGAAGGGTGTTTATCCTGAACAGGAAATTCGAGAAATACCTGTAGAATTCAAATTGGTTGCAGTACATAGATTAGTGATTCATGGTATGAAAGCAGAGCGGCACTTAGTTTGCCTGGCAAAGGAGCCAAGAAAAGGGATAGGACATGAGTAAAACGATTGCGGTGGTGAACCAAAAAGGTGGGGTCGCTAAAACGACAACCAGTATTAATCTTGCGGCAGCGTTTGCGATGATGAAACGCAAGGTATTGTTGGTTGATTTAGATCCACAGGGTAATGCAACCGTGGGAAGCGGTATTGATAAAGATCACTTCGCTTCTGCATTGCAGGATGTTTTACTCCATAAAGTAGAGGTCATGTCTGCTATCGTTCCCGCTTCTGGCGGTTATGATGTGTTGCCAACAAATCATGAACTCATTGTAGCTGAGATGCAATTATTACAAATGACACAGCGTGAATTACAATTAAAACATGCTATTGCTGCTGTTGTTGGAAATTATGATTATGTTTTTATTGATTGTCCGCCTTCATTGAATATTTTGACAGTGAATGCGTTAGCGGCAGCGCATTCCGTTTTGATTCCTATTCAATGTGAATATTTTGCATTGGAGGGATTAACAGGGTTATTAAGCACAATTAAGCAAATTCAAACGACTATTAATCCTGCTCTTTATATTGAAGGTTTATTACGCACGATGTACGATGGGCGTAATCGTCTAGCTTTAGATGTATCAACGCAATTACTTCAGCATTTTCCTGACCGTATATACCGTACTGTGGTTCCACGTAATGTGCGCTTGGCGGAAGCACCCAGTCATGGGATGTCTATTTTTCAGTACGATGAGAAATCACAAGGTGCTGTAGCCTATTTAACGCTTGCCGGGGAAATATTACAGCGCGTGGATGAAGCAAAAAGAATAGAGGAGCTCGTGGTATGAATATACTCAGAGATGCACCTCTCGGTAAAAAAACGGCTTATATTTCTCACTATAAAAAAGAATTATTATTTCCTATCGCACGTCAGATGAATCGATCTAAACTTAATTTAATAAATTCTTTGCCTTTTTCGGGGGTGGATATTTGGAATGCTTATGAACTTTCTTGGTTAAATAGTAAAGGAAAGCCTATTGTTGCATTAGCTGAATTTATTTTCCCTTGTGAATCGTCTTATCTTATTGAAGCTAAATCATTTAAACTTTATCTAAATTCTTTCAATAATACGCCTATTTCAAGTGTTGATGAATTGATTAACACTCTAAAAAGAGATTTGGAAGAGGTTATACAAGCTCCCGTGCAAGTTACTGTCGTATTAGTAGACGAAGTTAAGCCTATAAAAACAGCTATTTTTAGTGGTATTTGCCTAGATACGCTTGATATTGAGTGTGATACTTATCTTGTTAAGCCTGATTTATTACAGACGCAACCAGAAATTATTTCTGAGACTTTATATTCGAATTTATTAAAATCGAATTGTTTGATCACTGGCCAACCGGATTGGGGTAGCGTACAGATTTGTTATACGGGAAAAAAAATTCTTCACGATAGCTTATTAAAATATATTATTTCTTTTCGCGACCATACTGAATTTGGTGAGCAATGCGTTGAAAGAATATTTTTAGATATCATGGAACATTGCAAACCACAAAAATTATCCGTTTATGCACGTTATACACGTCGTGGTGGTTTGGATATTAATCCCTATCGTTCGACTGATAAGGGTATCATGCCTGACAATTTTCGGCTGTGTCGCCAATGATAAAAAAACCTCTTGATGAATCGAATACGGATTTTGGTTTTACAAAAATTCCTCTACAAGAAAAAACTCAGCGTGTTGCTGAAGTATTCCACTCGGTTGCTAATCAATATGACCTTATGAATGATGTTATGTCGTTTGGCCTACATCGTGTATGGAAAAAATTTACTATTGGAAAAAGTCATATACGTCTCGGGCAAAATGTCTTGGATATAGCGGGTGGAACAGGTGATTTAGCTATTCAATTTGCTCAAAAAGTGGGGAAACAAGGGCGCGTTGTATTGGCGGATATTAATGAGAAAATGCTGTGCCACGGACGCGAACGTTTATTAAATCAAGGTATTATAGGGAATGTTGCCTTTGTGCAAGCAGATGCGGAGCATTTGCCATTTCCATCGGATTATTTTGATTGTATTTCTATTGCATTTGGACTGCGAAATGTTACAGATAAAACGGCTGCGTTGCATTCTATGTATCGTGTGTTAAAGCCGGGTGGAAAATTATTGGTATTAGAATTTTCTAAACCCACGCAACCCTTGCTTAATTCTCTGTATGATGCCTATTCATTTAAGCTCATTCCAAAATTGGGCGCGTGGATCGCGAATGATGAAAGGAGTTATCAATATTTGGTTGAATCTATTCGAATGCATCCTGACCAAATGGCTTTAAAAAATTTATTAGAAGAGTGCGCCTTTGAAGATGTTGAATATCATAATTTAACAGGTGGTATCGTGGCACTGCATATAGGATTTAAATATTAATGTACCCCATAATCAATAAAGTTATAGAAGAATATTTTCCTAAACTGATCAATGCTTATCTCGCTTTAGATCCTGAATCTCAGCGGCGTTTATTAAAATTAAATGGAAAAATAGTGACTATTGAATTGGCAGAGCATCCAATTCAACTTCAATTTACTCAATCAGGTATTACGTTAAAAACAGATCATTTTTCTGAGCCTCATACCGTTATTAAAGGTACGCCATTATCACTTTTACATATGGGATTGGCGAGAGATAATAGAAAAAAATTCTTTTCTGATAACAGTATTACTATCCAGGGCAACTTAGAACTAGGACAGCAAGTAATAGCACTTTTTGATGAGTTGGAAATTGATTGGGAAGAATATCTGTCGCGTGGATTGGGTGATATTGGCTCTCATCAATTAGTTCGGTTTACAAAAAAAATCAAACAGTTTGGTCAGCGTATCTGTTCAACATTGACAGAAAATATTGATGAATATGTGCATGAAGAAGCTAATTTATTTCCGCCAAGTGAAGCATTAGATGATTTTTATCATGATGTGGATGACTTGCGTATGGACACGGATCGGTTAGAAACGAGAATACGAAAGTTATCTGAAAAAATAAGTAGGGGTAAGCCATGAACTACTTTAAGCAATTATTTCGTTTAATTCGGATTAATTTTATTTTAATGCGATATAATTTAGATGAAATTATTTTTCAAACGTCTTGGCTTTATCCTTTTAGATTTTTTAAATATTTTAATCCCTGGCATTGGTTATTAAAAAATAAAATGACGCGAGGGGAGCGTATTCGCCGTGCATTAGAAGACCTAGGTCCGATTTTTATTAAAGTGGGACAAATTCTTTCAACGCGCCGTGATTTATTACCAGAAGACATAGCGGAAGAGTTAGCAAAATTACAAGACAAAGTACCGCCTTTTTCGAGTATAGAAGCAAAAAAAATAATTGAAACAGCTTTAGGCGCGCCGCTATCAGATATTTTTTCTGAATTTGATGATCACGCGCTGGCTTCAGCTTCTATTGCGCAAGTTCATGCGGCTACTTTATTGGATAATCGTTCTGTGGTTGTAAAAGTCCTTCGCCCTCATATTAGGGAAACAATTGAGCGTGATTTGGATTTGTTAAGAATCCTAGCACGTCTTGCAAATCGTTATTGGGCTCGTGGACGCCAGCTTAAACTTAAAGAAATTATTGAAGAAATCACTTATACATTGCATGAAGAACTTGATTTAATGCGTGAAGGCGCAAATGCTTCGCAATTACGGCGAAATTTTAAAAATTCAGATCAGCTTTATATTCCTGAAATTTACTGGGATTTTTGTCGCACTAATATACTGGTGATGGAACGCATATATGGAATTCCAGTCAATAATATTACTGCGTTAAAAAATTCTGGTGTTAATATGAAAAAACTGGCAGAAACAGGCATTGAAATTTTTTTCACGCAAGTGTTTCGCGATAGTTTTTTTCATGCAGATATGCATCCGGGTAATATTTTTGTTTCCCCTCACCCACTCGAAAATCCGAAATATATTGCTGTGGATTTTGGTATCGCGGGTTCACTGAGCACCAAAGATCAACGTTATTTGGCTGAGAATATGCTCGCTTTTTTTAAACGAGATTATCAACGTGTCGCAGAATTACATCTAGCATCAGGATGGTTATCTCCTGATACCCGTGTTGATCAATTTTCAGGGGCTATTCGCGCTGTTTGTGAACCTATTTTTGAACGGCCATTAAAAGATATTTCTTTTGCACAATTGTTATTACGTTTATTTCAAACAGCGCACCGTTTTAATATTAATATTCAACCGCAGCTTATTTTGTTACAAAAAACGTTATTGAATATCGAAGGAGTTGGAAGACAAATTTATCCTGAACTAGACTTGTGGGCAACCGCAGCGCCTTTCTTGGAAAAATGGCTCAAAAAACAAATTGGAGTAAAAGCATTTTTTCGACGAATGCGTGAAAATTTACCTTATTTGTCTGAGAAATTACCCGAAATGCCTGAGTTAATTTATGAAGTATTAACTCAAACAAAAAAACATCACGAAGAGATGAGATTAATTAAGAAACCGCAGCATTCTAATAGCTGTAAAAGAAGTTTTGGTTTGGGTTATTTCTTATTTGGGCTTAGTAGCGGGTTATTGAGTGTTATCATCCTCAACTATGCTCTATACGTTTTTTCAGGTCATTAATTAACTTAGCTCCTCGACCGATATCCTCAAGCTTCACTAATCCCCATTCTTTTAAAGATGATAGATCATCTCCTATGGATGATGCCTATCCCCATCCCTCAAAATATTTTCTACATAAAAAGCTTTTTCATGCTGCGTCATCCTATGAATAGTTGATTGATAGCAGGCATCTTTTTACCTTACTAAAACTGAGGATTGAAACTCTTCATTTATAATGTTGCCGTCTTTATCCATAATCCCCATGTCTTCCAATACAGTACGAGTTCTATTTTTATATCCAAAAAAAGTAGTGCGCTTAGCATGTTCAAGAATACTATACGCGTCAAGGCCTCCATCTTTTGAATAGGCTTTTAAACAAGTCCGTTTAAATAATCCTGACTGTTTGTAATGCATTTCATGGTTTGCTAAAAATTGCCTTATTAATTTTCGGCTTGGATCGTTGGCATATCGCTCTAACTGAGAAGTGAAATTCTGTGTATCTATGGAAGGCCGCTTATGCTTGATATGATTGACAGCTTCTGTCGCAGTCAATCCATATTTTCTTATCAAATAAGCCGCAACAATCGATGGGCTACGGCTCATACCAAAATCGCAATGCACAAAAACTTTTTGTTTTTTTCGTAATGCTTTATCTATAAAATCGAAACAATCATCTAAGTGCTGGTAGATATTCTCCGTAGAGTGGTCTTTTATGGATAATATTTTTAGAAGCCCCTTGCTTTCTAAAAGCTCTTTTTGTTTTTCTGCTGCTTCCTTTAAAGGAGATGGTGTGCATCGTAGGATAACGGAACTACTGTTTTCTTGGTTAACCTCTTTTTGTTCCTGTGCCTGTTGGCTAACCAGAACATCCAATAAAGAATCAGCCCAGGGTCTATCTCCGAGATACAAACCAGATATGATTTCATCAGAATCTCTTGCTAATAGCTTATTGTTAAACTGAGTATCTTGTGTTAAGAGAACAGGCTGTCCTAGTTTTTCTCTATAGCTTTCTGAACAGGAATTATATTCCGGTATTGCTGCTTGGATCGTGTCATCTCCCGCTGCCACCAAACATCGCTCTGTTATTTCGTAAGACAAGCCATTTTCACTGTTTATCGTGAGTAGGGGCAAATGAGAAAAGTGACTGCCCTTTGGCGGGATATCTACTTTAAATTCACAGGTTGTTGATACAGAAGCATCAGCCGATGCTATTTCATCCTCATCAGCCTGTTCTTCTATTTTTTGTTCTTCATTATTTTTTTGTTGTAATACTTTGCTAGGTATGGTGAATTTAACGGTGACTATTTCATGAGCGCCTGAGCAAGATTCCGCTTGAGCAGGAACAACAGATAGCTGCTCTCCTTTTTTAAAATGGCCTAGGTTAGACAATTTTTTATCTTTTCTCAAAGCCACTTTAAATTCGTATATAGCCTCAAAAGCAAGCTTTCTTAGCCCGCATTTATCAGAAGATAATAATGAAAATAAACTTTTCGAATAGCCGACTCTTTCGATACTATGTATTATATCATCAGTTTGTATGCCAAGTTCACGAATTGTCTTTGGTAAATCATACAGATCAATTTGTTTGCCGTTTTTTACAAACTTATGGCCTAAAAAGTCAGCAAATATATTGCGTATAACATCTATGAACCTTGCTTCTAGATCACAAGAGAAGACATAAGTTCGACCTGTTGGCGTCTTTATAAAAAAACTTAATTCATTTTCTTGATTTGAAAGAGCTTCAGTTTTCTTTTTTTGAGGCTTTCTCGAAAGTAAATGTTCATCAGAAACCTCTTTCCTTTCTATCGTTCCATCAGAAGAAACTTCGTATAATTCTGAAATGGTATAGTCTATAGGAGCCATGGCTTCTAATGCAGGTAATTGACTATAAACGGCTTCTGCTTCTTCAGGTATTATGATCTGAAACGAGCGCTGTGAATGATCAGTCTCTTCTAGCGATAAATTAACCACAGGAATAATAAAATCCATTCTGGCAATCTTTGTTCCTTCGTAGTCGGCATGTGCAAGATCTTTAGTTGATTGCAAAACATAAAGCTTTTCTCCTTGCTTTATTGTACCTTGCGGAGAAAATTGTTGGCCTTCACACAGCCCTATCCAAAAATCGCATTTTAATAAAGAGACTTCTTCTCTGTGACTCATAGATAATTTAGCGGGGTCATATAAGCTTGAGCGCATCCCTTCACTAGCAATTAGTGTTTGTCCATTGATACCGAGTTTATCAATGGTTGTGAGTAATTCTGATAAAGTAAATAAATGAAGGTGGTTGATTAAGGTTAGGTTGTCTGAACACAAGCTTTTAGGTATAACATCCACAAGCCTATCGCCAGGATTATAGCGAATTTCCTCCAATTTTCGAGTTGCATATTGAGTTTCATTTTTTAGAAAAAAATAACTTTGCATTCGGTGCTCTCATCTTTGCAAATAGAGTTCTTTTGCGGTTGTTTAAGAAACCATAAAAAACCATTAATTTTATTAATAGCCTATAATGTAGCACAATAGTTAATATTTGAGCAATTAAAGATTATGCATCCCCAGAGGTTTCTGTCAGCAATTCTCACTAAGTTAGAAATGTATTAATTTTCGGGTTAATAGAATCTATTTCAAATAAAAAAGTTGCCATGAAAAAATTAAAGAAATACTTATCTTCGTTGATAACAACAAACTTGCTTTCGAGTTTATTTCATCGCAGAGCAGATTAATGAGTGTTACTATCCTCAACTATGCTCTATACGTTTTTTCAGGTCATTAATTAACTTATAAAGCGAATGTTTAAGTGATGGTATTAGTAAGTATTGTGTTTTTTTAATCCTAGTGCAATCATGAGGTTATTAATTTCCCGCCCCATTATCGCCCCATTATCGCCCCTTTATTTTTTCTGCTTGGGTTGATAAAACCACTTGGCCCCCCGCCCGATACCCTCAAGCTTCACTAATCCTAATTCTTTTAAAGAGGATAGATCATCTCCTATCGTACGTCTTGAAGGTGGATTTTTCATATTTTTTGTAATTTCCCCTACCGTCATTCTTGTGCCCGCCATAAGAATCTTTAAGATATTTTGTTGACGCATGCTTACTAAATATTCTGAAGGTAATCCTAAAAAAAGAAGTTCAGGCTTTTTTGAAGTACCTATTGACTCTTTAAATTTAAAACGAATTTCAACTCCCCCAGAATACTGCTCATATTCTGGATCAGGCATGTCATTTGCACGACATAAATCAAAAATTTTAATAATACCTGTGCCCCATCCATCAAAATATTTTCTATCGTAAAAAACTTTTGCGATAATTTTATTTCTGGACTCTGACTTATGTTTTTTTCTTAAATCATCTATTTTTAAATTAGCAGGTAACTTTCCGCTATTCCATATCTCCATACGATCATCAAAAATAGCTAAGGTAATTGAAGACGCGCGATTCGAATAATCTCTATGACAAATTGCATTTACCAAGGCCTCGCGTACAGCTAATGTAGGTAAAGCTGGTTTATCAATCCGTTCAAAACGATCCTGTTCAAAAAAACTAGCTATTGGTAGATGACGAGTGATAAAACTATTCGCTTCTGCAAGCATTCTAAAAGCGTTACCAAAAAATTCTTTATTATCAATGAAATCTCCTAGCATATCTGTTCCTCTAAACCGCCCTAATTTTAAATGACACTGAGGGTAGCGAGGCAATATATTTTTAGCAAATAAAACGACTGCCGCATTATTAATTCTTCCATTTTCAATAAGATTCCAACTCTTTAAAACACCTTCAATTGTCTCATTGTCCGCAATAGCTGGAACACGACCAGCAGCAATACCTTGCTTAACAGCTAAGCGAATTTCATCAAAGTCAAGATCCTCAATCGCATAGCTAGTAGCAATTGACTCTTCCCAAGAATGATTTAATTGACCACGTTCAACTAACAATTGCTCATATCTGTGCTGCGTCATCCTATAAGTAGTTGATTGATTACGTTCAAAAGCACAGCCGTCATACGTATAAGGCGCGTGGTTATTTGAGATAACTTCAATAGCAATCACATATTTTTTATGATTTACTGATAAATAAAATATTTCAATTCGCGCTGCTGGCTCAATTTTACTTATTTCACGTGCAATTTCCTGGCGGGTGTTATCCGTCACCTCTTGACCGCCTACTTGACCATTATCAGAAACACCGATTAATACAATACCACCTTGCCCATTTAAAAATGCGCAGACGGTTTCAAAAGCCGCTTTTAACTGAGCAGTAGATTTTTTAAATTCTAGGTGATGTGACTCACCCTTCTGTATCAGTGCCATAACTTGATTGATGTCCACTAAACACCACCTTGAATATTTTCGTACATTACAAGCAGATATAGTAACGCGATGTGGAGATATTAACCACAGCATTCTAATAGCTGTAAAAGAAGTTTTGGTTTAGGTTATTTTTTATTTAGGCTCGTAGCGGGTTATTGAGTGTTATCATCCTCAACTATACTCTATACGTTTTTTCAATTCATTAATTAACTCGCTATGTATGCCCTGTAGTGCAATAGCAGGCATCTTTTTTAATATTTCTGTCAGATCACTTTCATCAAAAATTAATTTATTGTTCTGATCTCTCTTAAAAACAATCACTGGGGATTGAAACGCATTCATAATTGAATTATTTTTTGAATCAGATATCCTTTTAGAAAATATTTTTTCTACTTGAATTAGCTGTTCATGAGAGAATTCTTCAATAATTCGCTGAATATACACTTTACCATTCCGAATATGATCCATTTCATGCAACATGATACGAGCGTCCATTTCAATGAATTTTTTCTCATGAAAATGCCCTGCTCTATCTTGATAACGAATTGTTACGGATGTAGGTCTTAGGACAAGCGCGCGCAATATACCTGTTACACTCAAGCACCCTTCTGGGAAAACACTATACTCATTGCTGGCCTCTATAATGATAGGGTTAATATAAACTTGCAGTTCTGGGAACAATACGGATGGATAACGTGAAATGGCCTTAATCAGATGTTCTTGGTTTTGATAATCAACGCCGACTAATATTATTTTTAAGGGTTGATCGAGTTGTAGACATTGGTTCGCGGCAATACCTATGCCACCCGTTTTAGATAAAACATTTTTAAGTAATGTGATTTGCTTATTTATTTCATTTCCTGCATGCGATGTAAAATCAACAGGCCTCGCTTCACAATGTAACACTTTATCGCCCATCTGCCTGATACATAATTTATTTTCTTGTATAGAACAATATTTTTCATATAATTTGGATAAATCATATTTATGTGAGTATTGAAAATTTTGAAATTCATCTTTTTCAAAAAAAGATATTTCATATATCACATGTTTATTATTTTTTTTTATTTTATAGACAACTGCATGGGCATGATCGTCAGTGCGTTGAGCTAAAATTTCAATATCTTCTAGCCTAATATTATTTTTAATAAAATTCTGGTGTTCCTTAAAACTACTTAGGATAAGCCTTTTAGTTTCTCTTTCATTCATGTTCACCCCAGACGCGAGCAAGGGTGGTTTGGATTTTTTTCTCGAATCTAGCAATAAGCTCACGGTTAGCGGCAACTAATAATTTCTCGGCTTTAATTTCCGCAGCAATTGTTTTTTGCATAATGATTGGTGGAAGAGGAATCGGGTAGCTAGCAAGAGATTTGGCATTGATATTAGATTGGCCAATTGCTTGACTAGCAAACTGCTTGATCCCCTGCTGAAAGCTATCTGAATTCATGAATGCATTGATAAAATACGGATCGGCCTTTTCATCGTCAATTATAAGTCGGATTAAGTATGATGCGAAACAGTAATCACCTTCTAAATCAAAAATACCAGTGCGACCTACATGCTCGAAGCTGTTTGTGCGATTGAAAAGAATATTCCCACAAGTAAGTCGATATTTTTCGAACTCATCGGGGGATATTTCAGCATGTTTCATATTGCCCTCATCAACGCACTTGCCCTCAATAAGTTCATTCATCCGAAAGATTTTGAATCCTGACTTTTCTGTATTCATTGAAATAGATAAGCCGTACTGAATCTTTTTACACAACTCTCCTAATTTCACAATCGGCCAATCAGGATGAATGGAAATATGGGGACGGTAGGTGTCGATAACAGCACGAGCACCATTAATAATTTTCTGATAACCTTCAATTTCTGCCACGATCTGTTTTTGTACCTCTAAAGGCGGCAATGGAATTTGAATACTACGTAAATCAGAGATTTTCACGCTAGCTTGATTAACCGCCTTTTGCGCAAAGGATTTTACCGTATTAATGAAGCGGTCAGTTTTAAAAATCCGAATTGCATAATACGAATCGATTCGTGAAATATTCGGTATTAAACGAATCAGGTTTGTTCCATGAACCACATTGTTGTCTTTTTCCAGAAAGATGGCGGACTTACCGAGATGATCGAAGCTATTGATGTGACTAAGGAGGATGTCTCCTGGCTTTAGAAATGATTCAGGTTTAACTTCGTCATTTGTGAACTTTGTTTTTTTGAGATTTACTGAACCATTTGCAATAGTTTGAATACGGGAAACCTGATATCTCGCCTGTTCATCCATCTGAGTAACATTCACCCCATTACTAATCTTTGTGAACACATCTTCAAGACGTACCAAAGGAAAAGTTGAGATACTAGCTACCCTTTCTCCATACCTATCCTTGCTAAGATTATAATTGCTATTCGCGGCAATTTTTTCTTTCGCCACAATCAATCCTAACTCAGACTGAAGGTTATTAGTGGATTGTTGGTTACGAACTGCCTGCAGATACTTTTTCAGTTCTAGTGTTACCTGTGCAAGCTGTCCTCCCGCATTTGCACGGCGTTGAGCACCAAGACTAAAACCATCATTCTCTATTTTGAAAAAGGCAATGGTATTGCTGTTTTTAGCAAGAGATTTATCAAGAATCAAAATCGAAGTTTTTACACCCGAATAAGGATTAAAAACACCCGCAGGAAGTGAGATGACAGCTACCAACGAATTTTCGACCAGCATTTTCCGTAGCTCTTTGTAAGCTGTTTGGCTTTGAAAAATAATGCCTTCGGGCACAATAATGCCAGCGCGTCCTGTTGGAGTAAGATGTTCTGCAATATAGTCAACAAATAAAACTTCGCTGCGTTTAGCCTGAATAGAAAAACGCTTATGGGGTTTGATACCACCTTTGGGTGACATGAAAGGTGGATTGGCAATAATAACATCTGCAAATTCATTCCATCGTTCTTCTGATGTCAAAGTATCGTATTCAAAAATATGTGGGTCACTAAACCCATGTAAATACATGTTAACTAATGATAGGCGAACCATATCAGGGGATATATCATACCCTTTGAAATTTTTTGCTAGACAGCCTTTTTCAGTAGGTGTCAGTGTACTGATATTTTTAGCATCGAGATTTTTATCTAAAATATATTTATAAGAAGAGATAAGAAACCCTGATGTGCCACAAGCAGGGTCAAGAATGACCTCGTTTTTTTTGGGTGCAATAATATCAACGATAAAATCTATAATATGTCGTGGTGTTCGGAATTGACCTGCATCGCCTTGAGAACCAAGGACAGACAACAAATATTCAAAAGCATCTCCCAAGCTCTCAGAATCATTATAACTGAATTCATTAATCACTTTGAGAAAACTCTTCAGCGTCTCTGGATCGCGATAGGGTAAATAAGCATTTTTAAAAATGTTACGAAATAAGGGTGGAATGCTGCTGTTTTGTGTCATGGACGAAATACCTTCGCCATAAAGTCCAATTAATTCATGCCCGCCCATACTGGCGCTCATTAATTTAGACCAACCATAACGAATGAAATCCCCCGCGAAGAATTCTCTTTTACCGCCTAATTCTTCTGCTTGGGTATCCATGTCATCCATAAATTTATAAATGAGTGCAATCGTAATTTGCTCTACTTGAGATTTGGGGTCAGGCACTTTTCCAACGAGAATATCGCGAGCGGTATCAATTCGACGTTTGGTTTCATTATCGAGCATGGAATCTCCTTAAGGTGCAAACTGATTTAAAGACACATAGTTTTTGATGTATTCGGGAATAAGTGTCCGATAGTATTCAGGTACTGCCTTAAAATCTCCAATCGATAAAATAGGATTTGTAGCAAGCTCAGTATAATGATTTGTCTCAATAATATGTCGGACTTCAGGGCTTATGGCATAAGCCTTAAAATAATTCTTGAGTGCAGGAATAGCTTCTGCCTCTTGGGGCTTATAATCAGCAATAAATTTTGCAAATTCCTCTTCAAGCATCTCCTCTTTAGATTTAAAACGTGGAATAAGACCAAATATTTTTTCGAGAATTTCGCGGAGGCTGATACGGCGATCTACAGCAGCAGCTTTTCTTAACTTATCAAGAGAATAATAGTCATTGGGCTTATCAAAAATTTCACGATTAATGTAATCAATCACACGATCCCATTGACCATGTTCGACAGCTTCGACTATCATCGAGTTTTCACGCATAGCATTTTCAAATTTATTAAAGAACATGCGATCAATTCTCATACCTTCATCGCCTACGGGCTCTACTCTAATGGTAGCCATAATGTCTGGGCCCGTATGCTCATAGGTTTTGGCACCCATCATTTGTGAATCGTTAGTATCATTATCACTTACTTCAAGAGCTTGATGTGTCTGCCTTGGTAATGAGATGACTTCATCGTAATTAAATTCTTTTTCGAAATAATCGTAATTCGCAAAGAAATCAATTAATTTGTAAGTAGTTTTATTAGGATCCTTGGCGGATGTTTGCATATCTTCATTGAATAACTCTTCAAGAAAGCTGTGTTTTCGTGTACCACGCCCTTTTATCTGGATAAAATCAGTAGGAGAGAAAATCGGTCGGAAAAGTCCGAGGTTCAGTAAGTCAGGGCAATCATATCCCGTTGTCATCATTCCTACCGTTACACAAATGCGAGCCTTGCTAGTTTTATAACCAGGCAAAAAATTTTCTGAGCCGCATAAATTGTTATTAGTGAAATTAATCGTAAATTGCTGTGCATCAGAAATTTGTGAAGTCACTTGTACAGCAAAATCTGATTGATACTTCCCAGGGTACATCACATCTGCCATTTGATTCAGGATTTGCGTAAGCTTGGCCGCATGGTTTTGGCTCACTGCAAAAATAATGGATTTACCAATCTCGCCGCTAACAGGATCGCGCAATGCATTTTCTAGAAATATTTTGCAGAAAAGCTGATTTGTAGCTTCCGAGAAAAAATTTTTTTCAAATTGGCGATGTCGATAGGTTTCTGTCTGATTCTCGCCTTCATCATCTTTAAATTCAACAACAAATCCTTTTTCTGAAAGTAACTGAGTTGTAATGTCGCTTCTGGCATCCACCACTGTAGGATTAATAAGATACCCATCTCTTACGCCATCCAGTAAAGAATAACGAAATGTAGGTTGCCCATTACTACAGCCGAAAGTTCGATAAGTATCTAGCAATAAGCGTCGTTCATATTCTCGTGGATCTTGTCTGGAAGCATTAGAACCCTCCCATCTATTGAGATAATCTCGCGGTGTTGCAGTAAGACCCAATTTATAACCGATAAAATAATCAAAAACAGATCGTGCATTTCCACCAATTGAGCGATGTGCTTCATCAGAAATAACAAGATCAAAATCAGTGGGCGAGAATAGATGTTGGTACTTGTTATTAAAAAGTAACGACTGAACAGTGCTCACAACAATTTCTGCTCTGTGCCAATCATCTCGGTTTTCTTTGTAAATAACAGCTTGATAATCGTTTGCTAATACCTTTTTAAAAGCTTTCCAAGCTTGCTCTTCAAGTTCTAAACGATCAACCAGGAATAGAACGCGTTGTGCATTGCCTGTACGTAAGAAGAGTTTAATAATCGCAGCAGAGACAAGTGTTTTTCCAGTACCCGTGGCCATCTCAAAGAGAAAACGATCTTTTCCTTCATAGACAGCTTTTTGTAACGCCTGTATGGCTTTTTTCTGATAAGGACGCAAAAAGCGTAGTTTATTAGTCTCTATAAAAATTTGGCGCTCTGATTCATTCTTCCAACCCGCTTCAGATGCATAGGTAGGGCGCTGAGTAAGAACAATGTAATCATCATTGATAACTTCCCCAACAAGTCGCTTAGGATCAGGCACCGTTTTCTGATAACCCATCACTGATGAAGGTGTTGGGAAAGTGGTAATAATAGAGGGATTGCCCCGCTCAATATCCCAAAAGTAATGTAAATTACCATTTGAAAGAATAACAAAACGGCAATTCAGTGATTTAGCATATTGACGGGCTTGTTCTTTACCCGAGAGAGGATTTTTGTCTTCTGATTTTGCTTCAAGGACAATGAAGGGAAATCCTTTTTCATTTAGCAACAAGAAATCAATAAACCCTCTACTTACCTTTTCAAAGTTATTGCCTAAAGCATCCAGATCGTTCGACCTCACCATTACACTCGGTTCAAGCTGAATGTTAGCGGGTTTGTTTCCTTCAGGAAAAAATCGCCAGCCTGCCATTTCAAGTAGTTTATTAATTTTGATTCTTGCTGTGGCTTCTTTCTTATTCATTTTATTAAATCTTCTCAAACAAACAGTAAACAGTTTTCTTGCTGATTTTTAAACAATCGGTTGCCTGATAGAAAAACGGCTGAATGCGTTGTTTTTAAATTACGTTCTATAATTCGCCAATGCCGTCACAATCTCATCTTCCATTTTGCGATACTTCCAAATATTACCATGACGTCTATTCACAATAATGACAAAAGCAATGGGTTCCTTACTTTTGTTGATAACATAGCCGGCCAATGAAGTCACGCCTGATATAGTGCCTGTTTTAGCATATACCCTTCTTGCTACATTATATAAGCGGTGTTTTAATGTACCGTCTACGCCAGCAATCGGTAGCGCAGAAATAAATTGCTCATTTGTTTGTGAATGGTGAAAAGCAAAATTCAACACTTGCATCATTTGTGCGGGTTTAATGCGATTCGCTGAAGATAAGCCTGAACCATCCAGGATAGAGAGTTGTGATGAATTCACATCCGCTTTTTGAGCTAGAATTTGTTTGACCGCTTCGCTGCCATTTTTCCAACTGCCTGGCTGCCTAGAATAAAGTTCTCCCATCTTTTTAAATAAAGAACCTGCAATCACATTATCCGATTTTTTTAGCATTTCTTTAACAAGCAAATATAAAGGCTTAGATTGATGAACTGCAATCAGATGTAAATTAGATGGCGCAGAACCTGCGGTAATAGTGCCATTGACCTGGATACCATAACGTCTAAATAACCAATGCATCAACGATTTATTATAGCCAAGAATATCTTGAATCACTGTGGTTGCACCTGACGCGTAACGACCTTTAGGAATACAACCGCTAATAGAAATACCACTTGCTGTATTAGTAAGCTGCATATAGCAAGGATGAAAGCGTTTTGATTTATTCGTTATGACAGAATTTTCAATACCAGAATAATAATAGTGAGGATTAGGGATAATGCTGGCTCGGCGCCCTGCTACTTTTGCGGGGAGGATTTTAAATGACAAGCAATTATGATTAATGATGCTCGCGTTAATTGGCGCTGCATAACAATATTGTTTATCATGCCATATCCAACCCGGGCCGAAATTAGCCTGATCATATGCTGTGGTATCAATATACACATTCCCTGTAATTTCTTTGATATGCCGAGCTTTTAAAGTAATTAACAAATCTGTTAAATCCGTATACGTTAAAGAAGGGTCGCCACTATGGATCAAATAAACATTACCGTTAATGACACCCCCTTTGATGCGAGATGCATCCGTTGATAATCGGGTAGGAAACGTATAATTAGGCCCTAAATAAAGCAAAGCAGCTTCTGCAGTAAGAATTTTCATAACACTCGCGGGTATCAATAAATCTTGAGCGTTTTTGCTGAATAGCACTTCACCTGAACTCATCGATTTGATTTGAATGCCCACGTCAGCCCCCGCATCTGCCCCTCGGGTTAGCTGATTGAGTGCTGCTATTAGATTTTGTTTCCCATCAATGGGAGCAGAATAGGCATAAGCACTTGTTTGCATGATACTCACCACGATGCCACAAACAAAGGCTAATAAAATAATAATCCGCCAACATTTCATTTTTTAACCAACTCTCTCATAAGCCAGTTAACGAGCTTACTAAAATTAACTACGTCCGTAAATGGATATGCTATCATTTGCCAGACATAGAGAATAAGGAGGTAGATGTGTTTAAAAATTACGTAAGCGAAATTGACCTAGAGCTGCAAAATTTTGATAAGCAGCACCCTTCTCTTTCGCTTTCTCAGCAGAAAGAACGAGAAAAGTATGAGCGTATTTATTTGTTGCGTGATCATCCCGAACAGCAAGTTAAAAAGGCTAAAACGCTGTGGGAAAATTTCTGATGAGTGGGTAACTATAGCAAGTTTGCTATTGACTCATTGCTGGTAGGTTATCTGTAGCATTTCAATTTGGTACGGTTACTTTGCTCACCATGAGGAAGAAGATAAAAAAACAGCAGCTAAATTCTTTGTAAGTATTCACAGGGCTTTTACATATGACTTAGAAAATATGCCAATTTCTGATAAATGCCAGCATAGTTACTACATAATATTTCTGTTCATTTTTAATTCAAAATTATTCCTGTAGCCCTTATTCTCTTCTTTTATATAAAAATAAAATTCCTTTATTTTCAAGCCATAACCTTCTTGTTTTCTCTAAAGCCCAGCAATTTTCTCATTAGAGTCTAAACTTTTTTATAACACTCGGTTTCTTTCTGTGACAGCAGTGACAGAGGAGCAACGGATATGAAAAGGAAACAAATTCAAGACATATTAAAACAAGTCCACGATATATTAAAGCAAATCTATCAGCACGTGCAACATGAATATGATAGACAGCCCCTCGACACTAAGACTATCAATGAATCCTTAATTGAATTAAGAAAGTTTAAATTAACTGAACCGACCTCCAAACAAGGAAAAGAATTATATGCCCAAGTGAAGAAATCCCTTGAGCAATACATTGCTCTTCCCAAAGATGGCAAACTTGATTCTATTGAAGAAGGACTCTTGCTGCTACAACTTCTCAAAGAATTTCAAGTGCAAGATCAACAACTCGCAAAAGAAGAACATCAAAAGAAAGAGAATGAACTCCATGCAGAAATACAAGAAGCCACGCATAGAAAATTCCAACAAATTGCAGCTGAAGTAGCAGCCATGATTCAACAACGAATTAAAGCAGAAATAGAATACCAAGAATTCTTAGAAAGACAGAGAAAAGAAAAAGAAGAGGAAGAAAGAAAAAGATTACTGGCTATTGCATTGGCTGCATTTAGGGAATTGTTTGAA
>JAJONP010000079.1 GCA_021323555.1 Gammaproteobacteria bacterium | reverse complement strand
AATCCTTGTTTTAGCAATTGCTTTTCCCATTCAGGATAAAACTCTTTACAGAAGCTATCGACAATGCAATATAAAACAATTAAAGTGTCTTCCATATAACGGCTCCTCTGTTTTTTGCTAAGAAAACAAGGTGCTATCACAGCACAACGGAGCCGTTATTTCAATATTTCAAACACTTACTATTTTCTTAGACAATACTGACGTTATCTTACCATTAAGTAATAAAAATCCTCGTTTTCGTTACTTGAAATTGAATAGGGAAAGTTGAATTAGCATACTAAATTTAGAGTAGATGGTTCAGAAAATAGTGGCTGCTTGTAGCTCCTTTACTCTCCCATCAGAAGAAGAGCGATTCAGATTAAGCAGTTCTGGGGGTTCTTCCACCAGAGACGAGTAGGTGGGATTCTTGATGGGATACGCTTAATTTGTTGAAAAATAAATTGAGGGATAGTTCTAGCTAAAAATATTTTTTTGCAACAGTGCCCTCCCGGCAATTGGCATTAGCCTTTCCTCTGCACGCAGCAAATGTTTCACATTTAAAATATGTAACATCCAGAGTGAACTAGGTCTTTCTATAAACTTAAAGTCAGTTCCCTCCATTAACCCGATTTTGGTTAGTTTGCAAGAAAAATATTTTTTTCCAGTTAAGGGAATTAATAATCCCCGCAGCTCCCACGTGTCAGGAGAATCTTCTGTAGCTACCCATACTTGTTTCCCTTTTGCTTTAGAAGCAATGCTAAAAAATCTATTTAATACATCGTTTACTAACGCATCTTCTGTTTTTTCTTCAGGAGTTCCTGGAATAATAGCACTGGGGCTTACGATCGCTTCCGCAGGCGTCGCCAGGGCAGCTGGGAAGAAAGGAGGAGCAGGAAGTTTAAAAATAGGGCTGCTACCCTCCTTTAAGATTTGATCCGCCATACTTGGAAGGGGGCTAGTAACGGTTGCCAGCGAACCAGAGGGAGAGGGGACCACCTTACTTTCCCTTTCCTCTAAAGCCGCTATTTTTTTAAGGATGTCTGTTTTTTTAAATGGCTTGGTAATATAGGCATCGATGCCAGCCGTTAATCCTGCGGCTCTATCACATTCAAGCGCATTGGCTGTAATAGCAAAAATAGGGGTTCTCGGCAGACCATTTTCTCGCTCTTTTTTACGAATCTCTGTGGTGGCAGTTAGGCCATCCATGTTCGGCATCAATATATCCATTAAAATCAGATCAAAGGAAGTTTTATCATAAGCAGATAACGCTTCTATACCATCGTTAGCTAGGCAGCATTGATAACCCGCCTCTTTTAAGATGCGTGTCAGAATTTTTTGGTTAATGATATTATCATCCACCACTAAAATAGTACGATTAACAAAAGACTTTATGGGAATACTAGGATAGGCAACTGCTGTAGCGGATGTTTGTACTTCTGGTGTTTCGTGCAAAGAGAGCGTGCCAAAGGGCACGATAACACTAAACGTAGAGCCTTTTTTCAATTCGCTTTTTACCGTGATATCACCTCCCATAGCACGTGCTATTTGCAAGGCGAGATAAAGCCCAAGTCCCGACCCTCCATAATGGGCGCCGACAGAGGAGCTAGTTTGTGAAAAACGCTCAAAAAGAAGACTTTGCGCCTCGATGCTTAAGCCAATACCCGTATCAATAACATCGATTTTAACCACCGTTTGGTCGGTAGTTACTTCCTGTAGAGTGAGGACAAGCTGGATACTCCCCGTGGCGGTAAATTTGATCGCATTCCCCACTAAATTAATAAGGATTTGTTTAAGGCGCGACGGGTCTCCTTTAACCCAACATTCCCTTTCTATCGGCGCTATCAAATTGAGCGAGACTCCTTTGTGACTCGCTTTAGCCTGCAGCATACTAATCACTTGTTTTAGCACCTTTTTAAGTTCAAAGGGATTTTTTTCCAGTACTAATTTTTTTTCAGCGATTCTCGCAATATCCAAGTTATCATCTAAAATCGATTTTTGATATTCCGCGCAAGAAATCATATCTCTAAAAGACTCTTGAATCAGTAGAAAGGAAGCAATGAATTTGTTCGCCAAGAGAGGGGTGGTAACGCTGTGCAATTCCTTGATTAACATCTCCAACTGTTTAATTTGCTCTTGGAGAGTCTCCACCAAACCAAAAATACCGCTTAGCGGGTTGCGAATTTCATGAGAAAGTTGGGCAATAAATTCAGTTTGGCGCACGCTATAGTCGGCAGCCTCCTGAAGGCGACGGGAAATATCCACTTGCTGAGCCAATAGAAATTCTTTTTCGATTTGACGTTGATCAGTAATATCCGTACCTACGGCATACTGCCGATGATGTTTAATATGCGATGTCCATCGAATGGTGCGAAATGAATTATCTTTACAGCGATAATGATTCTCACAACTATGAATAATCCTTTTCTCTTCTTCTTTTTCTTCTGCTTGTTTCACCAGAATTTCTTTGTCAACGGGATGTAAAAAATCAACAGCATTTTTTGCTAATAACTCATCGTTGTTATAGCCAAGAACTCTGGAGAAGGCGGGATTGAAAAACTGCAAAATACCTTTGGTACTGCTGATACACAGAAAGCTCTCGGATAATAAAAAAATAGTATCCAAATTTTCTTCAGTGAATTCAGGGGGTTGCTCCGCAGAGAGCGTTAACCTTGTGAGAGTTTTGTTTTTGGCCAAGCTCCTTCTACCAGCCTCGCCCACTTTATTATAATTTAAGTTTAATACTCTGAGCGTAGTATTATCAGAAAACGCCAGAGCGGCAGAATCACCAATTCCGTTATAGCTAAGATAAAGTTCCGTGAGAGTCGAGTTTTGGGCTAATATCACACCGCCCGTATCCCCCACCAAATTGGAGCTTAAGGTAAGGGAGGTTAGCACTTTATTCCGAGATAAAGCATAAGCACCTTGAAAACCTATGCGGTTACCCGCAATATCTAAGTGTTGGAGGGTTTTATGTTGTGCTAACGCCATGACCCCTTCATCACCCAATAGGTTATAAGAAAGAATTAATGAGCGAAGTCGCGTATTCTCGGCCAAAGCCTCCGCGCCTCTACGCGTAATTTGGTTATATCCTAGATTCAGATAAGTCAAAGCGGGGTGCCCAGCTAACGCGATAGCGCTTGGGTCACTCACCTCGTTATAATTGACATCCAGGCCAGTAAGCTGAGTATTATGGCTCAACGCGATCAGGCCAGGCGTTTCAATATTATTCCCTCCAATCGACAGCGACTCCAAGCAAGCATTTTCAGCAAAAGCCATCGCGCCTTCTGATTGAATCTGATTGTTGCTAAGGATCAGTGTCTTCAAATGGGTATTTTTCGCCAACGCTTGGCTGCCTTTGATACCAATCTTACAATGCGATAAGGTAAGAGAAATTAAGGTGCAATTTTTAGAAAGAGAAATAGCGCCTTCGTCTCCCACAGGATTACCAGCCAGAGAGAGGGACTGCAATGTTTTATTCTCCGCAAATAGACCAGCGCCCGCCGCACTAATCTCGTTACTGGCCAGATCCAGTTCTAAAAGCCGCGTGTTTTCGGCTAAGGGTCTCACAGCGCTAATGTTGCATCCCGATGCGTATAAGACATTAAAATGAAAATGCGGCGCTGCTAACAATTGAGCCCCAATATCACCAATTGGATTATTTGATACATTTAAAATGTTCAGGTGTGTATTTCCTTCCAAGGCTTTTATTAATTCTTTTAATTGAGTAACTGTAAGGCCACGGCCACTGAGATCTAACGCGGTAAGTTGTGAGTCATTAGAGGCGAGTTGATCAAGTAATCCCTGCGCAAGAGACACGCTTTTAATCTCCATTTCCTCTTTATTTTCGAAGGGGCGTGATGTTAAAGACGGGCTGTCAGAGACCTCAGGTAAAATTTCTGAGGAAGAACTACTAGCAGAGGGAGGAGATAGGAGTCCTGGAAACATGGCATGCCTCCTTTTTTTGTTAGTTTATTATGTTTGGCATTTATTCACTTAATTACTTATAATTTTACTACCATACCTTCCTGATTTCCAGTCATCGCCCATTATCGGAAATACTCTAAAACTCCTATTTTTTATACTCCATGCCACTCATCAAAGCCAGCACGCCCAGCACTAAAATGCTGAGAACAGAATCAAAAACAGCGCTGAAAAAAATCCCCACCAAAACGAGCCCTGTGGTTATCGCGCCAAAAAAGAGATACAGCGTCGAGTGCTTCCAGTTTATTTTTTTATTTGCCGAATATCGCTTATAGCTTGGAGCATTATACAAAAACAATTCATCGAATAGATTCAGCATCGTATACCTCGCGATTAAGGCTTTGAATTTTATACGAATGGTTCTCTTTGTCTGTAGGAAATTCGCGTAAAATTTTGTAAGTTTTGCAGCGATAAATGACGAAGGGATGAAAAAATTATAACGAGCCGTTTTTTATGGTATAAACACTCTGCTTTCCTCTCTTCATTTTTTTGGATGTGACGACCCTTGTTCACAGGGTAAGCGGCTTATCGAATAAGCATCGAGCCACGTTCCCTCCTGCCTGATTTTCTAACACTTGACATTTATGTGCCTACACGCCATCATTAAAATGTTTTTTGTAGGTAGATTTTTTGATTTACAAAGAAGGAAAGCCAGAAGAACAAGAGCGTTTAAAATCGGCATCTGTTCCTCTGGCTTAAGTAAGCGCACAGGCTAAGTGCATCAACACAAAGCCCGTGCTAACCACAACAACTTGGTAAGGAGTTATTATGGCTAATGGTATCTTAGCTAGTTCGACCTCTTTGGGCAATCCTGTTTCGGAAATTGCCTCTTTAATTGATGCAGCACTGCAAAAACGCTGCCATCTTCCAACAGACAACGACCTTGGCGCAACGTACGCTCAGTTACTTTCGACTACGGTAGGCTTAGGGTTTACCGCGATTTTAGCAGAGGGGAGCCGTATACAGTCATGTAAACCGCATCTCGCGACTTTCCTGCGCTATCGTGATTTAACTCAGTCTGCAAACAAGGCCAGTCTGTTAGCAATGGCTATTGCAAAAATCACTTGCAGCGCAATCCAGCCGTTTCGCGTGCTTGGGTTTCCGGTGTATTATGACGATTTTGTGAGTGCGTTTCTCCATACTTTATATCCGCATTTCGATGCATCGTCTGACATAAGGAAGGAGATTAAAAAAACAGTGCGCCGCCTTTTTGAAAAATGTACCTAATGTTGTCTAAAGATGCCTGCCAGTGTCTCAACTGGCAGGTTTTATTTTTGTAGCGTCAGCAGAGGAAATAGAAAGTTTCCTCCTTTTTTCATTCAATGATTATAGAGCGCTAAGGGCTAAACAATAATAATCACGTTCACTGGATTCAGACAGCCAAAATCTCACTGGTGTTTCCAGCAGAGGGAGACAAACCCTCTCGATGATTTGGTTAAACCACATTTCGTCTCCAAAGGAATCGCTGAAAGTAAGAATAGCGGTGCAATCTGTATGGACATTTAATTCAATTTTATAGAATGCGCGACCAGGAAATACGTCTGGGTCTGACTTTACATCTAATTCTACTATTTTGGGAAATAGGACACGACCTATTTCATCTATCAACCAATTACAGTTAAATCTATCCGCAAAACGCCGCACACATTCCTCATATCGGAACTTGTCATTACTCCAATGCGTATACTGCGCCACAGGAGTAGTTTGGATTAACTCTTTGATTTCTGTTTTAGTGACTCTTAAAAGAAGAGAATCACTGTTTTCTATTTTCTTAATCTCTCTATTTTTAAAGCCATTTACCCTGCCGTTAAAATAAGATTTAATATTTCGATACCATTGAGTCATATTTTTATCCCCTTTATTAATTAAGTTATTGCACCAAAACGTCTATTTTGATAGACTTATGATTATTAGCCCGCCTTACGCAACATCTATTCATCTCACTTCTCCTAATCTTTTTAGAGGCGAATAGATGTTGCGTAAGGCGGGCTAACAATGGCCTTTTAATTAACTTCTTCCTAAATAGAAAAGTTAATTTCGGTCGTTTAACCCCGCGAAGCAGGGGTTAAATTTTTGGTCTCTTACGATATATCTTCTAATAACATCAATTTTATTTTGACTTTATCCCATCTGAACTGCCCTATCTTCGTCACATAAAACGCATCGCCTGTTTGTAAATTTTGTTTGATCCAATCAGGGTGAATAATGAACTCTTTATTACGCTTTACTGTTCCTAAACCCGTTGTTCCTTGATCTTGGCTGATTTGGGCAGTCACAGAAAACGTTTCTTTTGTGCCTATCCAGTTTGAAATGCTTTCTGCACTTTCATGGTCATTTAACCGATGACAAATGAGTGTATTCGCGCAATTTAAGACTTGGCCTAAAAACACAGGATCAACCTTACGCAAATCAGCAAGTCCTTGCGTACCAAAAATGGCATGTACACCCTTCTCTCTTCCCATGTTAACAAGATTGAGTACCTGCTCACCTGCAAACACCGAAAACTCATCAAACACTGTAAAAATGGGATAATTAGCATTGAGCCTGTCAATCACGGCCTTTAAATCATTAATAACCAATTTACCTAATATTTTTGAAAAATTAGGGAAACGCAACGCAGGCAAAGCAAAATACACCACGCCCTTTTGCTGAATAGCGTCCGTCAAATTAAACATATTATCATCGCGTTCAAAGAATTGGCCTAATTCAGAATGGATCAAAAGATGCAGGTGTGCTTGTAAGCCAGTAATATCTTTACGCTCATAGCTTTCAAGACTCCCTACCCGTTTCCATAATTTTTTATTACCTGTTTCGCGTGCTAAGTTAGTCAATTCATCATGGTCTAGGCATTCGGCCACGCGTTTAAGGTCAAAGGTTTCTTTTGATTGCAGTAATACTTCAAACGCCGTTTGTAAATAATCTTCAGCAATCGAGCGATAATAATCATTTTCCCACTGGTCTTTTAAGCTGATTATTTTGTCTTTTAACTCTGTAAAGCCGCCTTGATGTAAACAATCATAATGAAAATAATTGCCACAATTAAACCCAAAAAAAGATCGTCCGTTTTTTTCAGAAAGCTTCTGTAACCAGGCTACATTATGTGGGCTGGGCTTGCCATCAATAATAATGAGAGGATAGTGTTTCGAGATGGCGCGTTGATAAAAACGGCGTAAGGTAATAGTTTTACCGCCACCCGTTGTACCTAGGACTAAGATAATCTGGTTTACATCTTTATCAGGAATCACCAAATCGCTTCCTGTCTGTTTTGAAATACCTAAGAATGTCCCCGACAAAGCCTCTTCTTTTTTGGCTTTCTGTAATAACTGGTTTACTTTACGCTCGGGTATTTCAGCAAGTTCATGGAAATGTTTTCCTTTTCCTAAATTCCTTAAAATCGTCTCATGCGGATTAGAGGGTATCGCATCAATAAGCCATAATAGGGTCGCAAAAAGAGGCGCTACACTTAACATGTAAGGCAACCCTTTGTAATACATATAACACAGCGCAAACCAGATATCGCCTGAAAGTATTTTCTTCCATACAAGACGGTTAATCGCAAAGCCTTCTTGTCCAAAGGTTGCTATATTCTGATCGAAATACCAGATGATCTCTAACGAAAAAAAACCGCTAAAAAAATAAAGAATCCATTTTTTTGATTTTAAAAAATGTGCTGCTCCATAAAGAAGCAATCCGGCGACCACCATACTACTTTGCCAAAGAAGCCCAACAACAATTAAAACCATCTTCAGTACTTCACGCGGATGACCGTTAATATAATCATCAATCACGCCTTTTTCTTTCATGCAATAAACTCCTCTACATTAAAAATGTTAATGAAAGACATTTTTTGAGTCATCATTTTCAAAGAGGTTGCAATATCAGGATGGCAGTAATACCAGACTTCATCATAGTCTGACCCCGCATATTTTTTTATAATGCGCTCAAGCCTCATTCTACCTTTCCGGCTTAGTTCCACCTCAATCGCCATTTTTTTATCATTGGGAAGAACAAGAACACCATCCGCCACGTGGCCTTTGGTTCGATAACCTTTTTTAAATTTTTCAATAAGCAATTGTCGCTCGCTGATCCAAGTCGCTTCGGGATAATGCTTTTTTAATCGCATGGCGACTTCAATGACTTTTAAGTGATGGTGATAATGACGGTAAGAGGGCTTTTGGAGAGCAGGCAAGTTTGTATAGGAAGCTCCTCTTTCTGTCAAAAAATAAATGCCATGCTCGCTATAAAAAATACGTTGATGAGATACAAGCCCTGCTTGGATTAATCTTTTTATCACGTAATAGCTTCGTTGTTTTTTTAAGATAAATTGCTTTTGGATGTGCCGTATTCCACAAAAACCAAATTGGTTAATGAATGAAAGTATTTGAACGTCTCTTGTGGTGACTTGCACATTTGCCTTTTTTTTCATCTTGTCTCCATGCTCTTCTTTGCTTTTGCTTTTGCTTTTGCTTTTGCTTTTGCTTTTGCTTTTGCTTTTGCTTTTGCTTTTGCTTTTGCTTTTGCTTTTGCTTTTGCTTTTGCTTTT
>JAJONP010000078.1 GCA_021323555.1 Gammaproteobacteria bacterium | reverse complement strand
AACGATCTATCACTTCCCTTTTTATTATCGTACAACGATAATAAAAAACTCTTTATACCATGATTTTAAGACACAAGGGTGGATTAGACGCCGTTTTTTTGGGTGGTAATCCACCCAATAAAATGGCATTATTAAAAAAGCTATAAGGTAGATTGATTTGGTGGATTACGACGCCAAAAAACGGCGTCTAATCCACCCTACATTACTCAAACATTAACGAGGTTTTTTTGGTGTAGTGAGATGTAAATCTTCTTCTACATCTTTTACCGATTTTTTCAAGTTATCACTTGGTGGTTTCCAAAAAAAAGAATGTCTGTTAGAGACGTTTGAATCTTGCGTTCTCATCAAAAGCGATGGAGAAGTAATCATGAAGAGAGCATTGGAAACGGCGTAATAGGCTTTTTTAAAAGCGGTAGTGACTGGGCTAGGATCCTTTGTAATGATTTCTAAATCAGTATATTTTTTTCCATTAGCAGCGGTTCTTATTTCTGTAAGAGATTCATATGCAGCTACGATTCTGTTCCTGTAATAATCTAAATTAGTTTCTTCTGGGGCTTTTGGTGTTCTTAATTCAAATATTTCTCTAGAAACAGCTTCTATCTGTTCTGCTAAAGGTTTTACATCGCTTGGAAACTTTGGGTCTATGGAAAGGCCATAGGTTATATTGTCTAACATTATTTTTAAGCTTTTTATTAACTGCTTCTTTTGCTCTTCAGAAGATGAACTTACTATTTTCATATATTTTTCTAGCAGATCCTTTACTTGGTTTTGAGCCGCCTGCAGCATTTTATTATAATTTTTTTTGAAATACTTTCTTAGAAAATTTTTAGCTTTAGAATGAGTATAACTGTCTGAATAAACTGCATCTTTCATGAATTTATATAACTTAGGATCAGCTAAAATTTCAATAATTCTTTTAAATTTTTCACTTTTTTTTGGGTCAGGAAATTTTGCACGATTTTCAAGCTCGTTTTCAAAATCCCGTAAAAGGTCGAGATGAGATTGTTTTAGTTCTGGCATAAGCCACCTATTTTTAATAACAAGATACTCTAGGTATAGCGCAAATAACGTATATTTTCCTAAAAATGTTAATTAAATCCCTATTTCTTATTGATTTTTTAGTAGTTTTATTAATATAAAAAAATAATATTTCTATCTTCGCGAGAATGGCGCAGGTAAATGAACATTCTATTTTAAGGAGATTTTCTTTTAAATCCTAAATCTTTTTCTACATCTTCCACCGGTTTTTTGAGGTCATGACTTGACGGTTTACGAAAAAAAGAATATCTACTGGATATAATTGAATTTTTCTCTCTCATTGAAGGTAATGGAAAGGTAATCATGGAAACAGCATTCGCAGCTGCGTAATACTTTTCTTTAAAGTTAAAGGCAGCAGTAGAAGGGTTAGGATCTTTTGTAATAATTTCTAAATCAGTGTATTTTTTTTCATTAGTGGCTTTTGTAAGAGATTCATGTACAGCTATTAATCTGTTTCTGTAATGATCTAGTATTGTCTTTTCTCCTAACTGTCGTTCAATTCTTAATTCATACATTGTTCTTGAAAGAGCCTGCATTTGCTCTATCAAAGGCTGCATATCTTTTGGGTAATTATTAATATTAATCTCTGTATGTTTTCCTAATTCTATTTTTTTCCTAATAATGTGAGGAGGGTCAAAAGGCGGATTTTGATTTTCGTGTTTTTTTATTGCTTCTTCATATTTTTCTATTGCTTCTTCATATTTTTCTAAGAAATGCCCTTTTTGAATTTCTGCCGCGCGCATTATTATATCTAAGGCATCCCTGAAGTAATCTTCAACAAAATCTTGAAATTTTTCATTCTTCCTTGAATAAATTGCTTCTTTCATTGGCTCATACGTGCCAGGATCTGCCAATTTTTTAATAATCTCTTTAAAATGCTGGTTTTTTTTTAAGTCAGGAGACTTTGGATTTTTTTTATATTTAGCCAGAAAACGACCTACAATTCTCTTTGAGCGTTTTTGTTCGAGATGCTTATTAACTTTTTCTAAAAAGCTTGGTTTTGGCATAAAGCACCTATATATTAGTAGATGTCTTAATTATAGGCTCAATAATAATTTTTGCCTGATTTGTTAGATGCTGCTGCTTTCTATTGATTCTTCAAGGGTTTTTTACATAGTGCCTAGGCTGACTTTACAGTTAACCAATGTGTGCTGGAATCACCAACCGGTCCCCTTCCTGGATATGATTACTCGCAAGTAAATTTGCAACACGCAATGTAGGTGCTGTTGTATGAAATTTTTTTGCGATTTTTTCTATGGTGTCATTTTCCCGTACCAGATAAATGGTATCACCCTCTGCGAGTTGATATTTTTGAGTGGGTGCTATTTTATTAAAATGCGTTGGGATAATAAGTTGTGAACCCGCAGAAACCGCCTGTATCTCTGCCAGATTATTCGCAGCAAGTAATGTTTGCATTGGCACATGAAATTTATTAGAAATTTTTTCTAAATTATCTCCAAGACGCACGATATAAAGCGTGTCATCTGGCTGTAAAGAATAATGCCCTTCTATATGAATAGATGGATGTGGAGGGTTCAATTGTTTTGTTGTCGCGAGCAAAGTTTCTTCGACTGGAATTTTATGAGAAATGACTTGTTGAGAATCATATAAAAGCGATTGCGTGAAATTTTCAGTAAACCGTGCGACATTTTGAATCGGTAATATTAATTGATAAGGCCCATTCGGATCGGTTGTGATGTGATTGTAACCTGGGTTGAGTTGCTTCAATGAATTAAAACTCAAGCCTGCTAGAGATGCCGCTTGGTTTAAATCAATTTGCTTGCCTACGTCAACCTGCGCCAGATAAGGTGCATTGTGTACGATAGGAAAATGAATAGGGTATCGCTTGGGATTTGCGATAATAATTGCTAACGCCAGAAGTCGTGGAACATAATCACGTGTTTGCTGAGAAAGTGGGAGTGACCAAAAATCTGTATTTTTGCCATCCCGAATGTTGCGATGAATAGCCGCTAATATATTGCCTTCACCCGTATTATAGGCTGCTAAAGCAAGTAACCAATTGCCATCAAAAAAACCAGCTAGATACACAAGGTAATTTAAAGCCGCTTTAGTAGAAGCAATGACATCGCGACGTCCATCATACCACCCGTTTTGTTTAATACCTAAACCTGCTGCTGTATTTGGCATGATTTGCCATATACCACCCGCACCACTTGAAGAATAAGCAAAAGGATTATAAGCGCTTTCGATCATGGGTAATAAAACCATTTCGATAGGTAAATGCCGTTTTCTGACTTGCTGTGAAATATAGTAAAGATAAGGTGCTGCGCGCTCTGTACAATGCAGCAAAAAATCGGGATTACGCATAAAAAAAGCAAGCTGTTCTTGAACTTCAGGATTGTTTTCATAATGTGGTAAGGTAAATTCTGATCTTAATACATCCCAAATATTTTCAGCATTTTGATAGCGATATACATCATCTACTAAATTTTGTTTGCTTATTTCAGAAAAATGAGTGCTTGGTTGATAAATTTGTATTCCTTCGATGTTAGGAGCAGCAAACAAGAGGCCGCTTATGACGGTACTGAAAATGCCAAGTATTCCATTTCTGACTGTCATTAGTATTAACCGAAAAAGAGATAAAAAAGCCTCTTGAATAGTAGCATAGAAAAAATTAGAGGATAAGAGTTTTACTCAAGCCTTTATTTTTAAAAGGATTTTTCTTAATCTACTCCTCTATTTTGATCTGTTTTTAATCTATATAATGAATTTTGATAAATATCTGCTATACCAAAATTAGACAATAATGAGTCAAATTTGGGGGGCGGGTTATGGCAAATCCTCGAGATATTTCGCTAGAGACTTCTGAGCAGGTAAAACAAGAGATTCAAAATATTAGAACTCAATTATCAGAAAAAGAATTTAATGTTACAGGGTGGGGGTTTCATTCTCTTAAAATGAATGGAAAAAGAAAAGATATTCCAAAAACTCTCTACGATGCATATGTAGACATGAAAAAGCATTTAAGAGATCCAAAAGAAAATCCAGTGAAAGCACTTGCTGTTTACTATGCGCATTTGAGAGTGGCGATACGTCCTGAACACGATCATCTTTCTCGTCACGCGGAAACAAGAGCATTTTATCAGGAAGCTGCCGAACGAACGGGCAAGGATATTTTTCCTGATAATCCACAAGCCGCAAAACAATTTGATAGTTATGTGAAGAAAAAAGAAGCTAGTATTGCGATCAGTAGAAGTCCTGAGCAAAGAAAATATTTAGAATTTCAGAATAATCTGAAAGCTGAAATAAATAACGTACAATTGATGAGAGAAAGGTTTCATGAATTACGTAAGATGATAGAAGACATGAGTAAAACGATAGTAGCTGATCACTTCAAAGCAATTGATCCTGAGGCGGCGCAACTTCATCCTGATCTCCTGGAAATTGAGGATCCAGATATGCAAAAACACGTTGAATTTCTAGGTCAGGTAATTGATCGCATGCAGATGGCAGCCTCCAGAGGAGACCTTAAGGCCTATCAGGAAGATGCTTGTATTGTATTGGATTGTATCTCATCTTATATGGAAGGCGCTGGCTTAAAGAGAAAGTACATGCTAGAACTCGAATCTCAACTGCAAAAACTTAAGGATAGCATCAACACTTTTTCACACTGTCACCATGAATTAATGGTGAGCTTAAAAGATAAAAAGAATGCACTTTATATTAGTTCTGCTTTAGAAGCGGTATCTGTGTTATCAGCAGGGCCTGTAGGACATATAGATGGCGGTGATGTAGCTGCCAGGGTCGCAAGCGCTGGCATTAGTGCTGTGGGTTCAGCCGCGGGGATACAAACAAGTATGGAGGCAGGAGGCAGCAGGCTTAGTTCGGGTTTCCAGGCAATAGGCGAAGGAAAAGCGAATGAAGAAGTGTTACCTCATGTGCATCTAGCCGATCATAGAACGCCTAGTGTAGGAGATATGTACGCTAAAATCAAAACGGAACTCGAACAACCGGATAATCAACTTCAATTACGGAAAGGGGTTGTTTTAGCGGGGCTCTCTGTGGCGGTTCCTGCCCTTGCAGTTCCCATTGCTGTCTTATCGACAACTTATAAGGTAGGCAAGATTGCAAGCAATGCTTATTCTCAACATAGACTGTTTCAAGCAGAGGAGGAAAAATCTAACACTGAGAGAACAAAGCATGAAGGCGAGATGCAACCTTATCTGAAGGATTCTCCTAATCTTGATAATCGTGATAAATACCAAAAGCGAATGGATAAATGGGAGAGCGAACAAGCCAAGCAAAAGAAGCCATCAGCAGAGAGTATGGCCCGCCCTCGATCAAAATAATAAATTTTTATTCAATTTCTATGACTATTCATTTATTATTTTTTATTATTCATCATTGTTAAAAAGAGAAAACTTTGATTAAAACTTACCGTACCATCCAACAATGGGACCATTGGCTAACACAATCTCTTGGCACATACGTATTAGAAGCTGAGCAAAAATTGTTGGCGCGTCTCTTAGCAGAGCGCTATGGAAAACATGCTTTGCTGATTGGAGTTCCTAATCAACAATTATTATTAGACTCTAGCATCCTTTTTAATCGCGTCATGATGAGTCCTTTTATTCATAAACAAAAGCCAACCCATTGCATTGAAGGAGATTTTTATCAATTACCTATTACGCCAGGCAGTATTGATTTAGTCATATTGCCACATACGTTAGAGCTGATTGACAATCCGCATCAGTTACTCTTGGAAGCCTGCCGTATTGTTAAACCAGAAGGCGATATTATTATCCTAGGATTTAATCCTGTCAGTTTATGGGGATTAAAAAAATACTTAGTGAAGAATAAACACATGCCTTGGACAGCAAATTTTATAAGAGCCACTAAAATTATGAATTGGCTAAGATTAGCTGATTTTGAATTAGTAAAACAAGATAGGCTATTATTTAGACCGCCTATTGCAGAAAAAAAAATGTATCAAAGACTTGAATTTTTGGAATGGATCGGCAATAAATGTTGGGTGCCGTATGGAGGTGTTTATGCGCTCACTGCGAAAGCAAAAGTGGTTCCGTTAACACCCATTAAATTACATTGGAAACAAAAACCAGCCGTGATACCCACGACTCTTCCAGGCCCAATTATGCGAGATATTAAATGAAACAAATAAGTATTTTTACAGATGGCGCCTGCCGTGGAAACCCGGGGCCTGGAGGATGGGGAGCGCTTTTACGCTATCCGGATCATGAGGAAAGAATATCAGGTGGAGAATTCAATACGACAAATAATCGTATGGAATTAATGGCGGCTATTAAAGCCCTTGCTGAGGTGAAAGAATTCTTTCACATAAACCTCTATACAGATTCTCAATATGTACAAAAAGGCATAACAGAATGGTTGCCTGGGTGGAAAAAACGCCATTGGAAAAAATCAGATAATCAACCTGTTAAAAATGTAGATTTATGGCAAGAACTTGATAGACAAACACAACGTCATCATGTTTCCTGGCACTGGGTGAAAGGGCATAATGGTCATATTGAAAATGAGTTAGCCGATAAATTAGCTAATCAAGCTATTGATCAATTAAAAAATACAGCAAGAGGTTAATAAATGCGTCAAATTGTTCTTGATACTGAAACAACAGGGCTTCGCGTGGCGGATAATCATCGCATGATTGAAATCGGTTGCGTTGTGATCGAAAATCGGAAAATAACAGAAAAATATTATCATCAATATATTAACCCAAAACGTCCAGTAGATGAGGCAGCTTTTGCCATTCATGGATTGTCTAATCAGTTTTTAGAAGATAAGCCTATTTTTACAGCAATTTCAGAAGAATTTATGGCATTTATTGATGGCGCAGAATTGATTATTCATAATGCCCCTTTTGATTTAGGATTTATTAACAATGAACTTCAGTTGACACAAAAAAAATGGCCGATAATTGAATCAAGTTTTACGATTATTGATACGCTTGTTCTGGCAAGACAATTACATATGGGTCAACGTAATAGTCTGGATGCGTTATGTAAACGTTATAAAATAGATAACTCGCAACGTAACTTTCACGGCGCGTTATTAGATGCACACTTATTAGCACAAGTCTATTTGGCCATGACGGGGGGACAGGGAAGTTTGTTTGATGAAATAAAAATAAAACCTGTCAAGGCGGAGTTATCAAATGCAGTAGGGATAAATGGCGCTGCAACAGCGCCTATCAAAAAACCTCGAAAATTAATTGTCTTAAAGGCAACCCCCGAGGAGCTGGCTTTGCATGAAAAAATGTAGTAAGTGTTATCAGGAATGATATTTAAGAAGCATAAAAAGAATGCTTACGGCAGCAATCAGCATTCCCCCCATTCTTAACAAAATAGAATTCTCAAGAACTTTAAGCCTATTATTTAGATATTCTCTGGTCACCAATTTACCATCTATCAATTCAGCTAATTTTCTTGCATGAATTTCGGCTTGTGCATCGGAAACACCCGCCTCTTTTAATTCATGTTGATATTTAAGAATATCTGTTAAATGTGTTGACATTCTTTATTCTCCCAATTATGTCCTAATTATAGCATAACGTCTTTTTTTTGCACGGACTTTTATACTTAAAAGCATTTTAATTAATATTATGACGGTTGGTGAATCATTATTTATTATTATTAAATGCGCCTAATAGCATTAATAAATTCTGAAATAACATTTGTATATCGAGATAAAGGCTAACTGTTGCCATAATATAATTTCGCTCGCCATTATGAATAATACGGCTTGTATCATACAGGATGAGCATTGTGGAAATTAAAGTAAGCAAGGTAGAAATAGCAAGTTGCATAGCGGGCATTTTTAAAAAAATGTTAGCTAATGCGGCAACTATACAAACGACTAACCCAATCATTAAAAACTTGTTCCAATGGCTTAATTCTTTTTTTGTTACTAAGACATAGGCAGAACAAATAAAGAAAGTTATGCCTGTACCGCCTACGGCAGTTAATATTAATTGTCCTCCATTACTGTAACCATGGATAAAATAATTTAATAAGGGCCCTAACGAATAACCCATACAGCCTGTAAATGCAAATACGGCTACTATTCCCCAGCCGCTATTACGCAGTGCAGTTGTTGCGAATAGCAGTATAAAAGAGAAAATAAAAGCAACAATCGATGAGCCAAAGCTTGCTTGGGTCATCGTAGCAAAACCCGCTGCTGCTGCGCTAAATAACAGAGTAAGACTTAATAATAAATACGTGTTTCTTAATACAGTGTGGGTACTTAATAAGGATTCTCTGCGTTGACTAAGTGTCGTTTCATTTCGCTGCATAACCTTTCCTCACTTAAAAAAAACGATTATATCATCATTTTAGTTGAATATAGTAGTGAATTAGCGTTAAATGTGCGCGTAATTATAGAATTAGGAGAGATGGCTGAGCGGTTGAAAGCGGCGGTCTTGAAAACCGTTGAGTCCTTACGGGCTCCGGGGGTTCGAATCCCTCTCTCTCCGCCATAAA
>JAJONP010000077.1 GCA_021323555.1 Gammaproteobacteria bacterium | reverse complement strand
TTTTTATTGAAAAAGTGAATCGGTATTTAACGGGTAAGTTACGAGGTGAAGTCATGACCTTAGCACAACAGTTTGAGCAAAGAGGAGTACAGCAAGGTATGCAGCAAGGTATGCAACAAGGTGAAGCAGCATTGCTTCTACGTCTGATGCAAAGCCGTTTCGGTACAGTGCCTTCTTTTTATACTCAACGCATTATGGGTGCCAACTCAGAAACATTATTGGCCTGGGGCAATAATATTTTAACGGCTAAAACATTAGATGAGATGTTTGTTAAAGAAGAACAGTAGAATTCTATTTCCGATTTAAGAAATAACATGTGGACAGGGTTATTCTATATTTTTTACTCTTCTATTATTTTAACCACTGTACCTCTATATCGTTTAACAGCGATCTACGCTAATCCCAGAATATAAAATTCTGCTATAATAAAGTGATATCTTAAACGTAAGCTTTTGATTTAAATAGGAAATGAATAATGAATAGTGCAAGTAATTTTGGCCAGCCTGCTGATAACATAGGTTTTCCCCGGCGTGAGTTCGACCGTGAAGGAAATCGAACGAATGATGAAAAGGGTGAATTTCTTTTTCAGAAAGTGCTGGGAGACATCCCTCAGGGTTTCTTCAATGATCAAAAAATAGAATCTCTCTATAACGAATTACGCCCAAAAGGGATAGGTAAGCAAGAAGCATTAGCAAAACTGCATCTTATATTTGCAAGAGCAGAAGACTCACCTTTCTCGTTTGAGGACGAACATGTATTTCCCAGCGATAAGCTTTTAGCTGAGCCAGACGCTGAAGCAAAGGAAGCGAAAGAAGAAGGACCCTTGCCATATCACAAACCGTTATTCGGCCTGAAATCAACCCAGGATGCCATCATGGCTTGCCACCAAGAGCCAGGGTTGATTTTGCCTACAGTCGTGATATTTGCAAACGAGACCTATATAGGAGGTCAAGATGAGTGGCCGAGGATGGCAGCGCAAGAAGAAATTATATTTCTCCATTCCAATATAAGAAAACGAAAACCTTACAATCATCACAATAAAAAATACGGCTACAATTGTTACACTACAGCGGAGGAGCATCAGTATTATGAGGGCGAAGGATATGCTGATAAACAGCGAGGATTTAATTACTTTGGCGGGGCGTACGTCTTAAAACACAACAAATTATTTTTCTACAATGGTGAAATATTAGCAGAAGGCAATCAACCAGAATTTAACGCTCTCTTTATAGCTGCTCCTAACTTTAGATTAAACTATGTGGAAAATTATTATAAGAAAAAAAACGGTCCTAGCCTTTATATTCAGGATATGGCAAAACGTTTTGATGCCCAGTACGAGTTAGCAATAAAAGCGCATGAAGGCAACGGAAAGCCTCGATTAATTGCAGGCGCCCTAGGATGCGGTGATTTTCGTAATAATCCCTATGTTATCGCTTACTTACAAATTCTAATATTACAAAAAAGCGGCTATAGAGATAACCTGCAAGTTGAGTTTGCTTTATTACCACCTTGGGATTATAAGGGTAACCTTAAGCGATATAAGAATAATAATAATCCAACACAAAAAAACGCGTACGTTTTTAATTTTGTTATCGAAAATTTTGTAGCATTATCTGAAATGTCTTCCTTTAAAGCTATTCGAGAAATGGTTGAGGGTCGCAATAACCAGGATTTTAAGAGCTTATCTGACCTAGAAAACCAATGTGAAAAAGAGGCAAAATCTTATAAGAAGAAGCTTTCTCCTGAGCTAATTCAAGAGGCACATACAAAAATGACAGAAGTCATTAACACACTCGATACTTTATGGAAATCAGGTAAGGTATCTGGTCAAACAAAGGCACACATAGAAAGAGAGCTTTCGCATTTAAAAGAGTCGACTGATGAATTTAACTATGTGGAAGAAAAACAGATAAAACAATTTGAAAAAAATATTAAAAACTTGCCCATGCCAAAAACACTGCAAGCCGCCTTGGCTGTATTTCTTATTGCACTTACCGCGTTGGTAGGCGCAGTCGCTTTTCCTCTGGCAGCTCCTACAGTTGGGGTGGCAGCAGGAATTGCTACAACAGAAGGCGTAGGATTATTTGCCGTAGTGAAATCATACCTGCATCTACATGCTATTACCAAGCACCAACAAGGAATAGAAGAGACAGAGCTAAAAAAACAGCTCGATGATTTTAAGAATACTTTTTCTCTTAAGAATAAAGATTAACATCCAGCAGCATTTTATGAGTTGCGCAGAACTTTTGAGACATCAGGTGAAATACGCACTTGAAAATTGAATGTGCCCAAGATGATTATCGCATTTGGTCATAGAATGCGTCTAACTCTTTGATACTTAATCTAATTATTTATTTTTCTGTAAACAGGCAAAAATCCATTCCATTGCTATACTGGATAGATAGGTTTTTAGACTAGACAGGTAGGGGTGCGGGCTTATGGTAAATAAAAATAGGATGATCGAGGCTGATGAATATATACAAGAATTAAAAGAATTGCATAAGTATGCGCAAGAAAATCGTTTTGAAGACGCCAGGCGTTACTTCGATTCTCTTTTGAATATTTTTTCAAGTGGGAAAGTGAATGCGGATGAAGCAAGGGCAATGATAAAAGAAGCAAAAGAAAAAATATCGAGTAAAGAAATTCTTAATTCTTTCCAGTCTCAGAAGACACAATCTCTTTACGAAAAAATGAAGGATTTTTTTTCTGAGCATAATAAATTTGAAAAATTTATTAATAATGCGGAAAAGAACTTAAAAACTCGATCACATGGATTATTTGCAGCTAAGCCTGTCACATCTCATCTATCGAGTGTGGCAGTTATTCAACAGGCATTGAGTAGACCTCAGAAAAAATAAAAAATCTTATTCGATGCTTGTCGTCACCTTTTCTCATAAAGGGGTCATCAGATTCGGCATATTTGGTTATTAGTCATCAATAAAAGTAGAGGGATCCACGTGAAACCGCTTTGCTAATAGCTTAATCTGACGTAAATTTAGCATTCGTTTACCATTCAGAATTTCAGAAAAAACTCCTTGGCTGGCAATATCTGAGAAATCTGATTGGCTTAGGTGATGCGTTTCCATCAGAAATTTTAAAGCAAAAATACCTTTTACCTTAAGTGGCTTGCTATGCTCGTCTTCATAGGAAGAAACCAGATGGCTTATTGTATCAATAAGCCCCATTAAATAATGGCCTTCATCATCACCAACAATATTTAATAACTCATCAAGCTGGTTAACAAGTTTGTTAAACTCTTTGTGATTTTTTGGATATTTCACAATGGGAGCAATATAGCTCCAATGTTTTATCGCTGTTGTCAGTTGCTGTGGTATCATGATAAAGCCTCTTATTTCCAAGTATTCTTATCGTATTGATTGTGTGTGAGGATGTGCCTTATATAAATTTTTTGTCGGTGAAAATGAATATTTGCAATTAATCTTAATTTATTTCCACCGATATTAAAAACGTACAATTCTTCTACCTTATCGACACTTTTAAAAATTTTTTTAATGTGTGCAAAGCTATTAAAATGGTTTTTTCTAATTACCCTATACCATCCATCTAGAGCATTAATAGCCTCAGGGTATTTTTTCTTTGCTTCCCAAATACGTTTTTGCGTAATAACGTGCATATTTATTATTCCCTGTTTAGTAAATAGTATATATCTCGATTTGAGATATATCAAGCAAAATTTTAAAAGAATTTATTATTGTTTTGTTATCTGCTCTCGATAGAGATTTACCAAATAACACATCGGTTCTGGTTCACCATAGGGCTATTATCAGGAACATAAAAGGCTGTTTGGAATTGCGGCATGTTTGCAAATGTACCATTGACGCGATAATGTGCCGGAGGGTGTGGATCAGTGATAATACGACGATGAGCTTCCGCAGGTCGAATATTTAAAGCCCACACATGTGCAGCGCCAAGAAAAAACTGCTGGTCAGGCGTGAAGCCTTCAATGATTTTTGCTTTCGCATAATCAGACGATGCATGATAGGCTTTGAAAGCCAACGTGAGTCCACCTAAGTCTGCTGTGGCTTCACCCGTGACGAGCTTGCCTTGAACAGAGGAGCCATCCTCTATTCTATAATGTGAAAAATGATTGGCAATGCAACCGGTAGCTGCTTGGAATTTTTTTAAATCGTCTACTGTCCACCAGTTTTTTAAATTACCATAGCCATCAAATTGCGCGCCTTCATCATCAAATGCATGGGTCATTTCATGTCCGATAATAGAACCAATCCCGCCGTAATTGACAGCAGCGCTTGCTTTCGGGTCAAATAGAGGCGGTTGTAGAATGCCTGCCGGAATATTGAGATTATTTCTTGAAGGATCATAATAAGCATTTACGCGATGCGGTAGCATGTCCCATTCAGTTGTATCAACGGGCTTGCCAATTTTGTTGAGTTCATAACGTGTTAAAAATTCAGCCGACCGCATGATATTCAATATATAAGAGCCACGGTCAATGCGTAATTTCGAATAATCACGCCATTTGTCAGGATAACCAATTCTGTCTTCCATTAAATCTAATTTCTTAAGTGCCGCTTGACGTGTTGTAGGTGTCATCCAGGACAATGTTTTTAAATCATTCTTTAAAGCAGTACGAATATTGGCTATCATTGTTTTAACGGCTTTTTTTGAAGACGGTGGAAACGTTTTTTCTACATAGAGTTTTCCAATAGCAAAACCCATCACACTATTTTCTTCATCAACCACACGTTTCCAACGTGGCAGCAATACTTGTGTTCCCGTCAGTTTTTGAGCGAGAGCAAAACTTTCATTAACGAAAGGTTGAGAGAGAAAGGGAGCAGTCGCTTGTATGAGATGCCAACGTAAATAAATTTTCCAATCTGTTAGTGCAATATTTTTTAATTGCGTGTTTAGAAAAGTAAAAAATCGAGGCGTTGAAAGATTAATTTGTTTGATTTCAGGATGGCCTATATCTGCAAAGAAGAGTCGCCAATCAAAATTAGGCGTAGCTTGTTGTAATTGGGGAAGAGCCATCAAATGGTAAACGGCATGAGGGTTGCGTGCTTCAATTCTCGAAATAGAGGCTTTTGCCAATGCTGTTTCTATTGCCAATATTGTCTTCGCTTCTTGTGCTGCCTTGTGAGGTGAGTCGCCTAATAGTTCCAAGGTTTTTATGATATGCATTGTATAGGCTTGCCGAATGTCCGCAAATTTTTTCTCTTTTTTAAGATAATAATCACGGTCAGGTAAACCTAGACCGCTTTGATAGGCGACACCAATTACTCGATGGCTGTCTGCAAAATCCTGCATTTGGCCAAAGCCAAACGGCGCGTCAATCCCTAGAAGTTGTAAATGAGCTATTTCACGCTGTAGTTCAGAGAATTGTTTAACCTGGTCAATACGTAGGAACTCTGGCTGTAGCGGCGTTGCACCTAACTTATCAATAGTCGCTTCATCCATCCCGCTGTAGTAAAAATCACTGATTTTTTGCGTGATGCTACCGGCTGGAGGCGCGCTGATTTCTTTAATCAGTTGATGTACGAAGGTTAGATTTTTTTCTTCTAAAGCAGCCATTACACTCCAGATGGGATAAGCCGCAGGCACAGGATTTTGTTTGCGCCACATGCCATTTGCAAATTCAAAAAAATCTTGAGTGGGAGGTATGCTGCGATCTAGCCACTCTAAATGCAAACCTGAGGTATCTTGTGGACTGGGATCTACTGCTAACACAGGGGTTGTATACAAACTAAAAATACTTAATAAAATGCAGGTGAACCAGCGCATACGATGAGTCTCTCAAATAAATGATCGGTATCATACAATAAAACAGTCAGTATAAAAATGACTAATCGTCATTGTTTAAGGGGCTTTTGAGTATGCAAATAAGGACTTTGCCTGTCAGAGTGTGAACATTTACGACTAATCCACACGAGTCTGTTGAGCATAGTTTGGTATTGCTAATTGCGCGTCTAATTCAGCTTGTTTTTCTTTTAATTCACTTAATTTTTGTTGTGCCTGGTTTACTAAACCTTGGCAGAAAAAGGGTGCAAAAATTTCTGGTGACTGTCTTATAGATAAACAAGTCTGCATGTGACCTATACCGCCATCAATAAGTTCTTTTGCTTTTTGTAGATTGCCTGCTTTTTCTTTATTTTTTGCACTCTCCAACAAACAACAGCTAATAGTGTATAGAATAAAATGACCTTCATCGGCAGGCATCATTGGGTATTGATTGAAAAAAATATCACATGCTTCAATCGCTTCGTCATATTTCTTTTCTTTATAAGCACGAAGAATAACGTTTTTATAATAAGCTTGTCGATATAAGGATTCTAATCTATTTTTTGAAGATTCATCCAAAAGATACGGGTAAGACAGAACTCTCAAGATTTCTTTGTGATTCAATCGCGATTTCGTTTTCTCAAGATGTGTTAAAATGATATTAATAATAGTATCTGCTTCTTTAAAGAAAGCTATTAATAAAGGGTTTCCGGCTCGCTTTCCACCTGAAGTGTTTATCATTTGCTTTTGTAAGGGATCGCCTCCTAATTCCAATAAAAGTTGCACAGCCTCTTCATTTTTAAACTGACAAGCATAATGAAGCGCTGTTGCTTCATGATGTCCGAGCTCTTCATTAATATTACAGCCCATGCCAATCATTTTTTCTATTATTTCTCTGCATAAAGGCCGGTCAGGAAAGGGATAGACAGCACTCCCAAAAACAGTGGATCCATTAGCGGCACGCTGTGTGATATCGGCTTTATATTCATCACGTAATAATGCAAACGCTTCTTGATTTCTGTCCATTGCTGCCACATGGAGAGGAGTCTCGCCTACATTTGCTTCCAGAGGTGCATTATAGAAGACTTTTTTTAAGTAGGACATTTGCACATGAAATTGTATAATGGGATTATTAACGTTGGCTTCCGCTTCTAATAATTTTCTTGCAAAATCAAGTTGGTTTTCCCGAATACAAATATATAAAATGGGTTCACCTCGACCATTTCTTTCATTCGGATCTGCTTTCCCTGCACCCAGTATTGTAGAGAATAAAGCGAGATCCCTTTTTTTATAAGCGAACCATAGGGGGGAAGAATACTGGGATTGTAATATATCGTTAACTATTTGATTATTTAAATCATCTAAGGGCATTGTGATAAATTCTGATAAATAGCGAATTCTTTTTTTTCCATAGAGAAAATCAAGCATGTTATGATGACCATGAATGATAGCAATTCCTACAAGCTCTGTGGCTAAATAAACATCTTTATCTTCGTTAAATAAGCCGCTCACTGTGGGAATATCGTTAGCTCTACACGCTGCCTTCAGGTAATCTTCTCGTATTTTGTCTAAATGATTTTGCTTTTCAATAATTGCTAAGGCAAAATGTAAATCTCTTGGAGAACAAAGAGCCCACAATTCATTAATGATGTCTTTTTTCTCTTTCACGTAATCAACAGATGATTCTGCTTCTTGCAATGGTTGCTCAAAAAGCATTTCGAGTTCAGCGCGTGTTTTAGGCTTAACAGTATTCTCTAAAATAGGGGGTTCTACTTCTTTTTCTTCTAATTCGAGAGGTCCTTGTTTTGGAGGAGGGAGTCGGTTTGTTTTAGCTTGTTTTTTAGCGGATTTTCTTGAAGATAATTCTTTTTCTATAAAAGCTTTCTGAGCGACTAAAAAATTTTTTGAGGCATAATCGGGACAAAAAGTTAGATCATTCGCTTTATCTAAAAGTGCTATTGTTTTATTTAATAAATCCAAATATTTTTGGTTATTGATACCAGAAGCACTTAATTTTTTAAGTTCTGACAGCACATCGGTATATTCTTTTTTACGTATGCTGTGTTTTTCTTGTAGTTCTTCAATAATTTTTTTCATCGTTTCTCTAATGCAAAGCTGACTTGCTCTTTCTATCTTTTTTTCTTCAGATTCCGAGACTTTCAAAGTCTTACCATCTTTTTTGTTGTTCACAATGCACTTAAGATATTGTCCATAGCAATCAAAATGAACATGTATGGAGAGAGTATCGCACAAGAGGGTATGGTGAAAGGGACTTAAAATTTCTCTTTTACTTTTTTTCACTGCAAATTCTCTATAAATCGATAAATGATGTTCAAGTAAGACTAATTTTCTACTTTGAATGGATAGGGTACAAATTTCCCCAGCCTTTTCCATTGAAAGGTTAATAAGCACATAATTTTCTTTTTTAATTATTTTCTGATTAAGAAAGCTTTTTTGACGGACTTCTGATAATAAACCATGAGCAGGATTGGATTGATTGCGTTGCATTTTTATTTTCTCCTCGTAAGAAATGTATTATGCACAGATTATATGCTAATTTTATAGCAATATAAACAAATTCGTATATTATTGATCCTATTTTATTTTTATAAGAAAGTTAAAGTGAACTAATGGATACGGCAGAGACTTCGTAACCAATGTATGTTCACGGGGCTTTTGACTTTACGCAAAAAGTTCGGATTTGAGCCAAGGTCGTGCGAAAATTTTATAAAAATAGCGCAGCATACACGTGTATGTGAGC
>JAJONP010000006.1 GCA_021323555.1 Gammaproteobacteria bacterium | reverse complement strand
AGTATTTAAATTCAGTTTCAGCGCATGGCTCTTTTTCTCGCTGTAACTTTTCCCAGTATCCTTTCAGTCTGGTAGATGCGAGATAGTTTTCTTCATGTCTAAAAAAAGGCGCAATTGCAGCTAGGTATTCCTCCTTTGAGATAGAATACTCATCATTTTTTGAGTTTAATTCTTTAAAAGCTTTTCTTACTCCATCTTTATGAAATCTTAAACGCAGATCGAGGCTATCCATATCAGCTCTCTGAGGTAAACTAAAAAAAGTATAAACAGAAGCACTCATTCTAAACTGTATTTTTGAAGAATTTGAAAGGATGTCAATCACTGTTGCAGCTAAAACACGTTGTTTATATAGCAGATCATGTAATTCTCGTAAGTTGTTTTCGAAAGCCAATGATATATAAATATGTTTCACTATAGGTTTTTGATGTTCTTTTAGAGCTTCCACTAAGAAGGGCATCGCACGTGGGAATTCTTTTAAGAAAGAAATAGTTTTTTGAATCATTTTCTGATCCTGAAGTTCCAAGATCTCCAGAAACATTTCTAAGGCTTCTTCTTTATTTTGCATTAGCAAAACTACTTTAAATCTTATTAAAAATTTTTCTTCAGACTCCAAAGCTTCTTGAGACCCTCGTAACAAAATTAACAAGCAGTCTTTATCTTCTTTTTTTGTTAATAGGTGAAAAATATCTTTAAAACTATTTGAACGTTGCCAACGAAAATCTGTTAGAGCAGTTATGGAATAAGCGCCACGTTTTTTTACTCCTTTTATACCTTTTCGGCAAAGTGCCTGCAGGTTTCTAATCTCTTCAGGAGTAACATTAAGTTCCTGTGCTCTTGCTGTTAATGACGGCCCATTGTCAGAGAGGTAGCCGTCTGCATTGCTATCACCGTGAAAAATTTTATAATAAATTTTCAAGCCATACTGCGCGAGTAAACTGCTTAGGAAAGTAGTTGCTAATGTTATGCATGTGATGCATTCAACAGCTAATGGTACAGTTATGAATAATGAAGATACCAATGCAAGAGCGCAACCTCCTATTATTCCTAATAAAGAAGATTTGTTATATAAGCGGGCGATGCTTGGGCCTAAAGAAAGACAAATTCCGTTTGTTAATATAGAAGCATGGCTTTGCTGGAGCGCAGTCTGAATGAGTCCAATAATCATTGGTGCATGAGGTAATACAAAAAATGCTAGCACTAAACCAATTGTTATTCCTAAAGCAATACTGATCAATGAGACAATGGCTTTATATTTTTTCCGATCATTAATTAAATTTTCAACTGACTGAGTAATTCTCATAAAAGGTGTTACAAATAAATCATCTGCTCCAATGAGCATAAAAGCCCATAAGGCCCAACCCATTGGCAACACACCTACTATACCCAAGCTAAGAAAGAATAAACTTGTAAATAATGTAAAAATAGGGCGAATAGGATAAAACATTCGCTTATGTTTTGCTGTAGGAAACAGGTTAAAAAGACCTAATGCCATGACAAATAAACCCTCTTTTCCGAGCTTACTGATAAAAATTTAACATTATAGCACAACTATTGCGATGTAGGGAAAGAGGAATGTTCTATAAAATTGATGCATTTAATGAGCTGTTTTAGATTTGTTACAATAAATTCTTTATTATCAAAAACAAAGGGTTAAATCAAAATCGCATCTTTTAACTGTTTTCAATAATGGAAGCGTTACGTGCGAAAAAACATTTAGAAGCGATTGGCATTCAAGCAGAAGTCATTGACCCTGTGACGCTCTGGCCTTTAGACATGGAGACTATTATCAATTCTGTTAAAAAAACAGGAAAATTATTAGTAGTCGATAACGCATGGCTAACGTGCGGCGCGAGCAGTGAAATTTTAACACGAGCAATGGAAATCTGTCAGGAAGAAGATGTTTCTATCCCTTCCCTGGCGCGCATGGGATTTGCACCCACCACATGTCCTACAACGCGACCTTTAGAAAATTTATTTTATCCGAATAGCCGTACGATTGCTGTAAAAGTCTATCAAATGGTGAAGGGTAAAAATGCAAAAAATTGGGAACCTGCGATGGATGTTAAGACAGAAATTGATGCGTTTAAAGGGCCGTTTTAATGTAAATTGCAGTAGCATCAAGAGAACAACCCTCTCATCCGCTTGAAAAAGTAATGCAAGTGCATTACCATATCAGTATGTTGCTATGGTATCCTATTATTTTTGTTTTTGGAGACTTGATATGAGCAAAGTATTACAAGTAGCATCCACATTAACGAATCGCTATCAAACGACTATTCCTGAGCCAGTCCGGGAACTACTCCATTTGAATAAACGAGACAAAATTACTTATACCATCAAAGAAAATGGCAAGGTTTTACTATCCCGTGCTAGCGAAGATGATCCTGTGCTTAGTGATTTTTTAGCTTTCCTGGCAAATGATATTAAAAATAATCCATCACATGTGCACTCTATCAGTCATGATTTGATAAATCGTGCACGTAGCCTAGTTTCTGGCGTCAAAATTGATTTAGATGCTCCGCTAGATGATAAGGATGAATAGCTTTGTCAATACCAAAAGAACTCGTTGTCAAGGGATGGTGTCTGCTAGCGCATCCTCTGTTTTTGGAGCAACTTGAAAGTTTAGTTGTGGAAGTTAAAAAGCATCAAAGAAAAAACCCTGCTCATTATAAAGAAAAAAATTCAACGAAACGTTTAGCAGCCATTATTAAATTAATTTTTCAAAAAATACCAGAAGACCCTACTTTACCAGAATATCGACAAGGAGCTACTTTGGGTCATGATTACAAACACTGGTTTCGAGCCAAGTTTTTTCAGCAATACCGATTATTTTTCAGGTACCATCTTGAAAGTAAGATAATCGTATACGCATGGATTAATGATGAAGATACAAAGCGGGCTTACAATAGCAAATCAGATGCTTATACTGTATTTAAAAAAATGTTAGGCAAAGGACATCCCCCAAACGACTGGAAAAGCTTAGTAAAGGAGGCAAAGAAAGAAGTTGCCCTTTTTAAAAAACATAGAGCTTAATATTTATCTAATTAGCTTTTATTTTTTTAGTTTAAGAAGGAGCCAGCAGAGAACTTAAAGGGCCAAATATTTTGTTAACAATGACGTCTGTTTCTTGTTGTTTTTCTCTGTATTCCTTTTGCCTATTACATGCAAAAAAACCGACAAGCCCAGCACTTGGAACAGAGAAAATAAGACTACGAAGAAGTATCTGGCCTAATCCCAATGCCAAGACTGGCGCATGAAGTAGAGTCATCAAAAGGATATAAGCAAGCGTTGCAATGAGAGCTGCCAAAGCGGTTTGTAGGAAAGGAGACATCGGGGGAGAGCCGTTTAGTTTATTTTTAATCGCTTGTTGGGATTCAAGAATTTCTTGTCTTATATTTTCATTAGAATGATCTGCTTGCCTTTCCTTCGATAATATATCGATAAAATGTTGAAAGATGATATTTCTAGTTACTAGAGGTGTGTTTCGATCACCCGCTAAATATTTTCCAAAGCTTAAAAGAGAGCTTTTTGTAGCCTCGTCAAGGTGGATAGTAGGGCTCATTCGGAGGAGTAGATTAAATGCGTGTGCACGTGCTCCAAGTTCTTGAAAAGGAGGAGGAAGACGCATTAAGAATAATTTAAAATTTTCTTCACTTTTTTTAAATTCTTCTTTTGCTTTAAGAAATTTGACGAAGGCTGGTGGAAGATATGTGCTTAGAGAAATAGAGGGATTGCTCTCCTTAGTTTCTTCGTTATTCTCCGAAAAAACTTGAGAAGGCGATTCTTCTTGAGGAGATTCTTCGGAGAAAAGATTGAGAATGGGTTCCAGGCCATCGCGGGGTGCTTCTATTGTCATAGGACTTGTCCCTTCAATTATTTATTGAGAGAAGCGGCATCATATCATTTTCTTCTTTTTAATCAATCTAAATGTTTTATAGTATATTGATTAATTTTAAGTATTTTTAACCCGTTTTTTGTATATAATTCCAAGGCTTATTCATGCTATTTAACACACGAGAAAAAACATGATTCAAACTATTTTTGATAAAGCAGACTGCCTTTATGATTTAAAAACAGTGGAAAAAGCCTTAGACAAGATGGCAGAGAAGATTACTTCTGAATTAAAAGATAAAAACCCATTAGTGATTTGTGTGATGGTAGGCGCATTGATTCCTGGCGGGCATTTATTGACACGGTTAAATTTTCCCTTGGAAGTGGATTACGTTCATGCCACCCGGTATCGGAATGAAATACGGGGGGGTGATTTGCACTGGCTAGTTGAACCACGACAATCATTAAAAGATCGTACTATTTTGTTAGTTGATGATGTGATGGATGGTGGCTTAACACTGTCAGCAATTATAGATTATTGTCGCCAGGCAGGGGCTAAAAAAGTGTATTCTGCAGTGATTGTTAATAAAATTCGAGCTAGAGAGCCAGGTGTTAATTTTCATCCTGATTTTGTAGGGGTTGATGCAGAAGACCGTTTTTTATTTGGCTTTGGCCTGGATTATAAAGGTTATTTACGCAATGCACCGGGGATTTATGCAGTTGCAAAAGAGCATGAAGGAGTAGGGTAATTACTTCATGAAGCTCTGCTTATTCACGTAACAATACCCTGCGCGTGCGCTCGCAAAGGCTCATATTATTAATGGCGTAGAATAGGAAAAACAAATAAACCCAGTGATGCTAGATGCTATGATTGCTTAGGACTACGGCGAATGGATGTCATTTCAATTTCTGTAGAAGTATCCTTGATAGCGGTGGGGGAGGATGATTTTTTCTTATGGAAAGAATAACGGCAGGCTTGAACTGCTTGCTGGTAGGCAGTAAAAACCGCATTCGTTTTTTGAGGGTTTGCTATCTTCTCTTGTGCAGCAGAAGTATCCATTGCATCGCTGGAAGAAGGCGACTTTTTGTTAACTCGGTTGTGGAAAAAATCACGCAAAGCTTGGACTGCTTGCTCGCAGGCAGCAAAAACGGCATGCGTTTTTCGAGAATTTGCTATCTTCTCTAGCGCATCACCTAATTCTGCTAAGTGGAGTTTTTTATCATAAACATCATCACGATCCCTAGAAGACCCCAACCATCCTCCTAATCCAACCATCTTCGTTCCAATGGGAATCAAAGCTGTCCCTGCGGCAATCATAAGTCCACCCGCTACTACTCCGCCGGGCAAGAGACAGGCTAACCCTCCTCCTACAATCAGCCCTAGCCCCAAAGCTGCTCCTAAAAAGCCAAAACAAGTTGAGAAAGTAGGATTTTTGAGAATAAGTTGAGTTACTTTATTTCTTTTGAAAGGTTTTATCAGAGTTAATAATGCATTTGTTATATCAGGATCCTGAAAATCTTTCTTGATCAAACGCTGGGTAAGGTCGATACCTTGAGTAATAAAACTTAACATTTCCTCTCTTTCTTCAGAGGATACTTCCCTAGAATCTTTAAACACTTTAGCGGAGGCTTCTACCATCTGAGAACAGATATGACTGAACTGGTGTAGGCTGGTTTTGATTTCTGTTTGGTCGCGAGGATCGGCTATATTTGCTAGCGGAGCGAGCATATCCTCTCGCGTATTCTTGTGAAAGGCAATAAGATTTTTTAAGAGCGTAGTTCTTATCTGAACTTCTTCCTGTGCTTCTTCTACATCAGCTAAAGAATCAGTTGAATGATAAGGAGACGCCTGCATATACTCAACACCTGTTATTTTTTTTAAATCTTTAATTAGCTTCTCCAGGTTCTCAATAGCATTATTTAACGACTCCTTCTTTGTCTTTAATGCAATCTCGTCAGAATTGTTATGGCTTCCAGAATGCATATCTTCCTCCTATACCTCAATTAGATGAGAGGTAAATTGTTTCTTTTCTGAGGTTAAGTATAGAAGGTAAATAAAATTATTGTGGATAAAAGTAAGAAAAATCTTCGCTTCAACTTATTTCAAAAAATGCTAGTAAAAACAAAGGGAACTAAGCGCTGACAGCCTGTCATAAAAATTTTTAAGGCTCGAAGGAACTGCTTTTTTAATTCTTGGCTCCATCAATACCTCTTTCACTGAGACATCAACTGTTTACAGAATCCATCGATAAAGCTCATTCTGATGAATAGATTGAATGCATGTATACGTTAGATATTTTATAGTCTATTAATTGATTTTTAGTATTTTTTATCCGTGTTTTGTATATAATTCCAAGAGTTATTCATGCCGTTTACCCCATTGTGGGGCTTAATGCAGAAGACCGTTTTTTATTTGGCTTTGGCCTCGATTATAAAGGTTATTTACGCAATGCGCCGGGGATTTATGCAGTTGCAAAAGAGCATGAAGGAATAGGGTAATTAATTTCATGAGTCAAAAAATAAAAATTTTTTTATATATTGCATTATGTCTATATGCTTATAGTCTATGTACAAAAGGTTTTTGTGGAAATACATCTGTTATTAATGTAGCTGCGGCGGAAAACATCTATGGTGAAATCGCTAAAGAACTCGGCGGTCCTTATGTGGATGTAACGAATATTATTAATAACCCTAATCAAGATCCTCATTTATTTACCACAAGCCCTGGCACCGCACGTGCGCTGGCAAAAGCCCATATTATTATTTATAATGGCGCAGATTACGACTCTTGGATGAATTCGCTTTTAGTGATACAAGGACAGAAAAATAGAAATACGATTGTGATAGCAGAATTGATGGGTATTAAAAAAGGTGAAAACCCCCATATTTGGTATAAACCAGAGACTATTCCTCGATTCGCTCAAGCATTAGTGCGTCTTTATATTCAACTTGATCCTCAGCATGTAGCCTATTATCAAAAACAATTAGAAATTTTCCATCAAAAATATCAAATTATTTTTAAAATAATACAACAGATGAAACAAAAATTTAAAAATACACCTGTAATTGCAACCGAGCCTGTTTTTAACTATATGGCAGAGAGTTTAGGCCTTGTCATGTATGGACAAGATTTTCAGTTGAGCATGATGAATGATATTCCACCGACTATTTCTCAAATAAAAGAATTTCAAAAAAAACTTTATCAACATGCTGTACGCCTGATTATTTTTAATAAACAAGTGATTAATCCTGCTGTGAGACAAATGTTAATGATTGCAAATAAGCAAAAAATTCCGTCTGTGGGTGTCGGTGAAATGTTACCCAGTCATACAACCTATATTCAGTGGATGATAAGTCAATTGATTGACTTGCGCAGGAGTTTAAGCCAGTGATTATTGCGAAAAATCTTACCCTTGGGTTCGGTAAGCGGATTTTAATATCTCATGTTAATCTTACAATAGAGCAGGGTGAATTTATTGGTATTCTAGGATCAAATGGGTCAGGTAAAAGTACATTTTTGCGAGCGATACTAGGGCTTATTAAACCTTTAAAAGGTACGCTTTCTGTTTTAGGCAGACAGCCTTGCAATGGACTTATTCAGGCAGGTTACATCCCTCAAGCCCGTACGGGACGTGCTGCTGTTTATTTAACAAGCCGAGCTATTTTAAATGCAACTTACCAAGGAACTCGTTATGGATTATCTCTACCTTCTCTCCCGCAGAAAATGGCAATACAAAAAGTATTAGAATTAGTTGAAGCCCTTTCGTACGCGGATAGACCCTTTCACCAACTATCAGGGGGAGAAAAGCAGCGCGTATATTTGGCACAAGCACTATTAAATGAACCCCGTATTTTGTTGTTAGATGAACCTATGTCGAATTTAGATCCCCATTATCAAGAAATATTTATTCATTTACTTCACGAAATACAGAAAAAATTAAATATTACTATTTTATTTACCGCCCATGATCCTAATCCTTTATTAAAAGTAATGGACCGTGTTTTATTTTTTGCAAAAGGCCAAGCCGTGATTGGAACAATAGAAGACGTTATGACAAGTACGCGACTAAGTGCGCTTTATGGAACTCGTATTGAAGTTATCCATGTAGATAATAGATTATTTGTCTTAGGTTATGGACAAAATATAGTAGGTGAGGCTGCCCATCATCATGATTAATTTTTCTATACTCTCTTATGATTTTATGACCCATGCGTTTATTGCCGGTACATTTGCGGCTATTCTTGCAGGCGTTGTGGGTTATTTTATAATTCTTAGAAATTTGAGCTTTGCAGCGCATGCCTTAGGGCATATTGGGTTTGCAGGCGCGAGTGGTGCCTTGCTTATTGCTTTATCGCCTATGACAGGGCAGTTATTATTAACGCTAGCGGCAGCAATGGGCATCGGCGCGCTAGGTAATCGCATTTATAAAAGTGATATGGTGATTGGAATCATATTATCATTTAGTCTAGGGTTAGGAACTTTATTTTTACATTTTTATCACGGCTATGCAGGGCAAGCCTCCGTTATTTTATTTGGAAATTTGTTAGGCGTGTCCAATCATGATTTGAAAACGATGTTTTGGGTGATGATCATCAGTTTATTGGCAATTACTTTGATTGCCAAGCGTTTATTATTTGCAAGTTTAGAACCAGAATTGGCAGAAGCAAAAGGCATTTCTTTATTTTGGCTAGCTATTATTTTTATGGGAATCACCTCAGTAGCAGTGACATTAGCGAGCCAAGTGGTGGGTATTTTTCTTGTGTTTACACTTTTGATTGGCCCTGCGGCGATAGCCGTTCAGTGGACAAGCCATTTCTGGAGCGGCATAGTAATCAGTGTAGTGTTGGCGGTGATGATTGTATGGATGGGGATAGGTTTATCTTATATCACTGACTGGCCTATTAGCTTTTGGATTAGCACATTAGTTTTTGTTATTTACTTATTAAGTTTGTTTGAGAGAAAAAATGCAACTAAGCCATCAACGTAGTCAAAATAATTTATTTCGCTATTTACTATTATTAACCACTTTTTTTGTTTTCTTTGAAATCAGTCTTTTCAGTCATTCATCTGGATTTTATTTAGGAGATTTTAAACTTGTCTCTGACCATTTAAAAATACCTATTCATAAAATATTCCCCAGCCTTGCTTATTTTCTTTTTGTGCAACTGATGCTTCATCTTTTGTTTACGATGTTTATTTGGAGCGTGGCCAGTTTAATGAGTATTGCTCTGCGGAGTTCTCCTCAAAAAACAGAGAAATTAGGATTAATACTATGGGTAATAGGCATCACCACCATTTTATTAGCGAATCAACATTTTTATCCCGATTCTAAATTCGCATTATTGATTAGCAGCTTATTGCCTCAACAGCTAGCCGATATAGCATTCACAGCCATGATGATTATTTTAGGAATAGCTGTTTTATTTTCAATGGCTGGGTTAAAAATGATTTTAATGCAGCGCAAAAAAATAATGGTAAATGGTTTAATCTGTGTAAGTATAGCGATAATAGGATATATTCAGTATGCATGGGCACCTGTTGCAATAGCTGATGCGGCAACTTCATCTCGCCCCAATATTATTCTCATAGGCGTTGATTCATTGCGGCCTGATTTTTTAGGGTATTTTGGAGATAATCAACGCACGCCCGCGATGGATGATTTTTTAAATCATGCAGCCGTTTTTTCAGAAGCTTTAACACCACTTGCCCGCACTTATCCTTCCTGGGTTAGTATTTTGACAGGCGTTTATCCTAAAAAAGATGCCGTACGTTTTAATTTAAGTGAGTCCATTTCTTTTAATTTAAAAGAGACATTGCCTGCTATTTTACAACAACACGGCTATAAAACTATTTTTGCGACAGATGAAACACGATTTAGTAATATTGATCAACACTTTGGGTTTGATAAAGTTGTGACGCCTCCTATAGGGTTTAATGATTTCTTAGTAGGCACACTGAATGATTTCCCTTTCTCTAACCTATTAGTGAATACGCCATTAGGTCGGTATTTATTTCCTTTTAGTTATGGTAATCGACCTGCATTTGTTACCTATAATCCCGATTCATTTTTAAAACTTTTGCAGCCTGTGTTATCAGAGCCCCGACATCAACCGCTTTTTTTGGCAGTGCATTTTTGTTTGCCGCATTATCCTTATCTATGGGCGGGTCGTCCCAGTAACACCACTTCATTCCATAATTATCAAAATGCAGTGTATCGAGCAGATCAACAAGTATCAGATTTTTTAAAGATATTAAAACGAAATGAATTACTAGAAAAAAGTATTGTAGTTTTATTGTCAGATCACGGGGAAGCGCTGGAGTTGCGTGGTGATAGAATCACAGAGCCTGCTTTATTTATGCCAAGTGTTAAAAACGTAAAACGTATTATTCCTCGTTTCTACCCGCCCACCTTTTCAACAGAACGAGTAAACCAATCTGCAGGTCATGGGACGGATGTATTAGGCTTGTCACAGTATCATATTGTATTAGCATTCCGTTTTTTTGGTATACCTGGGCAGCGTGTGGCTTTGATGCCTGGGATCGTCTCTCTATTAGATATTAAACCAACGGTATTAAATCTTCTGAGTATTGCCTCTCAAAAAGGTGATGGAAAATCATTGCGTCATTTGATAGCAGGAAAAAAAATGAACGGTTTGGAAAAGCCTGATTTCTTTATTGAAAGCGATTTTTCGCCAGAGGCAGTTCGTTCAGTACACCCTGAAACGCATGCCGTCCTATTTGAAGGGGTTAAATTTTTTCAAATTAATCCCGATACCACACGTCTGACCATACGGCACAGCATGGTCGACTTAATTCTTTCCAGTAAACAATATGCCGATTTTCATGGGTCATGGGTGTTAGCGCTCTATCCGCAGACAGTTCACCAGATGATGCCGATCCTAGTGAACTTGAAAAGCGGGGAGTGGACGAATGATTTACGAACAGCGTTTGCCCAACAAGCTCCAGCAAAAGAGATGCTATCTGCTTTAAAGCGGTTTTATGGCGCGGATATTACCTCTATTAAAAATATTTCATAATTTTTTCGATAAGCTCTATTGACACTTTAGTTAGTTTTAGTTTTAGTTTATACACAATCCCTTATTTTAGATACGTCTGTTTAATTATTACTGATTTATGAGTGATCAATTTGCTTTAAAATTCGCAAGTTGTTGAAAAATATCATATGTTTGCTTATGTTCACTTTGTGTTCTGAGTAACGAAATGCTGATGTTTGTAAGAGTTACAGCATTTGTCTATAGGTTAATAACAGAGTTATCCACAGAAATTGTGGGTAACTTTTAAAAGAGCTATTTGTTATTTTTTAGAGCGATATCTAGGATTGTCAGGGGATTCCTTTTGAGAGGCTTCTATTTCTTTGCTGAGTTTCTCAAGTGATTTTCTGGCTTGTCCTGCTTCTAGTGCAGAGCTAGACCAAAATTTATATGTACCATAGATTAGTTGGGTGACTCCCATAGCTATTGGAATTCCTATGGCTGTTATTGAAGCAACAGCAATTTTACCGAAGGCATTCCAGTTGGAAAGTTTAGAAGAATCGATTTCTTTACGTAGATTTTTATCAATAGTTTCTATCATTTTTCCAACACTCTCTAATTTTTCATACGGGAATTTCGTCTCTACATTCAAAACATCTTGCACATCCTGGAATGCTTCACGTATTTTCCTTGAGCCAGCATCTTGCTTGTGTTCGAGTGCTTTTGTTTGGGTTGTAATCGAGGTTTTTAAAGTATCTAAAATCTCCTTGGCTTTTTGATCTTCCCTCTTAATTCTTAAGGGGAGCCCTGCTTTTTTTAGTATAGCGATAGCCTCTTTGCCAAAGGCATACCAATGAGAAAATTTGTCATAATTTTCATCTAGTGGTAGTCCTTCGTCAATTTCGGTTATTAATTCTCTAGCTTTTAATATTTTCTCATGGACTGAGAGTTGCTTATCCAATATCTCTTGTAGTGACTGAAGTGCATTCAGCATTCTCCCAAAATTTTCATTGGGGTTTTTATGTTGTTTTTGTATCTGTGTCTTAAGTGATTTTATCAAGCTATTTAAAGCAGTTTGATCTTTTTTATTTTGCTCCTCTTGTTGTATTCCTAAATTATTTTCCCCAGGAACTCCATTTTCGTTTATCTCCTTACTACTAGCTTGTATAGGTTCGGCATTCGGTGGCTGAGGAAGTCTTTCCAGATTTTGTGCTTGTTGTATGTGTTGTAGCTCTTTCTCTGTTCTTCTCCTTTCTTGCTCCAAATGCTCAAACTCTTCTGCTTTTTTTTGTATTTTTTCTAGTATCGTATCATCAGGGGGGAACCACATTTTTCTCCGATTTTCAAAATAAAATTTTAATCTCTCTCTTTTCAAATCATCTGGAGATTTTTCAGCAGGTTTTTTTCCTTCTTCTTTAAGATGTTGTTTCTCTTTTTCTTTTTCTGCTCTCTGTTGTTGCTGTTCAGCTTGCTCTTTCTGTTTTTTTTTCTCCATTTCTAACATCGCTATCCGATCGGTAGCTTGTTTCCGATCTATATCTTGTGGACGTGCTTTCTGTTTATCCCGTGCCAAGCTATCCGCCTTAGCAATTTCGCTTTGTCGCCTGTCTTCTTGTTCTTTTTGCTGCTGTATAATTAGATCGGTAATATCTTTATCAGTAATATCATCAAGATAATTTTTATGATATTTATACTGCAGAAAGTCTTTTGCTTCTTCTATCGCTTTATTAAGCATTTCAGGGTTATCACGTATCAAGGGAGCCACATAGTTTAATATTTCATTAGCAATATGTTCTTTTAGCCAGGCATCCCCGAATGCTATCTTTAATTGTTCTGGATCGATTGTTGGTGCTTTTAAAAATTCACTGAAGACACTAGGATCACGTTTAGCTATCTCTCTGCATTTTGATCGTATTGTCTCTAGCTTACGAGCCTTTGAATTATTATGTCTCGCGATGAATGGAACAGCAAGTGCCAAGAATCTTCTTTCTCCAATATATTTTTCTAACCAGGCGTCATTTTTTTCTGTGATGACATGTACAAAATATTTTGCTGCTATTTTAGGGGAAAAAAATTTAGGAATATTTATTTTTACCCCGCGCTCTTGGATAGCATCAAAATATTTAAAAGCGTTTTTTATCTCTTTTTTCTTTAGTAGGAGATTTGCTATCTTTATTAAATCTTTTATTGATTTTTGTTTTTTATTCTGTTTAGTTTTGAGGTGAGAGGAAAGAGCGCCAACACGTTTAGATAGATTTTCTTTTAAATTCTTTGTAGTGCTTTGAAGGGGTGCACTTATTGGTTGTGGGATCTGTGTATTGACGGGATTGCTTTTATCTTCTGGGGCTATTTCAGTTGTTGGATGGTTTTCTATTATTATTTCTTCTTTTTTTTTCTTTTTCTTTTTCTTTTTTTTCTCAGTTGGGTTAGCAATGAGTTCCTTTACTTTAGCGGCACTGTATTCTCCCGGAAATTCTTCATTAGCGTAAAGGTTGGGGTCAAGATCGGAGTCGAATTTAGATGTTTTGGATGGCGTTTGTTCTATCAAATCTGCTACCTTCCCAGCTGCTTCGGCTGCATTCTCAGCTACTTTTTTGGCGGAAGTAGCGATCTTTCCGACAGGATTAGATAGTCTTTTAGCCTGTTCAGTAGCCCAAGCTGTAAAATTTTTTCTTGATTTCATAGTAATTCTCGTCATCACAGATTTATTACAATGATATTTATAATAAGAGTATAGGCGGTGTTTTAGAAAAAATAGGGTTTTAAAAATTAATTAAATCAAGGGGTTATTTATCGTTATTAAATTGAGATAAATAAAAAAAATAGAAATATCTCTGGTATTGTACCCGTGTCTCAGCATACACTTTTAGAAGTTTGTTTTTTGAATAAGGAAGTTGCATGGCAGTTCTGTCTATAGTGTTATTAGCGTTAGTACTTGGGCTGGCTTATATAATAGGCGTGCCTAGGATACGTCAAGAGCGATTCGTTAAACCTTTCCTATTAAAATTACAAAAAAGCATGCCGCCGATCAGTGATTCTGAACGCATTGCGATTGAAGCGGGGGATGTCTGGTTTGAGAAGGATTTATTTAGTGGACGGCCGCAATGGAAAAAATTATTGGATATGCCAAAGCCGCAATTAAGTCCTGAGGAGCAAGATTTTTTAGATCATCAAGTCGAAACACTTTGCAGCATGGCAAGTGATTGGGAAATCGTACAGGAGCGGAAAGATTTACCTTCTGAAATGTGGGATTATCTCAAAAGAGAGCGGTTTTTTGGTTTAGTGATTCCGAAAGAATATGGCGGTCGTGGATTTTCTGCATTGGCGCATTCAACCATTGTTCTGAAAGTGGCAACGCATAGCTTAACCATGGCGATTGATATGATGGTGCCGAACTCGTTAGGCCCTGCTGAATTATTATTGCATTATGGTACTGACGCGCAAAAAAAATATTATTTACCGCGTTTAGCCTGTGGTGATGAAATTCCTTGTTTTGCGCTAACGGCTCCGGAGGCAGGAAGTGATGCGGGATCAATGACAGATTATGGTATTGTCTGTGAGGGAGAATACGAAGGAAAAAAAGTGATAGGTATTCGCTTGACGTGGAATAAACGGTATATCACCTTAGCACCGATTGCGACTGTATTAGGCATTGCTTTCCGTTTATATGACCCTGAGAAATTATTAAGTGAGGCGGTTGATCGTGGTATTACATTGGCCTTAATACCGACATTGCATCCAGGCGTTGAAATAGGGCTTCGTCACTATCCATTAGGCCTTGCATTTTTAAATGGTCCAACGCGCGGACAAGATGTTTTTATTCCATTGGATTGGGTAATTGGTGGTAATGCGATGATTGGCCAAGGATGGAAAATGTTGATGGATTGCTTGTCGATTGGGCGCGCTATTTCTTTGCCTGCTGTCAGTGGCGCTTGTGGCCAACTTGTTTATCGCATGACAGGGGCGTATGCACGTTTACGTAAACAATTTAATGTACCGATTGCACAATTCGAAGGGGTCGAAGAAGCCTTAAGTCATATTGCAGGTTCAACTTATTTATTAGAAGCGACTCGTGTAATGACAGCAGGGGCTGTTGATCAAAACATAAAACCTGCCATTGCGTCTGCCATTGCAAAATACCATACAACAGAAATAGCTCGAAGGACTATGGATCACGCAATGGATGTACATGGAGGGCATGGTATTCAAGCAGGCCCACGTAATTTTTTAGCATTGGCCTATATTGCTATGCCTATTGGTATTACTGTCGAAGGCGCGAATATACTGACGCGGAATTTAATTATTTTTGGGCAAGGTGCGATACGTTGTCATCCCTATATTTTAAAAGAAATGGCTTTATTATCTGGAAATATTGAGGAAAATTTAAAACAATTAGATCAGTTATTACTTTCGCATATAGGCTATGTGATAGGTAATATAGTGCGTAGCTTTATACGCGGCGTAACGGGTGCGTTTTTTGTATTTGTACCGGTGTGGGGTGGCACTAGGCGCTATTACCAACAATTATCAAGGATGAGTAGCGCACTGGCTTTGCTATCTGACGTTTGTTTACTGTTATTGGGTGGCAGCTTAAAAAGAAAAGAACGTATTTCTGCGCGTTTAGGGGATATTTTGAGCCAATTGTATTTAGCATCGGCTGTTTTAAAATATTTTAATGATCAAGGTAAACCTGCCACTGATTTGGATTATGTAAAGTGGTGTATTCAAACATGCTTGGCAAATATACAAACCGCATGTGATCAATTACTCGATAATTTCCCATCATTTATTCTGGGAAAAATTCTGCGTTGGATTATTTTTCCTTGGGGAACATCCTTCCGTCCACCCAAAGATAATTTATCACACCGTATTGTGAGTTCAATGCTAATGCCATCTCCATTACGTGAACGTTTAACCCGTTATTGTTATGTTTCAAAGAAAAACACGAGCCCGATGCAGCCTATTGAAAAAGCGTTTGAAGAAATACAAACGATAGACCCGCTTTGGAAAAAATTTCAAAATGCATTGCGCGAAGGTAAAATTCAACCCTATGGTACACTATCAGAACGTCTGCAAGCAGCCGTTCTAAAAAATATTTTAACTGAACAAGAGATGCAATTATTATCTGCATTTTTAAGTTTGTACCAGGAAGTCATACAAGTGAATGAATTTTCATTTGATCTTCACTCTATCATCACTTAAATGTTAGGAGTTCTTGCTAAAATGAAACAAAAAGAAGTGTATATTGTTGACGGTGCACGTACGCCTTTTTTAAAAATGCGTAGCAAACCAGGATTATTGTCCGCATCTGATTTGGCTGTACAAGCAGGGCGTGAATTGTTAGCAAGACAGCCATTTTTACCGAGTGATTTAGGTGAAGTGGTGCTAGGTTGTGTGATGCCAAGCCCCGATGAAGTGAATATTGCGCGGGTTGTTTCATTGCGTTTAGGGTGTGGGAAAGCAATGCCTGCATGGACAGTACAACGTAATTGTGCTTCAGGTATGCAGGCGATTGATAGTGCAATGAAAGATATTATGACAGGGCGACATGAGCTGGTATTAGTGGGTGGAACAGATGCCATGAGTCGCGCGCCTTTATTGTTAAATTCTTCCATGGTTAATTGGCTTGCTGAATTTAGATCTGCTAAAAATATTTTTCAGCGATTAAAACAATTGGCATCTTTACGTCCTCACTTTTTAAAGCCCGTGATTGCATTAATCGGAGGCTTGACAGATCCTCTTGTTAATCTTTCTATGGGACAAACGGCTGAGAATCTTGCTTATAAATTTGGTATCAGCAGAGCGGAAATGGACAGGTTCGCATTAGAAAGTCATCGCCGTGCTGCACTTGCTCAAGATAATCATTTGCTTGATAGCATCGTGCCAGTCTTTACTTCCGGGGGTGATTGTTTCGTGGAAGACGATGGTGTAAGACGTGATTCTACTTTAGAAAAATTAGCAAATTTAAAACCTATTTTTGACAAAAAATTTGGATCAGTGACAGCAGGAAATAGTTCGCAAGTGACAGATGGTGCTGCATTCGTATTGCTTGCGAGTTTAGATGCAGTCAAAAAATATCAATTGCCTGTGTTAGCGCGTGTGGTAGATGTGGCCTGGGCAGGTGTCGATCCTGCTGAAATGGGTTTGGGCCCTGTGTATGCCTCTACACAATTATTACAACGTCATCAATTACGCCGTGAAGATATTGATTATTGGGAAATTAACGAAGCGTTTGCCGCGCAAGTGTTAGCCTGTCAAGCAGCATGGGAAAATGCGGATTATTGTCGTGACTATTTAGGTTTAAATACAGCATTTGGAAAAATTGATGCAGGCCGTTTAAATGTGAATGGGGGCGCTGTTGCTTTAGGACATCCAGTGGGCGCGAGTGGCGCACGTATTGTATTGCACTTAGCACAGTTATTAAAAAGAGAAGGGGCTAAGCGAGGTGTAGCTACTCTTTGTATTGGCGGTGGGCAAGGGGGTGCGATGTTAATTGAGAATAGCTCAGAGGAGGTGTGGCCATGAAAGATTACAAACATTGGCGTTTAGAGAAAGACGTAGAACAAATTTTATGGCTGTTTTTTGATAAAAAAGATTCATCAGTGAATACAATAGATCATGAAGTAATGAAAGAATTATCAGATATTGTAGATAATCTTGCGGTAACTAAAGAATATAAAGCAGTGGTGATTGCATCTGCTAAAAAAAATGGTTTTATCGCAGGCGCTGATATTACTCAGTTTTCTCAATTCAAAGAAAGTGATGAGGCTATTGATTTATTACGTCAAGGCCAACAGATTTTTGATAAAATTGAAAATTTGTCACAGACAACTGTCGCATTAATTGATGGTTTTTGTTTAGGGGGTGGGTTGGAATTAGCGTTAGCCTGTCGTTATCGCGTGGCGGAAGATGGCTCAAAAACGCGTTTGGGATTGCCAGAAGTAAAATTGGGTATTCATCCTGGGTGGGGCGGTACAGTGCGTTTGCCGCGTTTAATCAGTGCGCCTCAAGCATTGAATATGATTCTATCGGGTCATACTGTCAGTGGCAAAGCAGCCGCTAAATTAGGTTTTGTGGATGCAGCCGTTCCAGCAAGGCATTTAGTAACGGCAGCAAAATATTATGCGTTGCATGCAGTAGAACCTCGGAAAAAAAATTTAGTGAATCAACTCATGAACTATAAAATATCACGTACTTTATTAGCAGCTTATTTAAGAAAAAAATTGCGTGAAAGAATAAGTGCTGAACATTATCCTGCGCCTTTTCAAGTCATTGATAATTGGGAGGAGATGGGTGTTGTAGGAAATGCTCCCCTGAAAAAAGAAGCTGAAACTTGCGGAAAATTATTTCTAACTGAGACTTCTCAAAATTTAGTGCGCGTTTTCTTTTTACAAGAACGTTTAAAAAGTTTAGCGAAAGAATCACAATTTGTTCCTCAACATGTGCATGTGATTGGCGCAGGTACGATGGGGGGGGATATTGCGGCTTGGTGTGCTTTGCAAGGTATGCGCGTGACACTGCAAGACCGTGAAGCAAAATCGATTGCGCCTGCCATAAAACGTGCTTATCAATTATTTAAAGAAAAATTAAAAGAGCCTCATTTAATTCAAAAAGCGATGGATAAATTGGTACCTGATGTCACAGGACTGGGAATTCCCCACGCAGATATATTGATTGAAGCGATTTTTGAAAATTTAGAAGCTAAACAAGCGTTATTTCGATTACTTGAAAAACAAGCTAAACCACAAGCTATTTTAGCCACGAATACCTCTAGCATTCCGCTCGATGAAATTAACAGCGTGATGGAAAAACCTGAGCGATTAGTAGGAATCCATTTTTTCAATCCAGTTCCAAAAATGTTACTCGTTGAAATAGTGGCGGGTGATCGCACGGCAACGGATATAATTCAAAATGCCATTGCATTTACACGGAAGATTGATCGTCTTCCTTTGCTTGTAAAAAGCAGTCCAGGATTTTTAGTGAATCGTATTTTGATGCCTTATTTATTAGAAAGCGTGAAAATGTTAGATGAAGGCATTCCTGCCTCTGTGATTGATAAAGCAATGGTGGATTTTGGTATGCCTATGGGGCCTGTTGCATTGGCGGATGCAGTGGGACTAGATGTTTGTCTTTCCGTTGCAACATATCTTGGAAAATATCTTAATATAACGGTTCCTACAAAATTGTCTGCTCTCGTTGAGCAACGTAAATGGGGTCGCAAGACAGGCGAAGGATTTTATCGTTATACAAAAGCAGGTAAATCCATTCCCTCTACTAAAATTGAGCCTTATACAAAATCTTTAAAAGAAATTTCAGATCGACTAGTGTCCCGCTTATTAGATGAATCATTTGCGTGTTTGCGTGCTGGCGTAGTCTCTGATGCTGATTTATTAGATGCAGGCATGATTTTTGGAACGGGTTTTGCGCCTTTTCGTGGCGGCCCTCTGCATTATGCGAAAGCTAAAAGAATGGAGTGTAGGGTGGATTAGACGCGCTTTTTGCGTCGTAATCCACCAAATCAAACTTACCTTATAGCTTTTTTGATAATGCAATTCTTTTCTAAAAACCAAGAATTTTCATTTAACTGTGTCTTTGCGTGTTAGGACGTAATGAACGCATACTCACATTCTGCTCTCGCCAGATTGCTTCAAGCCTTCTACTTTACTAATAGAAAGTACATAGTAAGTTTTGTTTTATTTTCCTTCTAAATCATTTTTATTTTCATTTAAAAATCAACACATTGAATCAATAATAAACAAAGCTAAAATTAATAGACAAATATTGACCTATACTCTCCCCTAAGTCTAATAAAAACACATTAGAAGTCACTGAAGAAGGAGGGTGTCATGCGCGATCATCTTAAGCAAGGGGCAAGAGAAAAAACCAAAGAGACTCGATTATTAGAAGCTATGATTAAGGGAATTTTAGAAGAACATGCGGCGGGAAGGAAAATCGCAGTGAGTTACAATGCAGATAGGGAGATGATGGTTCAAGTAGGTGCTACTTCTTATAATCTGACACTCATACTTAAGCATCATCCTGACTGGGAACAGTTAGAGTTCACTCCCACGGATATTGCCAGATTCAAAGAATTTTTAAATGACCCTGCCACAAGCTATCCAGAAGATCCTGTTCTTAATAAACCTGCTATTCGTAATCAATTCCCTAATTTGCAACTCGCGGAGTTAAATGCAATACGAAATTATACTGGCGGATTTTATACGGCTATTAATCATGTGTTGCGCTCTAATGGAACGCAAGAGTTTCCTGATCCTAACACTCTCAAGCCAGGTGAATTTAGAAAGGCACTAGAAATGTTTGTTCAGCCAGGAGGATCTCTTGATCTTAATCAATTATTGACTGAAGTGTTACTGAACACTGCCTTGTCAGCCAGTGCGCTAAGTAAGCCTATTCAAGATCAAATGCCATTGTGTACAGCTCCCTCGGTGGAGGCTCTGAAGAAGAAAATAGGTGAAGTGAAAGGTATATCTATTGTACTCATTGGAGAGGGCGATGAAAGAGAGTTTGTTATCGTTGCCTACGGGAAAATTATTACAAAACAACCCTATCCCAAGGTTTCTCTTGATCAATTACTTGATCCAGCAATAGCGGGAGGGCTAGATTTGAGTGCGGCACAAATACAAACCCTAAGAGACGCTCTAAAAGACCCTGCCGGTTATCAAGAAGTTCTACTCGATAATCTTGATCCCTCAAAAGCACGTTTATTAGCTCGGCTGCACGATGCAGTAGGCTCAGAATATTTTAATCCAAAAGAAGAACTTTTTAGAGCAGACAGGCCTAATCCTTATATGGATGCCTATGTCAGACGTGTGAGGGCTGGGATCGATGCTCAAGATATGAAAGAAAGTTTACAAGCGCCTGTTGGTTTCTCTAGTACGAGTGCTAAGTTACAAGATAGTTTTTTTCAGGGTGAGCCTGGTATAGTTACCCATTACACGAGCCCGGTGGGTAGTTTAAAAAATATTATGTACTTATCAAAATTTTTGGAGGAACTAGAGCGTTTAGGTATTCCTGGTCAGGAAATATTACATACAGCACATAAACAAGATGCAGATGGAAATGTTCGCCTGGAGGCTGAGTTTGTAAGAAGTCTGAATTTAGGAGAACAACGGGCCGAAGCGGAGGAAGCAATACTTAAGAAGGCTGAACAAGAGATAGTGGCTCTTTCTAAATCTATTGAGAAACAAGTTAGTGCAGTGGTTGCTGAAGTGGAAGAAAAACTAAAAAAAGCTGTTGCTCGAGAAGCGAAGTTAGTGGATATAGCAGAAGAAGACTCTGCTCATATTAAAGAGTTGCGTGGTCAACTAGATAAATTGAAACTAATAGATGTTAAACAAAAAAGATTGATAAAAAACAAGATAGAAGAGATTCAACAACATCTGCATCAACTCAAGGCGGAGGCTGCGGCAGGCCCACAAAGAGCAGAAGCAGAAGTGAATGAAGCGAGGGAACAAATATCCACCATTGCACTTAAAGGAGTCTCTGTTGTAGAACGGGTGGGTCATCATGCTGAACATGATGTTTCTGAAGCTGTAAGAAGTAACCAGGCGGTTGTCACTCAAAGTGGCACACAAAAAATTATAGAAGATTCGAAAAAACAACTACAGCAGAGCCTGAAACTCTACTCACTTTTGCGACCTACGATTCAGAATATTACTGCTCAAGCGACTGATGCTATAGATCAGATAATAAAAGCGAATGAGGATAAGGATAAGCCGGCGAGTAATAACAGGGGCAGGGTTTAGCTTAGGCTAGCTAACTAAGATTATTATCATTAGACGATAGTTTGCGCTTGTAATGTCTGCTCTTTAAAATAATCCACGGCTTGTGCCAATGATTGTACGGTCAAGATGCGCATATCACCTATTTTATCTTTGGGCGCATTCGCGTGTGGAATAATAGCAAGTTTAAAACCATGTTTCGCAGCTTCACGCAAACGTTCCTGGCCGTTTTGAACAGGACGAATTTCACCTGCCAAACCTACTTCACCAAAAATAAGCATATGTTGTGGAACAGGACGATTACGTAAGCTGGATAATACAGCTAATAATAAAGCTAAATCAGCGCCTGTTTCAGTAATGCGAACACCCCCAACGACATTCACAAAAACATCTTGATCATAGGTTACAATGCCACTATGACGATGCAATACAGCCAGTAGCATAGCCAGGCGCTGTGCATCTAAGCCAACGCATACGCGTCTTGGATTGCCTATGTGGCTTTGGTCTACCAGGGCTTGTACTTCGACTAATAAAGGGCGACTGCCTTCTCGGGTGGCCATGATGACACTGCCTGGAACGGGTTTTTCATAACGAGATAAAAAAATGGCGGAAGGATTATTCACTTCACGTAATCCTTTATCTGTCATTGCAAAAATACCGAGTTCATTGACAGCACCAAATCGATTTTTAACCGCGCGAATAACGCGATAAAGACTATCTTGTTCTCCTTCAAAATACAGCACGCAATCGACCATGTGTTCTAATATGCGAGGCCCTGCGAGTGTGCCTTCTTTGGTAACATGGCCTACGAGAAATAAAGCCGTATTGGTTTGTTTTGCAAAAGCGACTAATTGTGCAGCGCTTTCGCGTACTTGTCCGACTGCGCCAGGAGCTGATTGCAAAAGATCTGTGTGCATAGTTTGAATGGAGTCAACAACGACTACCCTCGGTTTTTCTTGCTGCATACATTTTATAATACGTTCTACATTGGTATCGGTTAGTAATAATAAATTATTTTCTGGTAATCCTAAGCGACGTGCGCGTAGTGTCACTTGCTGTGCGGATTCTTCACCCGTGACATACAGTACTTTAAGATGCTGGCTGAGATGAGCGAGGGTTTGTAATAATACAGTCGATTTTCCAATACCTGGATCACCACCAATCAAAACTGCAGAACCAATGACTAAACCGCCCCCCAGGACACGATCCAATTCTTTTAGGCCAGAAGATAAACGTGCATCTGCTGCATCGAGCGTGACATCTGTCATTGGGGTGATAGCAGGCTCTTCACCACTGAATCCTTGGCGGCGTGGATGACGGTTAACAAATGTGATTTCCTCGACCAGGCTATTCCACTCACCGCAGCTGACGCATTGTCCTGTCCATTTAGGATAATGCGCGCCGCAGGCTTGGCAAGTATGAGTGGTTTTTGTTTTAGTCATTAATTTTGAATTTTCCAAGATCCATCCGGTTGACGGCAAGCAGTCCCATAGATTTGTTGTGTTTTACCAGCTACATCAGCAGTGGAGCGATATTCACGGCAGTAGCGATTGCCATGGACAGTGACATTCTTTGTAGGAGTGACTTTGTAACTTGCACCTGTGTTACTATTTGTCCAATAAGCAGGTTGGCCTGCAGCATTGTTTTCAAAGGTATGGTTTAATTTTGCTTTATCATTTTCATCCATGTTTTGACCTAATCTATTTCCAATGTAAGCACCTGCCAGAGTGCCTGCGCCAATGGTAAGGAATTTACCCGCGCCTCCGCCAAGCTGGCTACCTAACAAACCACCTGCAACACCTCCTGCGAGAGTGCCCATGTCTTGGTTAGATACATTTGCGCATCCTGTGAGGTTCATTAATGCAAGTAAGCTTGTTATAATCAATGCTATTTTCTTCATGGTGGATTTTCCTCTTAGCTGGTTTTAAAAGTGACGAAATACATCATTTACGATTATTCAGCAGACGAATTATTCTATATCATGATGTAAATAAATTCTACTAATCATTTGTGTTGAAGGTATACAGTTATGACATATAGACAGCCTTGCCAGGATGAGAAATTTGGAGAGTATCTCTTCAGTACAAATAAGAAAAAATTAGATTTACAGTATATTTATGACCTTTTGTGTAAGCCTTCTCGTTATTCAACAGGGTTACCGCCAGAGCGATTTCCAATGATTATTCAACATTCAGTATGTTTTGGTGTCTATCATGGAGATAAGCAGATCGGTTTTTCGCGGGTGATTACGGATTATTCTGAGTTTGCATCCTTGTGGGATGTGATTATTGCTGAAGAATATCGTCACCAGGGGATTGGTAAAGCGCTAATGAAATATATTTTCGCCCACCCTCAATTACAAGGCATTTTCCGTTGGTTTTTAATGACGGAGGATGCGCATGGGCTTTATCAAAAATATGGATTTAAAGCAGAAGCCCATAATCCGTATGTGATGATGAAAGTGAATGCGGGTTAATCATTTCAAGACATCTTTCTTTAAAAAATAAAGAAGGCTTTTGGCTTAAAAAAGGCCGAAGGCCGTGAGAAATTAGCCCAGGCTAAGGGTGCGTTTTTCGCACCCGCAGGCCTGGGTAAAAATTTCCAACCATTCAAGCACGGAAGAGCTTAACCAAAATTATAAGCAGCAGTTAAGGTTAACAGGTTGGCGCTTGGAATAGCTGTAGGGCTTGTATTGGTATTGCCTCGACCTTGAATGCGTGAAAATTCAAGACCTGTCGTTACCCGTGTATTTACATCATAGCTTGCACCTATACCGTAAATAGGACGGAGCGCATGTTTTGTTTTTGAGGATGAGGTTGGGTATGAGAGCATGTGGTATGCATCTTCCTCGAATTTATATGAAGTATATTTTAAGGTTTGGAATACTTCAGAAATACCACCTAAAGCGTATACATTGAATGTTTGTTGAATAGGTAAATAAGCCTTTCCAACTAAACTAAGCGCGCTAATTTCATGTTGGAAGGACTCATTGCTGATAGAGATAGAGTAATAATCTTCTTCAATAAATGTTCCCTTATCTGTTCTCTTTGCATAAATACCATAGCTTAATTCAAGACCGACATATTGGTTGAAGTTGTAACCAGCAAATAATTTGCCAGCGAGTCCGCGATTTTGTGTGGTTGTATTTGTGTACGGGAAATCGCTTGTGCTATTTTTTTTAAATGGATTATCCATAGTAATAGCGCTTTCACCTAACCCAATCCCTTCATAGAGGCCTACAACAGCCGCATTAGCCACTGTAGTTAATAATAAGGATGACGCAATTGCTGCATTGAATTTCATGATTGTTTTTGCTTTCATATATCCTCTCGTTTTGTATTAGGAAAAAATAAAAATCAAAAAAATTGTATCATTACTAATCTGTAATGTAAATTACTTACACATAAATGAAGTTCTGGTTATTTAAAGATCAAATTAGGGCTGAGCGAGGTAGATAAAATAACTAAGAAAAGAGCGCCGTTTAAGATCGTCCCTTCACTTATAATCTTAAACTCTCACTTTTCCCTTCCTGGAGCATCAATAGAGGGAAAAGGTGAGAGCTTCTCATCTTGCATAGATAAAAGAAAAAGATTGTCATGGCTCTGCGTTAATTACCAAAAACACTGCCCCTGCACCGCGCAATACATTCAACAATAACCGAGGTTGTTTGTTAGCGGCAATCACTTTATTAAGTTCAACGATATTATCTGTTTTTTTCTGATTAACAGAAATGATAATGTCGCCCGGGTGTAAATCTGCCTGCCAGGCGTTGCTGTCTTCTGCCACAGAGAGTACGCGTATACCTTTGACATCCATGCCTAAGTCTTCACTAGGCGGTATATCCTGCAAGCTAACACCATACAGGAAAGGATTCATTTTCACACTTGCTTCTCGGCTTTTAACGGGATCCAATATCACTGAAGTGACATTCATTGTTTTATTATCTCTTAAGACAGTGATATTCGCTTTTGCGCCTATGCGTAAAAAACTAATATCATTGACAACATCATTTGCATTTTTCACTTCATCATTATTGATGACTGTAATCACATCACCTACTACTAACCCTGCTTTTTCCGCAGGAGACAGAGGTAAGACTTTAGTAATGACAGCACCTTTTGATACAGTTAAGTTAAAAGCTGTAACCAAGTCAGGTGTAATGTCTTGTACACCCACACCTAAAGTACCCCGTTTAACATCCCCAAATTCAATTAATTGCTGCATAACACTTTTTGCCATATTTGCAGGGATGGCTAGCCCAATCCCTGTGTTGCCATGCTCAGCAGAAAGCACAATGGCTGTGTTGATGCCGATGAGTTCACCTGTTGCATTCAAAAGTGCGCCACCCGAATTACCCGGATTAATAGACGCATCGGTTTGAATAAAATTTTCTAAAGATTCGATGCCTAAAGAACTGCGTTTTAAGCCACTAATGATACCGGATGTCACCGTTTGACCTATCCCAAAAGGGTTGCCAATCGCAAAAACAGCGTCACCGACTTCTAATATATTGGAATTACCTAATGCAATTGCAGTCAGGTTTTTGGCTTGAATTTGTAAAAGTGCGACATCCGAAGGAACGTCAAGCCCAATGACTTTTGCATTGTAGTGCCGTCCATCATTAAGCGTCACTGCCACTTGTGAGGCTTCACGTACTGCATGCGCGTTTGTAAGTATATAACCTTTTTTTGAATCAACAATGACACCGGATGCTGTTGAAACTACGCTATCTGGCATTTGCCCATCCATTGTGCCTTGAATCTGTTTTTCTTTCTGGAGTCTCAAGAAAGTATCAAAATCGAGAATTTTAATACGGGCTTTAATATTAACCACAGCAGGAATGACCCTTTTTAACATGCCAGGCGCATTATCGTGATCAGACGTATGAGCAGCAAAACAATGCGTTACTGTGTTTACTAAAAAGAGAACAATCCATAATCCAGTTTTGATGAGTGCCATGGGGTATGCCTTAATATAATGAGTTAGCTATTGTAACTGATCCAAATGAGTGTTGCCATCTGCCCGTGGTTGCTACCTTCTCGCCTATAAGAAAAAAAGTTTTTAGAGTCACAGAATGTGCAATACTCACCCCCATAAATTTCTGTCACACCTTGTTTTTTTAATTGTAATCGCGCGATGGCATACAGATCGAGTAGCCAACGTTGATTCACTGACGGAATAAAAGCACTGGCTGTCTTAGGATCGGAGGACAAAAATTCATCACGCATTTCATCAGTCACTTCATAACAAGATTGACTGATCCCAGGCCCCAGCCATGCGATGATATCCTCTCCTGGAAGATTTAGCCTTTGTACTGTTTTAGGAATAATCTCTTTCGCTAACCCACGCCAGCCTGCGTGAATGGCAGCTACATGCGTGCCTTGACGATGTGTTAATAATACAGGCAAACAATCAGCAGTGACGATAGCGCATACTTGATTAGGTTGATCTGTCCATATCGCATCTGCTTCTTTATTTTGGTTCTGAGGAAGGGCAGGCAAAATAATATCGCCATGTGTTTGCCTAATTTTAATGGGTAGAGTAGGCAGCTTAAGGAATGTTTTTAAAGATTCATAATCAACTTTTTTATCTTGATTTATAATTCCTGGCGTTGTCCGTGTGGTGGTGTAGGCTTTTATAGAAGATGGCGCAGGCCAGACAGGTTTAATATAGTTATTTTCTCTATTCATCTGGTATCCTCTTGTTTTATAATTAAAATCAAAAATAATAAGCTATTTAAAAGGAAAAAGCATCTAGAGAGTGCTGATAAAAGTTCTTAATTAAATTGCGTCATAAATAAAATAAATGTATTATAAAAAACCAAAATATACCTAGAGAAAAATTTATGTTAAGTGCTGCCAAAGAAACATATGATTTTTTTGATGAGCTTGATCCTTTTGGTTCTACTCCAGAAGAAGCTTTGAAATGCGAGCGCAAAAATGTTTTTCTAAAGCTTTCAAAACTTGATGTATTACAACTTTATAATAAATTTTTTCGTGCCGTGGAGAGGAAAAATTTTAGGTTAGTATCGCACATCCTAGCTTTTCTTCGGGATAGCGGAATCAAAATTCAAGCTGTTCCTCAAAAATGTACCTATGAAGATATGATTGCATTTGGCATAAGTTGTGTTGAAAGAAGACGCTTATACGTGAAGGATGCAGATCAAAAAATTATTTGTGATGAAATTAAATTATTTTGGAAAATGTGTGTTTGGCCTCTTCATAAAAATGATAAAGAAGAGGATGAAAAAAACAAGGAAGTTCAAGCTCAATATGAAGGATTACTTAATCTTTGTGAGTGGGTAGGTTTCGATAGTCAGAGTTATTTATCAACAATACCTGTCAAGGTGATTGGTTTCTTAAAGGAGGAGTATAAAAAACTCATAGGAGAAAAACATTGCTTGTTTGATTTATTAGAGAATTATCAGCAAGAAAAAAAACATACTCTCGATACTCTAAAGTTTTTTTGGACAAGCTTCAAAGCTCAGCATCGTGAATTTGATAAATCTCCTCTTTTAGTTTTATTCAAGCAATTTATCTACCAGGCTCTTCTGCATCAACAAAATATCATAAAAGCGAAATCCAACCGACTACAAAATCTTGCTATCCTCATTGAAAGTGGCTTGGATGAAAACGCTCAATTTATGCAACAATTTAAACAGGAGAATGTGCAGGGCTTTTTCAGGGAATTTTATATTTTATTAGAAAAAACAGCACTGCTACCAGCGGTGTTAAAAGAAGAAATATCATCACAAATTTGTACTGCAATTACTTACCTTCTTTCTCCTGATCATGATGCCAGCCTAAAACAAAAAAATAGTTTTCTAGAATTTAGTTCTACTATAGCTTGTTCATGGCAAATCCCACGGGTATTAAAAGATCGAATTAAAAAAGTCTCTGAATGGGTACTAAGAAAATCATCTGAGCCAGATCAATTGCTTTTTATAAAAGAAGAAGTGTGTTCTCCTCATCGTTTTAGCTTGCTTCGCGGGTTATTAGCTCTTCCAGAAAATATTCAACAAAGAGAGATCCTGCGTCTGGAGAAAGAAGCCAACGCCAACGCCAACGCTAAAGAGGAAGCACTAAAAAAAAAGATTGGTTTTCCCGAGCATTTGAAATATTAAACGCTCCAGAAGAAGATGAGAAACAGGAGTTTGGTAGCCATCTACGCTCAAAACCTATATTTGTTTCCATTCAAGCGAAAAAAGTAGGGCAAGCTGATGATCACAGCTATTCACATTCACAAGCTGCCTCTATTTTCGCTCAAAAGAAAAAAGCAGTAAACAGATTGCTACATGAAAATCGAGTGAGTTTTCACACAGAAAACTACTTAAGAGAAGTGCTTGCAGATATGACATTAAAAGTTAATGATAGAAAAATTGAAATAGAAGATGTAGAAGAGTTCGAAAGAAAAATGCAAAACCTGCCTATGTCGCGCAAGCTCATCATTGCTATCAGTGCCTTAATAGCTAGTCTGATAGTTTGTGCTTTGGTAACAATAGCCGGTGTAATAAGTCTTAGTCCAGTTGCAGCAATGGGGCTTGGAGGGGCTATAGCTGTTTCAGCAGGATATAGTTTAGTAGGTTTATTTGGATACCGTAAGGATATGGAAAATATTCGAGATGCGCTTCATGATTCTAGTCAATGTCCATGTCTTTCTTAAAAACCTTATAAATCAACTAAATACTTCTTTTATATTGCATTCTGAATAGAATAAATGTATTATTCGGATCAAATTATGATCAAAGTGAGAGGTCGTTATGCATAGAAACCATTCAAATGTAGGAGCATCACAAGCTCCGGTAGTAAAAGTGCGTAGCTTTGCGAAGGAGCGAAAAGAAATAAATGACATCATAAACAACCGTTATTTTAATGGAGAAAAAAAATGTCATTCATTTTATTCACATGAAGAAATAAAATTTTATTTTGAAAATTTCAATGAAGCACAGCATGTGTGGAAAAATTTAAATAAAGATATACTGCCACCTTCAACCTTGAGCGTTATAGAAAAGTTCGAGAAGAATAATAATAAGTATTTTTTTTCTATAGATAAAGTACAGTGGGATGTAATTAAGAATAATATACAGTCTGCGCCATTGATTGTTCCTTCTGTATTGCCGCATCAACAGCCATCACAAGCGGAAGAAAAAGAAGAAGAAATAAACCCTGACGAGTTTGATGCAATAAAAGAAAAAACGAGACAAGCTAGGCATCAAGTGAGAGCTGGTTCTCTGGCCGGGTGCGTTGGAGGATTTAATCCAGAAGATGCTGTAAACGCACTGAATTATTTATATTCTCAAAATTGTCACAAGACCTTTAACAACCGTTTTTTATTTGTCCAAAAAAAAGAAGCAGAAGCAGTATTTAATAGTTTATGTCATGCGGAATTTAGAACAGCTGAAAAATGGTCAAGGTTTGATAAGAGTAGTGTTCATAAGAAGAAGTTTGAAAAAAAACAACAAAAATATGACTATTTTTTTAAATTGACAAAAGACCAATCCGATGAAGTTTGCCAGGCAGCTATTTCAGATGTTAAGCAAAAGAAAAAAGCAGTAGAGCAATTGCTAGAGCAGGAAAATTTAAGTGCTCACTTGAGAAAGCATGTGATGTCTTGTCTTGAACTTATTCCTCAAGAAATTGAAGAAGGTCCAATCTTAATAAAACAAGCATATCTATTTAAAACAAAAATGCAGAAACTGCCTTTGTCACAGAACCTACGACTTGCTTTAGTTGCTTTGTTTACGAGTCTTGTGGTTGGTATTTTACTCACTGCTGCCAGTGTCACTGTTGTTGTTCCAGCAGCGGGAGCCGTAGCTCTCTCCGGAGGGTACAGCCTAGTAGGATTGTTTAATCATAGAAGGGATAAAAAACAGATTGAAGCTGCATTTGCAGGAAAGAAACGAAATCAAGCAGCAAATGCCGTCCGTTCGGCCTCGCCAGCATCCGCCCCGAGCTGAGTGACTAACAGGCAATCTCTTGTTTAAAAATATCTATCAGGAGCTGTATATCTTTTGGTAAAGGAGCTTCAAAACTCAGAGGCTGTTGAGTGATGGGATGAATTATATTACATCAAAAAAATTGTATTATACGCCCAATCAATTCTATTTACTTTTGGATCAGATGGATATAGCCCAGGTCCATGATACAGACAAAAAAGCAGGGATTGGGATCTTTTTTAAAAGGCGGAAATATATAAGGCAAATGAATGGAAAAGCTATTGCTTTGCATTGAAAAAATGCCCGTGAGAGCGGCTGCTATTTTCCAAATTTTGTTTTTTATTTTGAATATGTTAGGATAGCGATCATAGCAGAAATCATTCCATTGCCTTTTAACAAGTATAGGTAGCTGATATGGCTCGTTACTTAAATCCTAAAATTGATCTTATTTTTAAACGCATTTTTGGCGAGCATGAAAAAATTGTTAGAAGTTTTCTGAATGCGATTTTGCCTTTAAAGCCCAATGAAAAAATTGTATCGCTACAGTATTTACCAACAGAACAAGTGCCTATTATTCCTGAACGTAAAAGATCCATCGTTGATGTAAAATGTGTAGACCAACAGGGAAAAATTTTTATTGTGGAAATGCAGGTGGAATGGGTCCCTGAATTTATACAACGCATGTTGTTTAATACGAGCACAGCTTACGTTCAGCAATTACCGAAAGGAGGAGCCTATCATTTATTACAGCCTGTTTATGGGGTTGCTTTATTAGCCAGCGATTTTGATCAAGAAAACAAAGACCAATGGTACCATCATTATCAAATGGTGAATGTCAAAGATACGAATAAAACAATTGATGGGTTGCAGTTGGTATTTATTGAACTCAATAAATTTCAATCCAAAAGACTTAAAGATCGCACTATACAAAGTTTATGGTTGCGGTTTATGTCGGAGATTGATGAATACACAAAAGAGATACCACAAGAGATTCTTGAAGTGAATGAAATAAAAGAAGCCGTGAAGTTTTTAGAAGAATCATCGTATACACCAGGTGAGCTTAATTACTACCAAGAATACTGGGATATTGTGAGTACGGAAAAAACTCTCTTTGAAAGCAAATTCAGAGCAGGAAAGGCAGAGGGCATTACAGAAGGAAAAATAGAAGGAAAAATAGAAGGAAAAATAGAAGGAAAAATAGAAGTTGCTCGTGCTATGTTAAAAAAAGGTATTGCAATAGAAGTTATTGTAGAGGTGACAGGACTCTCAACGGATGATGTTCAAGCATTATCTTATGAATAACAATCTTGTTTAAGAATATCTATCAACCTTTGCATATCCATCGGCAAAGGTGCTTGAAAACTTAGAAGCTTTTGAGTCATCGGATGAATAAAACTGAGTTCGCTTGCATGTAATGCTTGATGCCTACATTGACGTAATGCCTGGATTAATGCTTGAGATGCGCCTTTGGGTAATTGCAAACGTCCGCCATAGGTAGGATCACCCACCAAAGGATATTGAATATAAGCCATATGAACACGTATTTGATGCGTACGACCCGTTTCAAGTTGTACCTTGACGCGGGTATGCGCGCGATAGCGTTCAAGCACGCGATAGTGTGTGACGGCAGGTTTGCCTGTTTCAATCACAGCCATGGTTTGGCGTTTAACAGGATGCCGGCCAATGGGTTGATTAATAGAACCACCACTTGTTAGCACACCACTCACAATCGCTTGATAAATACGCGTGATTTCTCGTTTTTTTAATTGTCTTGATAATTTTATAAAAGCCATATGCGTTTTAGCAATCACTAATAAGCCTGATGTGTTTTTATCTAAACGATGCAAAATACCTGCACGAGGTAATTCTTTTAAAGCAGGGGCGTGGTGTAATAGAGCATTTAGTAAGGTACTTGTTCTATGTCCTGCAGCAGGGTGTACTACCATGCCAACAGGTTTGCTAATCACAAGCAGGGCATCATCTTCATAGACAATATCTAATGCGATTTCTTCCGCATCCCAGACTGGCTGAGCTTTCCGTGTCGCAGATAATACGACAGTTTCACCGCCTTTGACAGGGTGACGTGCGCGAGCCACAAGACTATTAACTGTAATTTCAGCATTTTTAATCCATGCTTGAATTTGAGTCCGTGATTCATTAGGCAACAGCTTTGCAAGCGCTTGATCTAGGCGCATCCCTTTTAAGCTCTCAGGAATAAGGATTGTTTGCTGAATTTTCATAAGTTCGTGGATGATGCCAAAAATTGTAGTACAATGCACGGCATTATTTTAGGGGATATTCAAAAATGACATTCACAAGATTGCTGAGAGGAATGATAGCAGCCAGTCTATTATTTCCTTTTTTAAATGGCTGTTCATCTGTCACTGACCCATCAGAGGTTTATAAAAATGAAACGGCACAGCAAATTTTTCAGCATGGAGAAGCGGCATTGCGTGATCATGGCTATCAAGAGGCTATTAAGCGTTTTGAAGCTTTACAAGTCCAGTATCCTTTGGGGCGTGATACAGAAATAGCAGAACTTCACCTCATATATGCCTATTATAGGACGGGTGATTACGCTCTGGCAGAAGCGGCCGCAGATGAATTTATTCATGCACATCCTGCTAATTCTCATGTCGATTATGCTTATTTTATGCGTGGCCAAGCGAATTATTTTCAAAATATGGGTGTTTTTGAGCGTTTATTTGCGGTGGATTTCGCTACACGTGATCTCGGGCAAATTAAAAAGTCGTATGCAGATTTTGCACAGGTCGTGCGATTGTTCCCGCATAGCCGTTATGCGCCTGCTGCACATCAGTATATGATTTATCTTCGAAATATTTTGGCAGATCATGAAGTAGAGATAGCACAGTATTATTTTGATCGGGCGGCATATGTAGCAGCCGCTAATCGTGCCAATTTAGTGATTAGGCATTACCAAGGCGCTCCCGCTATACCAAAAGCATTAGTGATTATGGCGAAATCTTACCATGCGCTGGGTTTAAAACAGAATGAAGCAGAGACGCTGGCAGTGCTGCGGTATAATAGTTACCAATTTAGTGAACGGCCATAACTAGGTAATTTATTACGAAAAAATCTTTTAAAACATTTACATAGTTTCGGCACTGTTGCACTTCTATTTAGAATTCGCCACTTTGCTTTTTAATTTTTTTCGGAGATTGTTTATTTAACGGTGTCATTCCCGCGAAGGCGCACTACTGTCCGGTTAATCTTCACGCTGCTTAAGATCGTCCCCTCGCCCGGAGCGTTTTTTGCGAGGGGAGAGGGCTAGGGTGAGGGCAGGGTGCAAAAGCTGGGGCTAGTTCCTGATTCGAAAATAGTATAAATCAAACGTCTTCACCCTCACCCTG
>JAJONP010000076.1 GCA_021323555.1 Gammaproteobacteria bacterium | reverse complement strand
ACTTCCACTTGCGCAGCTAACACCACATTGACAAAGTAATGAATCCAGGGGGTTATTTCATTTGTTTTAGAAGCTGCATTTAAAGCAGCATAATAGGCTTTTTTTTCTGCTTTAATAACCTGAGACAAACTTAATATCGCTGGAAATCCAAATCCTTGTGATAGCGCTTTTTCAGCAATGGCTCGACCAATTCTGCCATTCCCATCTTCAAAAGGATGGATACTTTCAAAATATAAATGAGCAATGGCTGCACGTACCGGCGCATAATGAATTGCATGAGGTTTTCCAGGCGCTGTACTATTAAACCATCGAATAAATTTTTCCATTTCTTTGGGAACATTCTTTGAAGGGGGTGCCTCATAATGTACAACCCATCTGCCATGATGTCCTGAAACAATTTGCATAGGTTCTTCATGCGTTCTCCAATAAGCAATTCTAAGATTGGGATTAGCTGACCCTCCTAACAACATCAAATGCCACTGAAATAATTTCGTTTTTGTTAAAGGTTGCTGAAAGGTATGCCGTACGTCAAACATTAATTCCACGATACCTTGCGCTCTTTTATCATGGATCTGGACCATTTCTGAATTCAACCCAAGCTTGTTTTTGATAGATGATCGGACATCTGGTCGACTAATAAATTCACCCTCAATTTCAGAGGTTGTCATTGCTTCTTCTATCATCAAACTCATCATGGCTTCTGTTTGCAGGTTCTTAGCTAAATGCGTTAATTTTCCACGGATAAACCCTGTTTTTTCCGCAATAGAAAGTAGGATGTCATTGATAGCCAATAAATCATATCGAAAATGAGGCCAATCTGCTTTTTGCCAGTTATATCTGTCCATGAGCCGATTATACTGACTAATCGGCTCACAATCAACGTTATTTATGAGCCGATTAGATAAGCTAATCGGCTCATACCCCAGAATACATATTCATTCAATAATTTAATTTGCTTCTAGGGTTAATTTAAGGCATTATTTATGCATTATTATTTATGACATTTAGGAAAACAATGGCAAAAGAAGATCAAATTGAAATGGAAGGCACTGTGACAGATACGCTGCCTAACGCTATGTTCAGAGTAGAGCTTGAAAACGGTCATACTGTCATAGCCCATATCTCGGGAAAAATGCGTAAAAACTATATCCGCATCTTAAAAGGCGATAAAGTCACTGTACAATTGACACCTTATGATTTAACCAAAGGACGTATTTCCTTCCGTAGCCGCGATGGGAAATCTTCTCCTTCTAAAGAAAAAGAAACTAATAATGATATAAGAGCTGAATAAGCCAATCAATCCTGGTGAACCAAAATGAGTGCCCTACTATTTTTTCATTGCTTTTTAACAACCCACTAAACAGGTAACCCACAGTGTCAGAACAATTACGTAATATAGCAATCATCGCGCATGTTGATCATGGCAAAACCACGCTGGTAGACAAATTGTTACAACAAACATCCAGCTTAACTAAAAAAACAAATACAACAGAACGCGTCATGGATAGTAACGATCTCGAACGAGAAAGAGGCATCACGATTTTAGCGAAAAACACGGCTCTCGTTTGGCAGGATTATCGGATTAATATCGTAGATACGCCTGGGCATGCAGATTTTGGCGGCGAAGTTGAACGTATTTTATCAATGGTGGATTCTGTGTTACTACTCGTGGATGCTGTCGATGGCCCCATGCCTCAAACACGTTTTGTCACCCAAAAAGCATTCGCTCAAGGTTTAAACCCTATTGTGGTAATTAATAAAATTGATCGCCCAGGCGCGCGCCCTCATTGGGTTATCGATCAGGTTTTTGATTTATTCGATAATCTCGGTGCCACTGACAAACAATTAGATTTTCCTATCATTTATACCTCTGCCTTACTGGGGTATGCTGTTCTGGATCCTGAACACAAAGCTGATAATATGGATTTGTTATTTGAAACAATCGTTAAAAATGTGCCGCCACCGCCTGTGGATTTAGAAGGCCCTTTTCAAATGCAAATCAGTACATTAGATTATTCAAGTTATGTGGGGATGATTGGAGTCGGACGCATTCGACGTGGACAAGTCCAAACCAATATGCCTGTGACAATCATTGACCGCGAACATAAAACGCGTCAAGGCCGTATCTTACAAGTACTGGAATATTTAGGGCTTGATCGATCTGAAGTGCCTGCGGCTTCCGCAGGTAATATTGTTGCTATCACGGGTATTGATGGGTTAAAAATTTCTGACACTTTATGTGACCCTTCCTGCGTTGAAGCATTGCCCGCCTTATCAGTAGATGAACCAACGGTGAGCATGACTTTTCAAGTCAACACTTCCCCTTTTGCAGGGCTTGAAGGAAAGTTCGTTACAAGTCGAAAAATTCGTGAGCGCCTAGAAAAAGAACTTTTACATAATGTCGCATTACGGGTTGAAGATACTTCTGATCCTGACAAATTCAAAGTGTCAGGTCGTGGAGAATTACACCTTTCTATTTTAATCGAAAACATGCGTCGTGAAGGTTTTGAACTTGCGGTTTCAAGACCCGAAGTCATCACTAAAATAGTTGATGGTGAAGTACATGAGCCGTTTGAATCCCTGACCATTGATATTGAAACAACACACCAAGGCGCGATCATGGAACAAATGGGGTCACGCAAAGGTGAACTTAAGCACATGATACAAGATGATAAAGGACGCGTGCGTTTGGATTTTATCGTTCCATCCCGTGCACTCATTGGCTTTCATACCGATTTTTTAACCATGACATCTGGCACGGGTATCATGCACCATGTCTTTAGTCACTATGGCCCTGCTGTGAAAGGTGAAATTCCACATAGGCAAAATGGCGTATTGATTTCTAATCAGGCAGGCGTTGCACTCGCTTACGCATTATGGAATTTACAAGATCGTGGGCGCATGTTAATTAGCCCTCAAACCGAAGTCTATGAAGGCATGATTGTGGGTATTCATACACGTGACAATGATTTAGTCGTGAATGTCACTAAAGCAAAACAGCTTACGAATATACGGGCAGCAGGTTCTGATGAAAATATTCTTTTAATTCCACCCATTTTGATGTCATTAGAACAAGCACTCGAATTTATTGAAGACGATGAACTTGTCGAAATAACACCAAAATCTATTCGTGTGAGAAAGAAATTTTTGAAAGAGCATGAGCGCAAGCGGTCAGGTAAATAAAATATAATGTAAGGTGGATTAGACGCGCTTTTTGCATCGTAATCCACCTTGCTATGAAAATTTCATCAAAATGCTATATAATTACACAGTTAATTCAATAAAAGAGAGTGACTGATATGCTTAGAAATTTAACAGCAGTTTTTGAACCCGCTGAAGAAGGAGGTTATGTGTGCTGGTTTGAAGAGATACCCGAAGCAATGAGCCAAGGTGAAACTGTCGATGAAGCAAAAGCTAATTTAATCAATGCGCTCAGAGAAATTATAAAATATAGACGTGAACAAGCTGCTCAAAAAATAGAATATACGAACCACCAAATAGGAAATAAAAAAATTCAAGAAATTTCTATTTCGGTATAAAAATAAAAGAAAATAATTTTCTATGAAACTTAATGACCTGGAACGCTATTTACATAAAAATAATTGCATAAAGAAAAGAGAAGGGGCTAACCATTCTATTTGGGAAAATTCATCAAATTCAAAAATTGCGCCTGTTCCTCGGCATCGAGAAATTAAAGATTTGTTAGTACAAAAAATATGTAAACAACTTGAAATACCTATCCACTAAAATTAAGCAACCGAATCTTTGTATGCCGAGCATTGAAAAAAAAATCATTATTCGACAGCTCGGTCTCCAAGCCTATCCTGCCACATGGCAAGCCATGCAGGCGTTTACCAACACGCGTAATAAAGAAACTGTTGATGAAATATGGTTACTTGAACACCCCCCTGTTTTTACGCAAGGGCAAAATGGGAAGCCTGAGCATCTGTTAAATCCTGGGAGCATTCCTGTTATACAAACAGATCGTGGCGGCCAAGTCACTTACCATGGGCCAGGGCAGCTCATTGTGTACACCCTCATTGATCTCAAGCGCAAAAAACTCAATATTCGTGAAATTATCACGTTATTAGAACAAACCGTTATTCAATTTTTATTCACGGAATATCAAATAACCGCTTATGCAAAACGTGAAGCCCCTGGTGTGTATATTGATGAGAAAAAAATTTGCTCCATAGGACTACGCATCCGACATGGATGCACTTTTCATGGATTAGCATTGAATGTAGCTATGGATTTAGAACCTTTTTCACGTATTAACCCGTGTGGATTTCCTCAGTTAGCCATGACGCAACTTGTCGCATTTCAAAAAGCAGCGACTAGCGCTGACACGAGTATAAAACTTATTAAATATTTAATGAAAAATTTAGGGTATAATAACCAGCTTATAATGTAGGTATGGTATTTTATGGAACAAGAAAACCCCAGTACTAAGCAACGCGGCGCTGAAAAACTTGCCCGTATTCCTGTTAAAATTGAACCTACTCTCAACCCATTACGTAAACCCGATTGGATACGTATTCGTGTACCCACATCAAACGCAGTCGCCGATCTCAGAAAAATACTTCGAGAAAATCGATTAGTCACTGTGTGTGAAGAAGCTTCCTGCCCCAATTTAAGCGAGTGTTTTAGTCATGGCATCGCTACCTTTATGATTATGGGAGATAAATGCACCCGACGTTGTAGTTTTTGTGATGTCGCACATGGCCGACCTGATCCACTTGACCCTGATGAACCTGTTAATCTAGCAAATACGATAGCACAAATGGGGTTACGATTTGTCGTCATCACCTCTGTTGATCGGGATGATCTACGTGATGGAGGAGCAAGTCATTTTAGTGCTTGCCTCAAAGCCATACGTGCAAAAAACCCCTCTATTAAAATTGAAACATTAGTGCCTGATTACCGCGGGCGCATGGATGTCGCCTTAGCTGCAACAGCCACAGAATTACCTGATGTATTTAATCATAACATTGAAACAGTACCTCGCTTATACAAACAAGCAAGGCCAGGTTCTGATTATGCTTTTTCATTACAATTACTCAAAGAATTCAAGCGGCGCTTTAATACTATCCCTACAAAATCAGGACTCATGCTGGGTTTAGGCGAAACAGATGACGAAGTCAAGCAAACATTAATAGATTTACGTGCGCATGATGTGGATATGCTCACCTTAGGTCAATACTTACAACCGAGCCAATTTCATATGCCTGTTGCAAGATATGTGACGCCAGAACAATTTCAAACCTTTGCTGTTTTCGCGAGAGAATTAGGGTTTACACAAGTCGCGAGCGGGCCTCTTGTACGTTCCTCCTATCATGCTGACAAGCAAGCTGCTGGAGAGCATGTCTCATGATTGACTTTGCAAGCCCTCTGCTGCAATGGTTACATACCAACCCACAATTAGCGGGTCTGGTGACTTTTTTAATTTCTGCAGGCGAGTCAATCGCGATTATTGGCACTATAGTTCCAGGCTCTGTGACCATGGCCGCCATTGGTGCATTGGTTGGCGCAGGTATTATTCCTTTTTGGCCTATTCTCTTGTGGGCAATAGCCGGCGCCGTAGTCGGTGATGGAATCAGTTATTGGTTAGGATTTTACTTTAAAGATCGCCTTAATGACCTTTGGCCTTTTAAAAAACATCCTCATTTATTAATTTCTGGAAAAAAATTTTTTGATAAGCATGGCGCAAAAAGTGTATTCATTGGACGTTTTGTAGGCCCTGTACGCGCCATCGTTCCATTGATCGCAGGTATACTCCATGTAAAACCCTTGCGCTTTGCTATTGCTAATATTACATCTGCAATAGGCTGGGCACCTCTTTATATGTTACCTGGTATTCTATTAGGCGCTGCTTCTGTTGAACTGCCTTCTGAAATTGCAACGCGCTTTATTCTCATGCTCATCCTGGGCGGATTATTTATTATTTTATGCCTCTGGTTAATTAAAAAATTATTTGAAGAAATTCAAACCCAGGTCGATCAATTTCTTAATTGGATTTGGAATATATTATGCAAATCCCGTTATTTTCATTTGATCACAGCCGCGCTTAAACATCATAACCCTAAAAAATTGCATGGCCAGCTTACTTTAGGTTTTTATTTTATAGTCACCTGTGTTGCATTATTTTATTTATTAAGCTTATCGGCTTATCAAGGTTCACAAAATATCTTTATTAACAAAGTGATTTTTCATTTATTCAGAAGTCTTAGGACAGCAGGTGCTGATAATATCATGTTATGCCTGTCTTTTTTAGGCGAAAAAAAGGTATTGCTGCCCCTCTCACTGACTCTATTTATTTGGCTAGCCTGGTCTAAGCGCATGTATACGGCTTGTCATGTGCTTTTTGCTGGCCTATTCGCCACCGCCAGTATTACCCTCGCTAAACACGTGGCTCACTCGCCACGCCCCTGGGGTGTGATTGACAGTGACTACAGCAGTCACTTTTCTTTCCCAAGCGGGCATACAACACTTGCGATTATATATTATGTAGGGCTGGCTTTATTATTAATTCGGTTGTATCACATTCCTCAACGCTACCATAAAATCATTTATACGCTGGTTGGAATCATCATTTCTGCTGTTTTTATTTCTCGTTTATATTTAGGAGTACACTGGCTAACAGATATTATAGGCAGTGCATTATTGGGTACTGCTTTATTGATGTTGGTTATTTTATCTTACAATCGAAACCCGGAAAAAAATATTTCTCCCAAAGGTGTGGTCATCACGGTTTTAGTCACCTTGTTTATAACTTATAGTTCTTCCCTGTATTTTTCTTTTAATCAATTAAAATCCGCTTATACCCTGCTAGAATGGCCCACCTACACCACGACATTGAAGGATTGGTGGTCACAGCAAGGAAAACAATTTCCTTTATATCGTGTCAATCGTCTTGGATTACCTGCAAAAATATTTAATGTGCAATGGCTTGGAGATTTGGCGGATATACAAAAAATACTATTGAAAAGTGGTTGGGAAGTTGCGCCCAAACGTGATTGGCTCCGTGTACTCTACCGTATTACCGCCGTACACAGTACAGAGCATTTACCCCTCTTTTCACCCACTTATTTAGACAGTGCACCTGTACTTGTGTTACTGAAAGTACCTAAAGGGACTAATAAGTTGCTCGTGCTGCGCTTCTGGAATTCCTATCTTAGGATTAACCATACGTCCCAACCTCTGTGGATGGGCTCTATAGAATTTGCGCCCAGCACTTACAGCTGGTTATTTCAGAAAAAACATAAACATGAAAAAATGCTGACGCCTACGCTCTTATTTGGCAGAACTCCGTCTCATATCACAGTTAAACAAACCATCGTTTCTGTAAAAATCAATGATCATTTCGTTAATCAACCGATTATTCTCATTCAGTCTACAAAAACCAAAAAGGAATAAGCCATGTCAAACGCATTCATGCAATTATTATTATTTTCGGCTAAGGCCGTTATTATCTTGGTGTTTATTTTATTATTACTCGCAGGGATATTAAGCCTGTCAGGACGTGGAAAAGAAAAAATAAATGGTAATAAAATGACGATTAAAAATATTAATAAAAAATATCTCAAACTAAAAGAAATGTTATTACAAAAAATACTTTCTAAAAAAGAATTTAGAAAATATGTCAAGGCAAGAAAACTTGCAGAAAAGGAAAAAATAATCCTCTCTGAAACGTTACCGTCCAAAAATGTTTTTATTATGCATTTTCACGGCGATATTAAAGCATCTGCCGTGGCAGCATTACGCGAAGAAGTGACAGCGATTTTAGAAGTCGCAAATGCACAAGATGAAGTGGTAGTTTGCCTGGAAAGCACAGGCGGCATGGTCCATGCGTATGGTTTAGCTGCTGCGCAATTATCACGATTCAAGCAAAAAAATATTTGGCTAACAGTGATTGTCGATAAAGTCGCAGCGAGCGGAGGTTATTTAATGGCCTGCGTTGCGAATAAAATATTAGCTGCACCCTTTGCTATGATTGGCTCAATCGGTGTTATCGCTCAATTACCCAATTTTAATCGTTTACTCAAAGAAAAAAATATTGATTTTGAGCAAATCACAGCGGGTAGTTACAAACGCACTCTTACTGTCTTCGGAGAAAATACAAAAGAAGGCCGTGACAAATTACGGCATGAAGTGGAACAAATCCATCAATTATTTAAAAATCTCATTCATGAGCACAGAACTCAATTGGATATTGAAAAAGTTTCAACAGGTGAAGTGTGGCTAGGCAAACAAGCCCTGGAATTAAAACTTATTGATGAAATCACTACCAGTGATGATTATTTATTATTTTTACATCCTCACGCTCATTTATTTGAAGTGAAGTATCATATTAAAAAATCAGTGAGTGAAAAAATATTCTCAAGCGGAACACAACTGTTACGGAATTTTATACCGATTTTTTAAGCTTTACTGCTTTCGTAAGCTTTTGCGGGAAAAAGTTCGAATTTGAGCCAAGGTCGTGCGTAACAGGTCACCCCTAGGCCATCAGTAAGCGGGCGGATGTTTGTTTTCCAGCGAAGTGATTTTTCATTAGCATCGTCAGAAATTCAAATGAACTCTTC
>JAJONP010000075.1 GCA_021323555.1 Gammaproteobacteria bacterium | reverse complement strand
TCGGGGTGCGGTTGGTTTCTTTTGCGGTGCATTGGATCAAGGCTGAAATGCACGAATATATTCTGCGTAATTGGCGCATTGTGAAAGTTGCCACTACCAAAGCGCAGCGTAAATTGTTTTTTAATTTACGCAGTACCAAGAAACGTTTAGGGTTTGCCTCACAAGCTGAAATTAAGGAAGTGGCCAATACGTTGGGTGTAAAACCGCAAGAAGTGGTTTTGATGGAAGCGCGTTTGAATGCCCAGGATCTGCCTTATGACGGCATGGATTTGCAAGATGATAGCCAAGCGCTGACTTCTTATGCGCCGAAGCATTTTCTGGAAGACAAGAGTGCTGATCCGGCTTTATTGTTGGAAAACACGAACACAGCCCATGATGACACCGAAAGATTGAGCGATGCCTTGGCCTCTTTGAATGAGCGCGAGCGGGCTATCATTCAACGCCGCTGGTTAGTCGAGCAAAAAGCAACTTTGCACGATTTGGCGGATGAGTATGCTATTTCTGCCGAACGCGTACGCCAATTGGAAACCAATGCTTTGAAGAAATTGAAGGCGGCGATGGCGTAGCTACGCCGGTGGCCTTATTCTAAGATTTAGAGCACTTTCAGATCGTGTTCTATTTTTCTTAAGACAGGAATAGCGATACCGGTCATTTCAGAAATAAAGCCAAATTCAACACCTGCCCGGATCATGTTAGCAGCTATTGCTTCTCGGTTTTGCTCAATCCCCTGCTGGAGCCCCTGTTGAAACCCTTCCTTTCTGGTGAGTTCTCCTAAATTCATAATGACCTCCTGATATTCGGGTGCAATTCTTTCTATAAAAACGGCCCAATAAGGGGTTGAAGTTTTGTCATCAGTCTCAATACTAATTACCGTATTATATTCTAGCACCGCTCTTACCAGCTCGCTACTATGTTTCAATCCGCATTTTAAAAACAAATCACTTAATAGCTCTACCTTCTTTTCCAATGCTTTTCTGTTTTGCGCAAGGCGTAAACTGGCTAACATTAAATTAGAGAGATGCTTCGTTGATAATGCTGCTTCATCCAAACGGCAAACATCAATAAAGGCACTTGGCTCAAAAAATGTCTTTCGCGCCAGTGCTGAAAAATCGCCAAACAAGCTGAAGAAATCTCGATCGTATGACCAAATAGCTTTACCGTTGTAAACGACGACAGAATAAATCAAAGGCAGCGGTAAAGGATGGCGTTTATGTTGTTTTACATGTAATTTCAAGAATTGAATCATGTAAGATATCAAACGAAAAGGCATCAGCTCATCTGATTCACTTTGGTGTTCCGCCAACAAATAAAGAAAGGCTTTTTGGTCAGAATCTATTCTTTTAACACTGAAAAGGATATCGCTTTCGTATTTACTGAGGGTTTCATCCACAAAACTGCCATTCTCTATTTTAAGCGAGGACAAGTTTAGTGATGCTAATACGTTAGCCGGCAAATGCTGTTTAAAAAAATCTTCAGCAATGGCCGGATAACGCATCATGTTCTTGAAAAATTCATCGTGCCTGGAACGAACCGACTTCATGGCCGCTCCTTTTGCCTATCCTGGCAAAGTCTCAATCTCCACATTATATTCTATTTGTAAGAGATTATATAGAAACTTATTTCCGTAGAGAGTGGGATTTTAACCCCCAATTTGTTATGATCTTGGCCACTTCTGGTCAGGTTCATAAAAAGCATGTCTATTTATTTTGCCACCGTGATAACTTTTCTCATCACCTTAGGGTGTATTTACCTTATCAAGCCTGTGGCTTCTCACATTGGATTAGTGGATTTACCCGATCACCGTAAGCAGCATCATGCTCCTACGCCGTTGGTAGGCGGTATTGCTATCGTATTGAGCTTGGGTATTGGCTTACTGCTATTAGATATTTCTTTGATAACTTACCGTGCTTTTTTAGCCGGTATGGTATTGATGACTTTTGTAGGTTTGTTAGATGATCTCCGTGAATTAACTCCTCGCATTCGATTGTATGCCCAAGTTATTGCGGGCTTACTGATGACACTGTGGGGCGGAGTTTATTTACACACCTTTGGCAACATTTTATTTTTAGGAGAAATTAATTTAGGCATTTGGGGGATCCCTGTCACCCTCTTTGCTTTGGTCTGTATTATCAATGCGATTAATATGATAGATGGCTTGGATGGTTTGGCAGGCGGAGTCTCCTGGGTTCAAGTGTTATTATTGCTGTTATTTGCTTGTATTGAACACCGTTTTAAAGACGCTTATGTATTGGCAATAATTGCTGCCGCGATATTAGCCTTTTTATGTTTTAATTTTCCCTGGACAAGAAAGAAAAAAGCCAGCATATTTTTAGGCGATGCTGGCAGTATGGCGCTGGGATTTTGTCTGGTATGGTTTACCGTGAGCTTATCACAAGGCGAAGGGGCAGTCGCGCCTGTCGTGATGTTATGGGTGATGATTATTCCCATTTTTGATTTTTGCGGCGTTGTTACTTTGCGTTTATTGCAGCGTAAACCCCTAATGCAAGCAGACAGGCAGCATATTCATCATTGGTTATTAGGCCGCAGATTAACAGAGCGAACTGTTTCGATCATATTAAGTTCAGTTGGATTGTTTAGCGGCAGCTTGGCTTTCATTGCCTATAAAATAGGAATGAGGCATTCTATTTTGTTCTTTGTTTATATCTTTTTGTTTATAGCTTACTTAATAAGGTTGGTTCTTCCCTTGAAAAACATGTAGGCTAGAAACGCTGATTACGGAATTTTTTCAAAACATTTAGATACCGTAACAAATGTCATATTAAGTTTGCATGCACGGTTAATCAGTTTTTCCATTATTTTATGCATCCGTGGGTTTTCAGAAAATTCCCAATAATGGGTTGCCAGTACAAATGAAGTATTAAGTTTCGCACATCGTTCTAGAGAGAATATTAGGTTATTTATATTTGAAGAGGGGGTAAGAGCATGAGCAATAAGTTCAGTGTGACCTCCATAGCTAAGCGGATATGGATAAGGTTCCTTATAATATAAGCGCCACGCCCAGCGTTTAAAATAAGCTAACAGATAATCTACAGAAAAGGGGCGATCTCCCCCACGCCCCATAACGCCAGAAAGATGCAAGCCATGTCTACGTATAGCGTAAATACCGGCTGTTCCAATCGTATTACTAGGAGGAACAAAAACCCGTATCTTAGTTTCAAGCAATGTTTCAAGATATGTTTTGCCTTCTGCAACTTCTTGAATAAGTTGTAGTTTAGGCTTCCAACCAAATTCCCCTACCCATTTATTATTATACTGCTGGTAACGATGGTTATAGCCATGCAGCATGATCTCTATATCGCCCTTATTTATTTTTGGTTTGAGCCAGTTTACCAGGAGATTATTTTCGCCCAGTGGAACTTCATCTTCTGCATCGTACAAAGGACTAAAACGATGACCTCGGTGCTCCGGAACTGAAAAGGGGACTACTGCCAAGGAAATGGGAACTATTCCCCAATAAGGGCTATAGACTTCCTCCAGACCTTCTGGCTTGGTAAAAAACGATGTGTCGTCATCTCGGATAGCAAAATAACTCATTTTTTCTAGGTTTCCTCTATACCCTTAAAATATAATTTTACAGCTCAAAGGTTATTTGTTTCATCAATCCAAGCTTGAAACATTAATATATCCCATAAATGATAATGCCAATTGCATTGACCTGATAAATGTTCCAGCCATTTTTTTCGAATAATGAGAGGATCAAAAAAACCTTCTTGTCTCAGGCGATGTTCTGAAAGAAGATTTTCAGCCCATTCTCTCAGTGGACCCCGAAGCCATTCAGCAAGTGGAATACCGAACCCTTTTTTAGGACGATCGACTAATGATGGAGGCAAGTATTTATAGAGTAATTGGCGTAAAATCCATTTACCCTCCCCATTTCGTATCTTTGTGTGGATGGGTAAACGCCAGGCAAAATCAACGACACGATGATCCAGTAGTGGTATACGTGTTTCTAAACTATTACTCATTGCAGCACGATCTAATTTAACTAAAATGTCATCAGGAAGATAGCTAATGAGATCCAATGCCATCATTTGTTCAAAAAAACTGCTTAACTCAAAGGGTGGTTTTGTGATAGAGGTAACCGGTTCTTGGGCATGCAGCACAAAAGAGGCGGGATTTAGCCAATGACTCACAAAAGGGCGATAGAAAGAAGAATAATTGGTTGCAGAAAGTAAACTGGACAATTTAAATGCATGATGCTCTAGATTACACGGAAGAGATTGCTTGCCGCTCAATAAACTCAGTAATTTACCTATATTATGCCAACTTGCTGGGCTTACTTTATTTAAGTTGTAAGATAAACATTTTTTAAACCATTGAGGACAACTATATAAGCGATTCCACCAAGTCTGGGCACGAAAATAGTGGCTGTATCCACCAAATAGTTCATCTCCTCCATCACCAGAAAGTGATACTTTTACATTACGATGTGCCATTTCTGCTACTAAAAATGTTGGAATTTGTGAACTGTCTGAAAATGGTTCATCATAAATTTGAGGTAACCGAGGCACTAAGTCGATAATCTGTTTCGGTGTTACATAGAATTCAGTATGATCAGTCTTCAAATAAGATGCAATCGCTTTCGCGAAGGGCGCCTCATTATATGCTGTGTTGTCAAAGCCGATGGTAAATGTTTTTATTGGCTGCGTAGATTGAGATTGCATCAAAGCAACAATAAGTGATGAATCGATGCCGCCAGAGAGAAAAGCCCCTACTGGCACATCGGCTATCATTTGTTTGCTAATGACATTGTGTAAGAGCGAGTCTAAACCCGCAATAAGCTTATCTTCACTTTCATTCAAAGAATTCTTAATATTCTGATTTGTTACCTCAAAACATGACCAATAGGGGCGTGGAGGGGTTAGTGAAGAACCCCTTTGATCAGCTTCTATTTTTAGCCAAGTTCCTGGAGTTAGCTTATAGATCCCTTTATAAATTGAATACGGGGACGGAATATAATTATGGCGCATGTAAAGAGACAGTGCATTACGATCAATCTCTGCTTGAAAAGCAGGGTGCGTCTTAAGTGACTTTAACTCTGATCCAAATAAGAAAATATTATTAATCCAGCCATAATAAAGCGGCTTCTCTCCGATTCGATCTCTAGCCAAAACCAGCTCTCTTTTTTGTTTGTCCCATAAGGATAGTGAAAACATACCTATGCTGCTTTGCAGTGTTTTCTCTAAACCCCAAATCTCGATACAAGACAGTAACGTTTCTGTGTCCGAATGACCACGCCAGGAAAAAGTTCCAGATTGAACTTCCATGTGGAGTTGGCGTCTTAAATCCAGGTGATTATAAATTTCACCATTAAAGACCAATACGTAACGATTCGAAAAAGAAACCATGGGCTGATGTCCAGCAGGAGAAAGATCTAATATTGACAAGCGACGATGGGTCAAGGCGATTTGCGCATGTTCATCAATCCAAGAACCAGAATCATCAGGCCCTCGATGCGAAATCTTATCGCCCATATTATTAACAATATTTTGCGCTTCCATCAAAGAAAGATTATTAAAACCTATAAATCCGGCGAACCCACACATAACTATGATGACTCAAATAAATTCATGTAAAACTTCTTATAATCCTTACCATACAAATGACTTCTATTACGTAACCTACTCAAGAGTTAACCATTGTGCTGAAATATCTTTAATACAAAATGTTTGTGCTCGCTTAAGCCCAGCAAGCTTTAATCTTTCTTGTAATGCTTTGTTGTTAATAACAGTTTCGATCGCCGTTTTTAGAGTATTGATATTTCCGTTTTCTACTAGAATGCCTGTATCTGAATTTTGAAGGATTTCTGATGGACCATAGGGACAGTCAAAACTGACTATAGGACAGCCATTGCTCATGGCTTCTAGTAAAACATTTGGACATCCTTCATAGTAAGAACTTAATACAAAGCATTCTGCATTTTTGAACCAAACAGCGATGTTATTAACTACGCCTGGTAAAAGAACTCTCGTGTCCAATTGAAGATCTTTAATTTGTTTTTCCAGACTTAACCTTAGTTCTCCTTCGCCAAGAATAATAAGCTTTACTTTGGTATCAGAGATCTTTGAAAAAGCTAGAATCAGTTTATCAAATCCCTTTTGTAAAACCAGTCTGCCGGCTGCAAGTATATATCGGCCATATATTGCTGCAGGATTATATTGTTCCTCTGTTTTCAGATAGGCTATATCTACAGGGTTATAAATAACTTTAATTTTTGACTTCTCTATCCCTAGATTCGCTAGGCTATCTGCTACCCCTTGTGAAACAGCAACTACTTTATTCGGAATGGAATATAAACAGCGCATTGATAATTTTTGAAAGCCCGTGAAACAGTGCGGATTATTACGGGTGCTCACTATTAAACATTTAGTTCTCCTAGAAAAAAAACAAGCAATAATAGCGGGGATATTTGCACTTTCCATAAAACTAATGACTTTATCGGGAGTTTTGTCCTGAACCAAAAGAAATAATTTTATGATGCGACGAATAGAGGTAATAATTTTTTTAATTCGATTTTTACTAGCGGGCAGAGATAAGGAAACAAGATCACCTCCATACGGGTATGCAATAACCTTTGCATCAAAAACAGCGATGGATACTGTATGTTGTTTGCTCCATTCTTTTGTGAGTGTGGATACCACCCTTTCAGCGCCGCCTGGTGTGAGGGTAGAGATAATGACCAAGATTTTCAAATTAATCTACCTATGGTTTTAAAAAAGCATCTTCAGTATTTTTTCGTTTTTCAATAACAAGTTGATATAATTGAACCAGCTTCTTTGCTACTTTTGTCCAGTCAAATTGTTGAACGAAAGCTTTTCCCTTCATACCGAAAGTATACCGTTGATCCGGATTAGCCATTTTAATTAAAGCATACGTTAAATCTTCCACGTTAGCGGAGGGAAGAACCAAACCTGCATCGGCTTTCGTAATTATTTGTTGTAAATAACCTACTGGAGTGCCAATAATGGGTAAACCCTGTGCCATAGCTTCTAACGTAGAAATTGAGAAACTTTCATAGTTTGATGTTAATACAAATAAATCAGCAGCAGCCAGGTGCTGATAAACACATTCTGGAGGTTGATAACCTAAGAAATAGACATGATCAATCAATTCTAACTTTTTAACCTGCTGACGAAGCGTTTGTTCCAGTGGCCCCTCTCCAATCAATAACCATTTCCATTGAATTCCATGTCGATGTGCGCTGGCTATTGCTTCTAATAATAAGCTATGGTTTTTGATAGATACTAAGCGAGCTGTTGTGATTCCCAACAATACATTATCGTCTATATTAAGTTGCTGTCGCTGTAGATGTCGAACACCTTTATACTTAGCTATTGTATCTAGTTCAACACCGGGTTCGATAATTTCATATTCCTTACCTTGTTTCCATCCCATTGTTTTTAAAATCAGTTCGGTGGAACCATGGGTAAAAATAGCAAAATGATCTTCTTTTGATAAATTTGCTAAGTAGCATTTTGTCAGCCTAGTGGGCGGGCCCGGTAACCAAGAAATAGTAGGTTGTTGCCGCTTGCGCAGAAGTTGTTTCGATAACCATAAAAGACCGCAACATTGTACAATGTCAAAGGATTTTGATCTCTGTTTTGAAATCCATCGAAAAACGCGATATTCAAATATGATATTATCTAAATGGTAGAAAGCAGCTGATATTTTTGTGCTAAATTTTTCTGTAATATAGGCAAAGTGTCGAAGATTGGGACAAAGTAAGTAAACGATATGGGAATCACTAGTAATATATCCTGGTTTCTTAAAAAAAGATCGAGCTGTTACAATCGTCACCTTGTGTCCCATTTTTTGAAGATAACGCGCTGCATTTTGATCAAAAGATTCTCCACCTCCAAAAAGAACGCCTAAGGCGCGATTAACAATAAGAATTTTCATTTTGAGTAACTCAACCATAAAATTAGTTTTTGCCCAAAGATTAAGCAACAATTTTCAGGAATCTCGAGGTTATAATTTTTAATTCATAAACTTCTCATGCTGGCAGAGGGGTTTTAATTTTTGCTGAGATTCCTCAAAAAGGATGATATCATAGACATTCTTTTATAGATATTGCAAATATGAGGGCTGCTATGCAACTTGCTCATCTTAAACTGGCCATTATTGGTCTTGGTTATGTTGGCCTGCCACTTGCCTTGGAATTTAGCCGAAGACGGTCGGTGGTAGGATTCGATATCAACCCAAAACGTATTACTGCCCTTAAAGCAGGTCAAGATGTTACTTTAGAAACTACTATGGAAGAATTGCAAACGGCTAAGTACCTAAACTATACGAATAAAATAGAAGATTTATGTTCTTGCAATTGTTTTATTGTGACGGTGCCTACTCCCATAGACGAACATAAAAGACCGGATCTCTCTCCTCTTATTAAAGCCAGTGAAACGGTGGGTAAGGTGCTTAAGAAGGACGATATTGTTATTTATGAATCTACGGTTTATCCAGGTGCTACAGAAGAAGAGTGTGTCCCTATTCTTGAAAAGATCTCAGGATTGAAATTTAATCAGGATTTCTATTGTGGTTATAGCCCAGAGCGTATTAACCCGGGTGACAAAGAACACCGCTTAA
>JAJONP010000074.1 GCA_021323555.1 Gammaproteobacteria bacterium | reverse complement strand
GGAACAAATGTAATTGCCACGAGTGAACAGACTAATTTTGTTAATTGATTTTTCATAACTACCTCAAATATTAAAAAATGATTTAAAAAATGTGAAATGTTTAAATTGAAGAATGACTATCTGCAGCCACTCTACGTGGATTTATAGGAATAAATTGTGAGTTGAATATAAAAGATTGTTGCTTGAAAGGATTAACGCAAAGGAGTCTATAGTTTTTATGGATGAAAGTCAAATTTATTTTTAATATTTATTTTTAAAGTTATTTTTATTAATTGCTTGATTTTATTTAAATAAAAATCTCTCTTAAGGATAAAGTGAATAATTTAAACTTGAAAATTCACCCATCGGCTCCGAATTTTCAAGTTTAATATAGAGCACCTTGTAGTTTGAAAATAAAAAAACTTGTATATTTATCAGACAATATGGGTTAGAATTGCCTAGTTTGCGACTAAGATATATTTTTTTTAATCAAAATAAAGGAGTAACTTCTATGAAAAATAAATTGATAATCGGGGTAATGACAGTTTTTTTCTTGGTACCTGGATTAAGCATCTCTTGCGGTAATCTAGATGAAGTAGTGTATTCAGGGCATCCTGACTATGGCGATGATATTGACTATAATTCCTTCAGTAATTGCGTTACATTAAAAACCCTCGAAAGTGATTATACTTATAATATCGTTTGTTCTGTAAATACCAACCCTGGCGTCAATAAAGCAAGCCTTCTAACAGAGCTATCTCATTCGGCATCCTTATTGTATGGCGATGTAGAAAACATTTCTGTTTCGGGCGATACACAAATCATTCTGTATGGAGTTCATGTTAATAACACAGCTGGCAAAGGGTTTATTTGGGATGAGCCTGACGCTCTAAATTTTAGCAATATATCGACAGCATCGTTTACTATTAATTGCCACGCGACTGATTTGGAGGCAAATAAAGCTAACAACAGCTAATTTCTGTTTTAAGAATCATCTACAGACTCCATCCCATAGACTAAGAAAGGGATGGAGTGTAGTGATATGAATAGACAGGTTTTATCCTACTATTTCCTTGCTATGAATCCCCATGGCTCTCAATTTTCTATGAATTTGCTCGATTATAACGGTGTTTTTTACAGGCCCGATTTGTACGCGATAGAGTTTATTAATAGGCGCGAGCTGTTTAATGTGAATGGGCGAAGAAACCATAGATGCCAAGCGGCGTTTTAATTTTTCAGCATAGAATTTGTTACGAAAAGCACCCACTTGAATGTAGGTTGCACGAGCGACTGCGTATGTAGAGGTAGAAGGTCTGGGGTTTTTGGCTTCGATACGATTTTTTTGGGCATTCATGCTTAAGAAAAAATTATTGGTAATAGTGTTATCATTTTTGGAATTATGGTTTCTAGCATATTGCACAGGATCAATGGCTTTGACATCGACAGGTGCGGTACCACGACCCAGCATCCCCAATTTTTTTGCAGCTGTATAAGATAAATCAATTAAGCGATCATTTGCAAATGGTCCACGATCAGTTATCTTGACGATGACTTTGCGACCGTTTTTTAAATTAGTCACTTGAACATAAGTAGGGAGTGGTAATGTTTTGTGAGCCGCAGTCATGGCTAACATATTATAACGTTCGCCATTGGATGCTGGTCTTCCATGAAATGCAGTACCATACCATGACGCAATACCTCGTTGTTCATAGTTCTTGCTAGAATTAAGCACATAATATCTTCTACCTTTTACAATATAAGATTTATTTCCAATCCTACTGAGTCGCTCTACTTTTGGCACGGCATCAGGAATTTTAGAAACATCTACGTTATAAGGAGGTGGGCCATCTTTTCGATGGGTAGAACAACCATTCAGTAAGGCAAAGATAAAAAAACTGAAATAAATCATCCATCGTATTTTTTTACTGTCCTTATACATCCTCGCGTTTCTCCCTGAGAGTAGAAATATAATTGCTTAATTGCACGATAGCCATCGCGTATAAGTTATTCGCATTGTAGCGTTTGATCACATCAAAATTATGAAACCCAAACCAATATTCATCTCCCCAATAAGAAGGTAATGTGATCATTTTATAAGATTTGTTCTTTACCAATGTTTGACTTGCTTGGTTCATAAAAGTATTTTGTAAAGAAAATCGATGTTTTGTTATGGATGCAGGCATCACAATAGGTTGATTCGTTTGCCAGCCGTGTATTTTATAGAAATTGGCAATGCTTGCAATAATGTCAGATTCATTATGGTTAAGATCAATTTTGTTGCCATGGTTGAAACTGACAGCATAGTGCCGATAACTGCTAGGCATAAATTGGGGCTGTCCCATTGCACCTGCATAAGAGCCTGTTATTTTAAGGGGATCAAGTTTTTGTTCACGTGCTAGTAACAAAAATTCTTCAAGCTCATAGCGGAAAAAACGCGCGCGTGGGTTATTGCTAAATGCAATATTAGATAATGCGTCAATGACCCTAAATTGACCAGTGTTTGAGCCATATCTTGTCTCGACCCCGAGCGTTGCCACGATAATACTCGCAGGCACACCATATTCTTTTTCAACTCGTGCTAATACGGCTTGGTGGCGGTCCCAAAATTCAACACCTTTGCGAATACGCCACTCTGTGATGAAAAGCCGTTGATAAATAGGCCAGGGTTTTTTTTCAAAAGGAAATTTAATTTTTTTAATAATAAGCGGTCTGATTTTAACCGAATCAAATAAGGCATGGAGTTGAGCTTCGTGAAAGTGATGCTGTTTGACCATCTGTTGAATGAATAGCTTTACATCATGGCGATCAGTAAACTGTGCGTTTGCAGTCGCTAAAGAAATCAAAAAAATATTCCATATGAAAAAAACAAAAAATCGTTTCATGGTAATGGCCTTCGGTTTTTTATTATCTGAATTGTATCTGATGTTAGGGGCAGACGTGCAGGAAAATATAGAAACTATTAGAATGATTTGCGGATGTTCATTTTACTCTGTGATTACCTTTGTAAAAATGATGCGGGCGACACTGTTCGAAATAAATCCACTCCTTGAAATTGGCATATTTTAAGGATAACATGTCCTTATATTTTATTGATTATGAGGATCAGCGTGCAGAATAACCATTATATTTCAAGATATTATCAAAATTTGTTTGATGACCTTCAGGTGGGTAAAGTATTCATTATTTATGGCGCTCGCCAGGTAGGGAAGACAACATTTATACGCCATTATCTTAAGAAGAGTGCTTATAAGTACAAATTTGATTCTGGAGATGATTTGATGGTCCAAACGACATTAGGTTCCGCAGATTTTAAGGCTATTAAGGAATACGTGGCGGGCTATGAATTAATTGTAATTGATGAAGCACAAAAAATACCTCATATTGGTGCAGTGTTAAAAATCATGGTTGATCAGATACCATCCCTGCGCGTTGTGGCAACAGGTTCTTCTTCTTTTGAGTTATCAGGGCAAGTAAGCGAGCCACTGACAGGTAGAAAAAAAACATTAATATTATATCCTATTGCACAAATAGAATTATTGAAGCAATTTTCCTCCTTTGAGCTTAAAAAAAATATTGAAGAATATCTCATTTATGGCAGTTATCCTGAAATCATTTCGGCAAAAAATCAAAATGAAAAGCGCGTGAATATCACTGAGATAGCGCATTCTTATTTATTAAAAGATATTTTAGAACTGGATAAAGTAAAAAATTCAAAAACCTTGTTGGATTTAGTAAGACTTATTGCTTTTCAAGTAGGTAATGAAGTCTCTCATACTGAGCTTGCACAAAAATTAGGGATTGATGTTAAAACGATATCGCGTTATCTCGATTTATTAGAAAAAGGTTTTGTACTTTATAATTTACGGGGTTTTAGTCGTAATCTTCGAAAGGAAATAACCAAAAAGAGCAAATATTATTTTTATGATAATGGCATTCGTAATGCGTTAATTGCAAATTTCAACCCGCTTAATCTGCGTGATGATGTAGGGCGTTTATGGGAAAATTTCTTATTTATAGAGCGTATTAAAAAACAAAACTATACTGCAATGTCTGTTAACAATTATTTTTGGCGCACGTGGGATCAAAAAGAAATTGATTTAATTGAAGAGAGAGAAGGGCAATTATTTGCTTATGAGTTTAAGTGGGGAAACCAAGCGGTTAAAGCACCAAAAGATTGGCTAAGTGCTTATCCCAATGCGCACTATACTACTATTAATCAATCGAATTATTTAGAATTTATCGCTTAAGTTAATGAATAATTCACATCTCTATCGCTGTATATGCGAATAATCAGCAATACTATTGTTGATTATACCGATAAGCTTTGTTACAGTAATAACATGGCTAATATTTATAAAAGACAGTTAGATTTACTCAACCTGCTGAAAAAAAAATCTTTTTTCCTGTTAGGGCCTAGAGCCACGGGAAAAAGCTATCTCATCGATCAACAGCTCGCCTCGCAAGCGATTATCCTCGATTTATTACGTTCGGAACTCTATCTTAGACTTTCTGCTGGGCCGTGGGAATTGGAACAGATCATTGATGCTCAACTGTCATCACAAAAAAACATAATTGTCATTGATGAAATTCAGAAAATCCCTGAGTTGCTGGATGAAGTGCATCGCTTAATTGAAAAAAGAAAACTTTGCTTTCTGTTGACAGGCAGCAGTGCTCGAAAATTAAAGCGAGGTCGTGCTAATTTGTTAGCAGGTAGAGCATGGACAGCTGCATTATATCCGTTGAGCTTTAGTGAAATTCCACATTTTAATTTAGATCATTATCTACGTTTTGGGGGGTTGCCGACAGTCTATGCTAGCGATAACTCCATAGAGGAATTGAACGCTTATGTGCAAAGCTATTTGCGTGAAGAAATTCAAGCAGAAGGGTTAATTCGTAAGTTGCCTCCATTTTCTCGGTTTTTAACAACAGCTGCTTTCATGAATGGTCAATTACTTAATTTTACTCAACTTGCTAGTGACACTGCTGTTCCTGCCTCCACGATTAGAGAATATTATTCTATCCTCGAAGATACATTGGTCGGTTTTTCATTACTCCCATGGACGCAATCAAAAAAAAGAAAAGCGATTGCAACAGCAAAATTTTATTTTTTTGACACAGGAGTAGCCCATACACTTGCTCAAACACAAGTGCTTGATCGGAATTCTGATTTATATGGCCGGAGTTTTGAGCATTGGATTGGAATGGAATTAAGAAGTTACTTAAGTTACCGCCGTCGGTCGGAGTCGTTAAGTTTTTGGCGTAGTACGCGTCAACATGAAGTGGATTTTGTAGTGGGAGACCACACTGCTATTGAAACCAAGGCAACGCGTAAAGTGACAGCACGTGATATGAAAGGATTAGAAGCTATTGAGGAAGAAAATATATTTAAACAGCTTATTCTTATTTCTCAAGATCCTATTGAGAAAAAATACGGAAAAATACTTTGTTTACATTGGAAAACATTTATTACTCGGTTATGGGGAGATGAATTATTGTAAAGACTTGCTGTAATTAAGCTATGTCGTGATTAATTTTCTGTGTGTTTGAATAGACATTAAAATGCCTAAACTGGCCATGAGTGTCACCATGGAGGAGCCTCCATAACTGATAAAGGGTAGAGGTAAACCCATCACAGGTAAAATACCTGTCACCATTCCCATATTAATAAAAAATGAGAAAAATAAAGTAATTGTTAAACTTCCAGCTAATAGACGTGAAAATGTATCTTGCGCATGTACGGTGATATAAAGCCCGCGTAGGATAATTGCCATAAAAATTGAAATTAAAATAATATTTCCTAAAAAACCAAATTCTTCACCACAAACTGCAAAAATAAAATCAGTTGTATGCTCTGGTAAAAAATGCAGATGGGATTGAGAACCGTTGAGCCAGCCTTTGCCAAAGAAACCGCCTGATCCTATCGCAATTTTGGATTGAATAATATGATAACCTGCGCCCAATGGGTCACGCTCGGGATTTAAAAAAGTGAGTACACGTTGTCGCTGATAATCATGAAGAAGATACCAAAAAACAGGTGCGCCGAGCGCAGCTAAACCCAACATCATACCCAATAAACGTCCACTTAAACCTGCAAGGAATAATACACCTCCCCCTGCGATGATGAGCAAAATAGCTGTACTGAGATCAGGTTGTTTTGCAGTGAGTAAAGCAGGTACTAAAATAATAATAAGAGACATTAACAGCGATTTTTTTGTTAATGGTAAATGAATATGATGAAAATACATGGCTAAAAAAAGAGGTAAAGCTAGTTTCATGAGTTCAGAGGGTTGAAAACGTAGAATGCCTAAATTCAGCCAACGTTCTGCGCCTTTTCCTGTATGCCCTATGATTAACACGGCAAAAAGAAGTAATAAGCTTATGCTATAAAACCAAACTGCCCATCGGTTATACATCATTGGTGGAATTTGAGCGAATAAGAGCATTACGATAATTGCGATACTGATATGCAAGACTTGTTGCCTGATAACGATAGAGTTTTCGCTGCTCGCGCTATACAAGATAAATAACCCCATTGTCATTAATAAAAATATTCCTAAAAATAAATAAATATCAATATGGATTTTTTGCCAAAATACAGGCGCAGGAGGATTGTGTGGAGGAAATGGAGAAGCGCTATTGGTAAAGGCCATGGGTTGTGTTCTCCTTGAAATAATAATCTAGTACAGTTCGTGCGATACCTGCAGCGATTTTACTGTGCTCAGCAACTACGGCGATGGCGATCTGAGGTTCTTCAACAGGTGCGAATGCAACAAATAATGAATGATCGCGTAATTGTTCAGGCATATTATCTTGATCTTCACTTTTTCCTGTCTCATCACGGTGCCTGATTGCGTAAACTTGGGCAGTACCTGTTTTTCCTGCAATTGTGTATGGCATATCATGACCAAAATGATAATAGCCTGTGCCAAAGGGTGATGTGATAACTTTTTGCATGGCGTCAATAATAGTTTTCCAATAGTTTTCATTGGATAGTCGGACGGGAGGTAATTCAATAGAGGCTTGTGCCTCTGGGGATTTTCCAGTGTCTTGCTCTGCAAGTAAAAAATGCGGTATCAAACGTTTTCCATGATTTGCAATGATGGCAACACCTTCTGCAAGTTGTAAAGGTGTTGCTTGCATATAACCTTGCCCAATGGCTGAAATAAGGGTGTCTCCTTCATACCAAGGTAACTGTTTTGTGCGATGTTTCCAGGCGGGCGATGCAATAACGCCTGGCAACTCTTCACCCGTGTCAATACCTGTTAACTCACCAAAACCAAAACGATTTAATATGTTATCAATAGGCTCAATACCCATGAGGTGAGCCAGTGTAAAAAAATAAGTGTCACATGAGCTCAATAAGGCATGAGTTAAATCAACAGTGCCATGGCCTTTGGGTTTCCAATCATGGAATATATGTTTACTGTGAGGGAGTTGATACCAGCCCGGGTCAAAAATAGTAAAATCTGTTGTTACGATACCAGAATCTAATCCTTCTAATGCAATATAAGGCTTAATGGTGGATGCCATTGGGTATAATCCGCGTAACGCTCGATTATAAAGTGGCTTGCCAGGGGCTTGTTGTAATTGTTGGAAATCTTGATTGCTAATACCTGAGACAAATAAATTAGGATCAAAAGTCGGTTCACTGACCATCGCAAGAATCTGCCCTGTGCTGGGTGCTATGACGACAATGGCACCATTGTGTCCAGCCAGCGCTTCTTCTGCAGCGATTTGTAATTTACTATCAATCGTGAGATATAAATCTTTTCCCGGAATGGGTTTGATTTGGCTAAGTATACGTATAGGATGCCCGCTAGCATCATTTTCTGCTTGTTCATAGCCTACTGTGCCATGTAAATCATCTTCGTAAAATTTTTCAATGCCTAATTTACCAATATAGTGCGTTGCGCTGTAGTTGCTCGCATCAATATTTGCGAGTTCCTGTGAATTAATGCGTCCTACATAGCCTAGTACGTGACCTATTCTATTATTCAAAGGATAATGTCGAATTAAACGTGCTTTAACCAATGTGCCTGGAAAGCGATATTGATTTTCATAATACCGCGCAACTTCTGCTTCTGATAAACGAAATTTTAAGGGAACTTCATCAAAACGGCGGTGTTGTTTAAGCGCTTTTCGGAATTGAATAATGTCAGTCTCGTTCAGCGAAATAATTTTTCCGATAGTCGTCAGTAATTGAGACAAGTTTTTTATTTTATCAGGGATAATATCTAAGCTAAATATGGGAAGATTTTCAGCTAATAAAATCCCATTACGGTCGTAGATGAGCCCACGTGTGGGTTCGATGGGCACAAGATCAAGCCAATTTTTTTTTGAAAGAGTCGTATAAAGATCATGTTTAATCCATTGCAGAAAACCTAGCCGAATGATTAAGAGTAAAATTAAAATAGCCATTAAAATGAATACGGCAGCACAACGCTGCCTGATGAGCCGAATTTCTTGAAGATAGTTTTTAAGCGCGATACGTTCTTTCATGTCCGAAGTTTACCGTATTGCAAAGATTTAGGCATCTAAAAACCATACCCTATCGTGATGAGTAATGGGATAGTAATACCTGCGTTTGCGCTTGCCATGCTACTATTCGAGTAGTGCATTGCACTTAGGCTGATTGA
>JAJONP010000241.1 GCA_021323555.1 Gammaproteobacteria bacterium | reverse complement strand
CAGGAATAGACCTAGAGCAGTGCTCACCGGCTAAACGCCTGGAGATATTTAAGCAGCATTGTAAAGAGGATAAAGCATTTTTTTCAGGCGGACCGATTCAAAAATTGCTGGATTTTGCTAAAATAATAAAACATTTCGTCCACAAGAAGTTAGATAAAGTCGTGACACGGAAGGTTGCTGTGGAAGAGTCAAGTTCAACTGCATTAGCTCCAAAGCTTGAGAAAAGACTCCATGAAGAAGTAATAAAGCTCAGTACGATTTCCGCGGCATTCCTTGCAAATCATCCTACTGTAATGCCCACGCCAGATGCAATAAAAATACCTGGTCCAAAAATACCAGGCAATGCTTAGTTCTTAAGCATCCTCTTTCTACTAAAGGCAGTAAACTCCCCGTTTACTGCCTTTTTTTTGCAAATCGTCCATTTTTAAAGTCTAAACTCTAAATCCCCTCTGTACACTAAAAATCCGCCTAAAGCAGCGTTTCCCAGACCTAAAATTTTGTACGAAATTTCTCAAAGAAAGTTGGGGGAAAATGGTTTTTGTGAGATTTTGGATGTGTAATCTTTTGTAACACGTTGATTTATATCATATAATTCTGAACAAAAATTAATCTTGTTTTTTTAGTGGGCTTTGATACAATGTATATATGAGATTAGAGCAGGACATAATAGGAAGTTACTTAGGGATGCACAACCATCAGGGATGATGGTACAGGGACCTAAGGGAAGTCCGCTTTGAGCTAAAATGGTTTTGAGTCTGAATAAGACTTGTAGGTTACCTTCGCTAATCTCCCTAAGTCCATATTTTTAGGGAGATCCTAACGGCATAATTTTAATGCCAAGCCCCGGTGTTTCACTGGGGCTTTTTTTTTGCCCAAAATTTGGAGGGTGCCTCACTATATTGTGATACAATGAAATTGTTCCTATTATGAACGTAAAAGGCTGAGCTATTTGCCTGTGTTTAAGAGGGGGGCGCCTCGCGAGCCGCCCCTACAAAAGAAGCCTCGGAAGGGTGTAGGGGCGGTTCGTGAACCCCCCGAATCGCTCTGTGAACTATAATATCTTAAGTGTAATAATATTCAATTAAAAATCTGATGATTTAAACCCCATGGAAAAATTTGACGTTATTATCATCGGCGCTGGTGCGGCGGGCTTAATGTGCGCTATAGAGGCAGGTAAGCGCCAGCGCAGCGTATTGGTATTGGATCACGCCAATAAGGCAGGCAAAAAGATTTTAATGTCGGGCGGCGGTCGCTGCAATTTTACCAACTATAATGTAGCGCCGGATAACTTTATTTCAAACAACCCTCATTTTTGTAAATCCGCTTTAAGCCGTTATACGCAAGGGGATTTCATAGATTTAGTTAAAAAATATAATATTTCCTTCCACGAAAAAACCTTAGGTCAATTATTCTGTGATCATAAATCAAAGGACATAGTGGATCTTTTGCTGGCTGAATGTAAACTTGTATCCGCTGAAATACGCTTAAATACCGACATTGAAAGTATAATAAAAGAAAGCGATCACCATTTTAAGTTAAAAACTTCCGCAGGCGATTTTCATTGTCAATCGTGCGTGGTTGCGAGCGGTGGCTTATCTATTCCCACTATGGGCGCGAGCCCATTCGGCTATAAAATAGCAGAGCAGTTTGGCATTAAGGTATGGCCTACACGCGCGGCTTTAGTGCCGTTAACGTTGCATCCCGTCGATAAAGATAAGTTATCGCAGCTGTCCGGAATTGCGTTAGACAGTTTAGTCAGCAATAATAAAATAGGATTTCGCGAAAATATTTTATTTACCCATCGTGGTTTGAGTGGCCCTTCTATTTTACAAATTTCTTCTTATTGGCAGCCTGGCGAAGAAATAATCATTAATTTGTTACCGCAGATAGATTTACGAGCACATTTAAAAGAAGCCCAAAAACATCACCCACAAAAACAGTTGAATACGCTTTTGGCAGAGTATCTGCCTAAACGCATGATTGAGCTATTCGTAGAACCCATTCTTGCCATTAAAATTTTAGCGGCTATTTCGTATCGGGAATTTGAACAAATAGCCGAACGGATCCATACCTATAAGATCAAACCCAACGGTACGGAAGGGTATCGCACTGCGGAAGTGACCTTAGGCGGCGTAGATTGTGCAGCGATTTCCTCTAAAACCATGGAAGCCATGAATGTGAAAGGTTTGTATTTTATAGGCGAGGTGTTGGATGTAACAGGCTGGTTAGGGGGTTATAACTTTCAATGGGCTTGGTCTTCAGGCTGGGCAGCAGGGCAGGTGGTGTAGAGAAACGGCCACTTGATATTGTGATTTTAGCGCCTTAGAAAATTTAGGAGGGCTCCTGTCTACAGACCCTCGTTCCTTCTATTTCATAGAGCAAAAACTAAAATAATTTTAAAACCGAACGAAAGGATTTTTGGTGATCATTTTATTTAAAAATAAGCGAATAATTCTTAAAAACACCGTGTTTTTAATATTTCTTTAAGATATAATTGGTAAAATTAAGGTAACTTATTTGCTAGAAGTGCCGAATTTAGAAGTGCAGCTACAGAGTATTAGGAGGTGTGTGATGGGAGCTGAATTTGAAGAATTCCTTGTTGAAGGACAATTATTTCGTCGCTATACAAAGCGAGATAATCTTCCATCCTGCCGATTTGTAGAAGGGAAAGCTCGGGCACTCACTGAAATTTCAATACCAGAGAAACCCAAAAAAGGGCGTCTTTCTAGAGATACTGCTGGAGATGTGAGGCGGAATGCTGATATATATACCGTTGCAGATAAGAATCTAAAAAACGAATTGACTAAGAATCTTCCGACAGGCTTTGACTGGAAAGCTCCTGATGTAGAGGATAAATTAGAATCTCATCGTGAAGCGCTTGCTAATTGTTTTCCGGATTGGGTATCTAAGGAGCTGAAAGAAGGGCTGATGGATAT
>JAJONP010000240.1 GCA_021323555.1 Gammaproteobacteria bacterium | reverse complement strand
TGAAAAAATGAATTTCAAAGTATTTCTCTGCCCGCGAATGCATGCGCGAGTGTGCCACTATCTATATAACCTAATTCAAAGCCGAGCGATACACCCCGCGCGATGCGTGTGACTTTAATGGGGTAGCGCTTGGCCAATTCAGAAATATAATGCGCTGTTGCTTCGCCTTCAACAGTGGGGTTAGTTGCAATAATAACTTCTGTCACTGTTCCTTGTGCGAGTAAAGCGGCTAGTTCTTTCATTCCTAAATCTTCAGGGCCGATGCCATCGAGTGGAGATAAGTGTCCCATAAGAACAAAATAAACGCCACGATAGCTACCCATTTGCTCAACAGCGACAATATCTGCAGGGCTTTCAATAATGCATAATAAAGACTTATCACGCCGTTCTGAGCTACAGAGAGTGCAAAGTTCTGTTTCACTAAAGGTGCGGCAATTTTTACAATGGTGAATATGTTGCATGGCATTTTGCAATGTGTGGGCAAGGTGGTTACCTTTTTCTCGGCCGCGTTCTAATAATTGAAATGCCATGCGTTGCGCTGTCTTGGGACCAACGCCGGGTAAACAGCGCAGTGCTTCAATTAATTGTGTGAGCAGTGGGCTAAACTGCATAGGTGATTAAGTTCCTGTACCTGTCGGTAAATTAAAGCCATCCGGTAGTTTAATTCCCGTCAACGCTGACATTTTTTCACGGGTACCTGTTTCGATTTTAGCAGAAGCATTGTTGATAGCTGCAGCTATTAAATCTTCAATGACAGAGATTTCTTCTTTCAGTAGATTGGGATCAAGTTTAACGCGTTGGGGTGGTTTCACTAAGTGTTCACCATTCATGGGAATCGTAATGAGCCCGCCACCGGCTTGACCTACCATTACCATTTCTTTGACTTCCTGCTGTATTTCTTGCATTTTTTTCTGCATTTCTTGGGCTTTTTTCATTAAATCGCCTAAGGCAGGCTGTTTATCACCAAATGATCTGCTCATTGATATTTCTCCTGATTAAAATAGTTTGAAGTGCCGTGATTTTACCAATTAAAAAAGATAAGGGCTAGTCATTATTCAGTTGTGTCAATTGAATTTTCATCAAGAGTTGCATCGAATAAATGCATTATTTTCTGAATTTCACTATCATTCTTAATGGTTTCCATAACGGCTGTCTTATGAGCCATATTGGCTTGTTGTTGCTGCTTTAAAGGAGTATCCAGAGTGGTGGAGATTAAAGTAATATCCAATTGAATCGTTTTATTAAAGTGTTGTATAAGTGCTTGTTCAATACGTTCAATTAATTTTTTATTTAACATAGGTTCATGTTGTATGGAAAGCGCAAGCGTTATTTTATCAGGAGTTATATTAACGAGGTCGCAATTGACTGCGAGTGCATAAGCCATACCTGTTAAACCCAGTTGTGCTAAAAGCGTAGGCCATTTATTGGTTGGCAAGCAGGCATTCGATGAGGCAGGGGGTTCAGTACTGCACACAGTGGGTGGTTCTTTCCCTTTGTCTGAACCTTGTTTGGCAGGTGTTGTTTTTAATCGTGTAGAATCACTTTCTTGAGAATCTTCTGCTGCCATAGGCTTAAAAGCAAGCATACGTAGTAAAACCATTTCAAAACCTGACTGTGGAGTAGGTGCAAAGGGTAAATCGCGGCGACCAATGAGTGCAATTTGATAATAAAGTTGGATGTCTTCGGCTGTAAAATGCTTTGCTAATTGAGTTATTTTTTCATTTTGATCATATGGCTGCGTAGAGCCTCCTAGGATTTGTATGAGGTTTATTTGATGTAATAAACTCAGTAAATCTTCGAGTGCCTGGTTGAAATCAGCAGCAAATTCCCCGAGTTGAGCTATTTCACTTATTATTTTTTTTCCATCCTGTGCGCTTAATGCCTCTAATAAACGTAATAAGGCATCCTGTTCAATGCTGCCAAGCATTTGTTTTATATTCAGCGTTGTTATTGCCTGAGGAGAAAAAGCAATGGCTTGATCGAGCAAACTGAGTGCATCACGTAGGCTACCATTGGCGGCTTGTGCTAAGCAGTGCAGTGCTTCTATTTCATAGAGAATTTGCTCTGCAGTGCAAATAGACTGAAGTTGCTGCGCGATTTGCGTGGCAGGGATGCATTTTAAATTAAATTGCAAACAGCGTGATAAAATAGTCACAGGTAAACGTTTAGGATCGGTAGTCGCCAGCAAGATAGCATGTGTACTTCGTCAATTAAATAGACTTTATAACGGCCTTGCGTGGGTTGATAGTGGATGTTGTCGAGTAATTCACGTGTATCTTCTACTTTAGTGCGAGAAGCAGCGTCAATTTCGAGTAAATCTAAACATCTGCTAGCATCAATAGCAGTGCAGTTTTGACAAGTACCGCAAGGGGCTGATGTAATGCCTATTTCACAATTAAGACATTTGGCTAGAATGCGTGCGAAGGTTGTTTTGCCGACACCGCGCGTGCCTGTAAATAAATAAGCATGATGTAAACGTTGTTGATCAAGGGCGTTGGTGAGCATGCGTATCACATGCTCTTGCCCTATGACTTCTTTTAAGGTGCGAGGCCGCCATTTGCGTGCAAGGGCTTGATAGCTCATTTTTAATATATATTCCTATGATATTGGAGGTAACCAGCATCAGCCTGACTTCGGCGCTCGAATCTGTTACTACCGTTGCTTCCTTCCGGACCTGGCGGGGTTCATAGCATATCGCCGCCCAAACCTGGCGGAGAGAGAGGGATTCGAACCCTCGGTACGCGATTAACGTACACACACTTTCCAGGCGTGCTCCTTAAACCACTCGGACATCTCTCCTTTATGCTCTTAGATCTACCTTGTAGAGCCTAGAGCTATAATTGATGGAGCGTAAGCCTAAACTAGAATGAGGCGTTGCGCAATTAAAAAATTGAGTATAATAGCGGCATCCTCTCTAGTCTGTCCGTTTAGAATGAGTATCCTACTAAACGAGCAGACTAGACAGGATGCCGCTATAGGATAGTAAGTGTTCACGTATAAAAATGTGCTCACATACACGTGTATGCTGCGCTATTTTTATAAAATTTTCGCACGACCTTGGCTCAAATCCGAACTTTTTGCGTAAAGTCAAAAGTCCCGTGAACAGTGACATAGGATAGGAATTGACCTGCTGCCAGAGCAAGGCTTATGATTAAGCCTGTGTAAAGTCAATAGTATTAAGGTAACAGTATGAGCTTAATCATCGGACAAGATAATTTTGGAGAAACTGTTCGGCAACAATTAAACTTTATTGATAAAAGTTTATTTATTAAAGAAATTTTTGATAATAAAGAGATAGCCGTGTCAGTCATTGTACGTCCTCGTCGTTTTGGTAAAACATTTAATATGTCTATGCTTCACCATTTTCTGGCAGCAGAGGTGAATGGGCTAAAAACAAAAAATATGTTTGATGATTTAAAGATAGCTCAAGTAGGTGAGACTTATATGAAACATCAGGGACAATACCCTGTTGTTTTTATTTCATTTAAAAATGTTAAACACAGTAATTATGCTTCAACTTACAATGGTATGGCCAAATTAATGAGTCAAACCTATTCAGAGCATCTAGAATTATTATCGAGTCAAAAACTGAATCATCATCAAAAAGAAATATTTTTATCTGTGATAGAAGAGCGTGCCACGCAAGCAAGCTTACAGTCTTCTTTATTTGATTTAACCCATGCATTGTATTTGCATTATGGTGTTAAACCTTGGGTATTAATAGATGAATATGACACGCCTACTCAGGCAGGGTATTTAGAGAATTATTATAAAGAAATTATTGAATTGATGCGAGGGTTATTAGGTAGCGTACTTAAAAGTAATGCTAATATACATCGCGCGGTGATTACAGGCATTTTACGAATTGCGAAGGAAAATTTATTTTCAGGATTAAATAATGTGCAAGTTTTTTCTGTTTTAGACAAGGAATATTCAGAACATTTTGGTTTTACAGAACCCGAAGTAGATGAAGCGCTCGAGAAAAACAATTTATACCATTTATCAACCGATATTAAAGCCTGGTATAACGGTTATCATATTGGCAACACGCAAATTTATAATCCCTGGTCGATTGCTAATTGCATTTTTGAAAAAGGTATGCTTCAGCCGTATTGGTTGAATACCAGTGACAATACATTAATAAAGCAAACGATAGCGCATGCGAATGGTCTTCTTAAAATAGAATGTGAAAA
>JAJONP010000073.1 GCA_021323555.1 Gammaproteobacteria bacterium | reverse complement strand
ACATCCTTTATTATGTAGTACGGAAGTTTTTCAATAATCGGGAGCCAGGAGGTTTACCATGTTGGATAAAGAACTGGAGTACACCTTGAATTTAGCATTCAAGGAAGCGCGTGTGAAACGTCATGAGTTTGTGACAGTAGAACATTTGTTAATTGCGCTTCTGGAAAACTCAACGGCTGCCGAAGTATTAAAAGCGTGCGGTGCTAATTTAACACGTTTACGCAATAATTTAATTGATTTCATTGACCATACAACACCTATGATTCCCATGCATATCCATGACCGTGATACGCAACCTACATTAGGATTTCAGCGTGTATTGCAACGCGCTGTTTTTCATGTGCAATCCTCTGGCAAAACAGAAGTGACTGGCGCGAATGTACTAGCAGCTATTTTTAGCGAACAAGAAAGCCAAAGTGTTTATTTAATTCGCCAAGAAAACGTAAGCCGGCTAGACGTGATTAATTATATTTCGCATGGATCAACTAAAACACGGCCTATGGTGCGTGATCAAGATCATTTTGGCAGCGCCCACTATATGGAAGAAGGTGAAAGCGAGGCGAATGATGCGAATAGCAGTCCACTGGAGCAATTCACGACTAACCTGAATGTGCGTGCTAAAGCAGGCATGATTGATCCTTTAGTAGGACGTGAAGATGAAATAGAACGGACAGTTCAAGTCCTTTGTCGTCGTCGCAAAAATAATCCATTGCTAGTGGGAGAAGCAGGTGTTGGTAAAACGGCGATTGCAGAAGGCTTGGCAAGATTGATCGTAGAAAAAAAAGTGCCGAGCATATTAGAAGAAGGCATCATTTATTCGTTAGATTTAGGTAGTTTATTAGCAGGCACTAAATATCGCGGTGATTTTGAGAAAAGATTAAAAAGCGTATTACATCAATTAAAAGGTCAGAAGGGTGCTATTTTATTTATTGATGAAATTCACACGATTATTGGTGCGGGTGCTGCATCAGGCGGTTTGATGGACGTGTCTAATTTGATTAAACCTTTACTGGCATCAGGTGAATTGACGTGTATCGGCTCCACCACTTATAAAGAATATCGCGGTGTTTTTGAAAAAGACCATGCATTAGCAAGACGGTTCCAAAAAATTGATGTGAAAGAGCCCACAGTAGAACAAACTATCGGTATTTTAAAAGGGTTGCGTAGTCGTTTTGAAATGCATCATCATGTGAGTTATTCGGATGAATCCTTAGAAGCAGCTGCTAAGTTATCAGCGCGTTATATTTCTGATCGTCGCTTGCCTGATAAAGCTATTGATCTCATTGACGAAGTCGGTGCTTATCAATATTTAATGCCTGAAGCGAATCGTAAAAAAATTATTGAAGCAAGTGACATTGAAAAAGTAGTCGCAAAGATTGCGCGCGTTCCAGAACGGAATGTATCAACCTCGGACCGTGAAGTATTAAAAAATCTAGTGCGTGATCTAAAAATGATGATTTTTGGTCAAGACGCGGCAATGGAAGTGTTAGGTTCAGCAGTACGTCTTGCTCGTTCAGGGTTGCGTGACCCCAATAAACCCATAGGTTCTTTTTTATTTATTGGACCGACAGGCGTAGGTAAAACAGAAGTCTGTAAATCATTATCGAAGTTATTAGGTGTAGAGTTGATTCGTTTTGATATGTCAGAATACATGGAACGTCATACAGTTTCACGGCTGATTGGTGCGCCTCCTGGTTATGTGGGATATGATGAAGGTGGCTTATTAACAGAAGCTGTGAATAAACATCCGCATTCTGTTGTCTTATTAGATGAAATTGAAAAAGCACATCCCGATGTTTACAATTTATTATTGCAAGTGATGGACCATGGAACATTGACCGATACGAATGGTAGGAAGACAGATTTTCGTCATACTATTTTTATCATGACTTCAAATGCAGGGGCTGATTTGCTTGATAAAAGTGCCATTGGTTTTACGCATAATGAAGGTCAAATAACAGATGTTTTCTCTGTGATTAATAAATTATTTTCTCCTGAGTTTCGTAATCGCTTAGATGCTATTATTCAATTTGGCCCATTAGAAACAAAGACTATTTTATATGTCGTCAATAAATTCTTGATGGAATTAGAAATTCAATTAGAACCTAAGCATGTTGTGCTTGAAATAGATGATGATGCACGTGCTTGGTTAGCCTCACATGGATACGATAAAAAAATGGGTGCGCGACCCATGGCACGTTTGATTCAAGAACAAATTAAACGACCTTTGGCAGATGAATTGCTATTCGGTAAATTGCATAATGGCGGCCATGTCTTAATTACAGTTGAGGAAGGCAAGCTTAAGTTTGCGATAGAAGAATTAGAAGGGAATAATGTGCATTAGTTATTCCGTGCTCGCCATTTCCCGCGCATGTTCTAACACTTTTTTCGTGATTTTTACGCCACCTAACATGCGCGCTAGTTCCTGGATTTTTTCTTCCTGTGAAAGTATTGAAACATGTGTTTGATGGCTGTCTTTTTGATGAGTTTTAGAAACGCGTATATGATGATGACCGAGTGCTGCGACTTGAGGCTGGTGTGTGATACAAAGCACTTGGTGCGTTTGACCTAAGCGTCGTAATAATTGACCCACGATTTCCGCCGAACTCCCACCAATCCCCACATCTACTTCATCAAAAATTAAGGTGGGTGTGACATGTTCTAATGCAGTTGCCATATAGATAGCTAAGGCGATACGTGATAACTCTCCACCTGATGCAATTTTTGCTAGAGGTTGAAAGGATTGCCCTGCATTTGTTTTGATTTGGAAAACAATTTTATCAATGCCATGAGGGGTGATCGCGGGTTTTTCGTGCATTTCATTTTTTTCAAAGTGAATATTAAATTCCGCATGGGGTAAAGCTAATTCATGGATTATTTTAATCAACTCAGTCGTTAATTTTTTTGCGGCACGTTGGCGACTTTCGCTAAGTTTTTTTGCGGCAATCTGGTATTGATTTTCAAGAGTACTGAGTTGATTGCTAAGAGCAGAAAAACGTGTATCACTGTGTTCGAGTTGATGATACTCATGGGTTAATTTTTCTTGTAATGCAAGTAAATCATTCGGTTCTACTTTGTGTTTGCGTGCTATATCAAAGAGTGCGCTGATACGCTGTTCTACCCAAGCCAAGCGCGCAGGATCAAGTTCACATGTTTCAAGGTAACGACGTAATTCATCTTCAGTATCGCTGATTTGAATAATAGCGTTTTGGATCGCTTCACACCATGTGCTAATTTTAGGGTCTACTCGCCGCACTTTTTCCATTGATTGTAGAGCAAGATTTAATAACTGTAATGCATTTTGTTCTTCGTGTTCGGCCAACAGTCCGAGGGCCAGAGAAATATTTTGTAATAATTCATCTGAGTGGGCTAATTGCCTGTGTTCTAAATCTAATGCTTGAAATTCATTTTCTTTCGGGTGTAATTCTTCTAATTCTTGCAATTGAAATTTTAAAAATTCACCGCGTGTATTGCGTTCTTCTATGAGTTGACGCAGTGTACTGATTTCCTGGTTTATCAAATGCCATTCTTCTGCGAGGGCGTGTACAGTATCCACTAAATGTATATGGTTGGCATAACGATCGAGTAAAATGCGTTGCTTATCGGTTTTTAAAAGTGATTGATGCTCATGTTGGCCATGAATTTGAATCAGTAATTCACTTAAATCACGCAGTGGTTGTAAGGTAGTCGGCATACCGTTGATATAACTACGTGATCGGCCATCGCGATAGAGAGTCCGGCGTAAAATGCAATCATGGGTTGCTTGATCCAGATCATGGTTTTTTAACCATAATTTTGCATCTGATAATTGGCTGACATCAAATGTAAGAGTGATATCTACTTTTTCTTGGCCATCACGCACCAAGGCACTGGTGGCGCGCCCACCTAAGGCTAATAATATAGCGTCAATTAAAATAGATTTGCCAGCGCCTGTATCACCCGTAATGACGGTAGTCCCTGCTTGAAACTCTAAATTGAGTTCATGAATGGTGATCAAATTGCTGATATGAATTTGAGTCAACATGACGGGTTTCCTCTTTTAATTTACTCTTGAATATTGCAATTTTTTGCCCCAGTGAAGTTTGCTGCGTAACGCTTCATAATAATTATAATCGAGTGGATGAATAAGCTGTAAGGGTTTTGCATTCTTATGAATAGCAATGTGACTACCGCCAGGTGCATCGAGTGTTGCACGTCCATCACAACTCAGGCGTGGTGTCGTTGGATTATTGGGCGAAATAATAATATTAATATGTCGATTACCTTCGATTACAATAGGTCTGCTACTTAATGTATGTGGAAACATAGGCACGAGTACAATGGCATCCAATTGAGGGTGAAGAATAGGGCCGCCACCTGATAAAGCATAAGCAGTTGATCCTGTAGGGGTTGCAATAATTAAGCCATCTGAGTCTTGGCTACAAACAAATTGGTTATCTATATAAATTTCAAATTCGATCATATGAGGCAGAGCGTCTGGAAGGATAGCAACTTCATTAAGTGCTTGATCTTGACCTATTATTTTATTGTCTAATGTAATGGTCGTTGTAAGTAAAAATCGGTTTTCTAGATGGTATTCTCCTTCAATAATTTTTTTTATTTTAGTGAGTTCTGTTGGAAGAATATCTGTTAAAAATCCTAAACGTCCCCGGTTGATACCCAGTACAGGAATCACTTGATTTACGATAGCATGTGCCGCATGGAGTAAACTGCCATCGCCACCGATTACGATTAATAGATCACATCGTTCTCCAATTTGTTTTTTTTCTATTGTTTTGAGCGATGAATCATGGAGGGCTTCAGCCGTACTGGTTTCTATCAAAACGGTCACAGGTAATGCATCCAAATACTCAATTAATGCATTCAGGGTATTTTCTACCTCACGATTTTTAGCTTGCCCAAAGATACCTATAGTTTTAAACGTGGCTGACATATGAATCCTTTACTAAATAGAATATAATCGTAAAATATAACAGGATTGTAACAAAATTATTATAATACCCTTGAATTAAGTCTCATTGAACTATATATGTATACGGTGAATAAAATATTATTTACGTGGAGGTTACTGTGTCACAAAAAGATAATACCCCTGATAATGCCTTGTCTTCAGAGTTTAATGAGGCAGAAACCGTAGAGCCTGTGGCTTCTTCCTATGAAGAATTACAAAAACAACTGGCAGCGGAGAAAGAAAAAGCCACGCAATATTGGGATCGCCTTTTACGTCAACAAGCAGAAAAAGAAAACCTGGAGCGTCGTGCAGAGCGCGACATAGCCAGTGCCCATAAGTATGCTTTGGAAAAGTTCGTGCTTGCATTACTGCCTATTGTTGATGGTTTAGAGCGTGCGGTAACAGCCTATAGTACTGAAAAAGCAGAGTCTGGTAGTTTGCTGGACGGTGTTAATATGACTTTAAAAATGTTCTATACGACATTAGAAAAATTTGGGGTGCAGCAAGTGGATCCTCAAGGACAAGCTTTTAACCATGAGTTCCACGAGGCAGTATCGACACAGATTGATTGCGATACAAAGCCAGGCTCAGTAATTTCTGTCTTGCAAAAAGGATATACTTTGAACAATCGGCTTGTCCGGCCTGCTCTCGTGATTGTTGCAAAATAATCTATAAATAGCATTAATAAGCCCATAGCTGTATTGAAAAATGAGTATTCATCCCCATAGTAATAAGCAGGCAATTTATTTTTTTGGAGAAAAAAATGGGAAACGCAATTATTGGTATTGATTTAGGCACAACAAACTCATGCGTCGCTGTAATGGAAGGCGATAAAGTGCGTGTCATTGAGAATGCAGAAGGAGACCGAACGACCCCTTCTATTGTGGCATGGCTGGATAATCAAGAGATCATTGTGGGACAACCTGCCAAACGCCAGGCGGTGACCAATCCAGAGAACACTATTCATGCGGCCAAACGATTAATTGGACGGCGTTTTGATGAAGATGCCGTAAAAAAAGATACGGAAGTAGTTCCTTATAAAATTACTAAAGCTGATAATGGCGATGCATGGGTAGAAGTGCGAGGCAAAAAAATCGCTCCTCAGGAAGTGTCTGCTCGAGTGCTCATGAAAATGAAAAAAACAGCAGAAGATTATTTAGGACATCCTGTCACTGAAGCAGTCATCACTGTTCCTGCCTATTTTAATGACTCGCAGCGCCAGGCTACTAAAGATGCAGGGCGTATCGCGGGCTTAGAAGTGAAACGTATTATTAATGAACCTACAGCCGCTGCCTTGGCTTTTGGGATGGATAAAAAGCCAGGTGATCGCAAGGTCGCTGTGTATGATTTGGGGGGCGGTACTTTTGATATTTCTATTATTGAAATTGCTGCAGTGGATGGCGAACACCAATTTGAAGTGTTATCAACGAATGGAGATACATTTTTAGGTGGTGAAGATTTTGATTTGCGTATCATGAATTATCTTATTGATGAATTCAAAAAAAGCTCGGGTATTAATTTACGCAATGATCCACTTGCACTGCAACGTTTAAAAGAATCTGCAGAAAAAGCTAAAATTGAACTTTCTTCTGCGCAACAAACAGAAATTAATTTGCCCTATATCACGGCAGATGCCAGTGGGCCTAAGCACTTAAATATCAAAATGACACGTGCTAAATTAGAGTCATTAGTGGAAGATTTAATTGAACGTACGAGCGGACCTTGCAAAACGGCCATTAAAGATTCAGGCGTGAATGTAGAAGATATTGCCGATGTCATTTTAGTCGGTGGTCAAACACGTATGCCGCTCGTGCAAGAAACCGTCAAAAAGATATTTGGAAAAGAGCCGCGTCGTGATGTGAATCCTGATGAAGCGGTGGCGATAGGCGCTGCTATTCAAGGGGCTGTCCTCGCTGGCTCAGTTAAGGATGTTTTACTGTTAGATGTCACACCGCTTTCTTTAGGTATTGAAACTTTAGGCGGTGTCATGACGAAACTTATCGAGAAAAACACTACGATTCCAACAAAAGCCAACCAAATATTTTCTACGGCAGGCGATAATCAAACAGCTGTGACAGTGCATGTGTTACAAGGCGAACGCGAAATGGCCTCTGCTAATAAATCGCTCGGGCGATTTGACTTAACAGATATTGCGGCTGCACCGCGTGGCATGCCACAAATTGAAGTCACTTTTGATATTGATGCCAATGGTATTTTACATGTATCTGCTAAGGATAAAGCAACTGGTAAGGCGCAATCAATAGTGATCAAGGCATCCGGTGGATTATCCGAAGATGAAATCAAGAAAATGGTAAAAGATGCCGAAGCCAATGTCGCTGAAGACCGTAAATTCCATGAGCTTGTAAACGCTCGCAATCATGCGGATAATCTGCTTCACTCTGTAACTAAGGCGTTAAAAGAGGCAGGTGATAAAGTGCCATCTGATGAAAAGAGAGCAATTGAACAAGCCTGTGAAGAGTTAAAAGAAGCAATTAAAGGTAGTGATAAAGAGCTTATTGAAGCAAAAACAAAAAATTTAACGGATGTATCAGCTAAGATGACTGAACATCTATCTCAGGCCAACCAGCAAGCGCATCAACATACATCGACAGGAGAGGCGCAAACTGTTCATGAGAAAGGTGCTAAGGATGAGACTGTAGTCGATGCAGAGTTTGAAGAAGTCAAAGATGATAAAAAATAAATAATAGATAGCTGATAAACTATGTCAAAACGTGATTATTACGAAGTATTGGGTGTTACTCGAAGCGCAAGCGAAGACGAAATAAAAAAAGCGTTTCGCCGACTGGCAATGAAGTATCACCCTGATCGTAATCCTGACCCCGAAGATAAAAAAATAGCTGAAGCGCGTTTTAAGGAGGCACTGGAAGCCTCCGAAGTGCTATCCGATCCTCGTAAACGTGCTGCGTATGATCAATTTGGCCATGATGCCCCAAGCATGGGAAATGGTTTTGGTGGCATGGGCGAGGGGATGGATTTTGGTGACATCTTTGGCGATATTTTTGGTGATATTTTCGGAGGAGGTCGCAGAGGCGGCTCAAAGCGCGGTGGCGATTTACGCTGCAATGTTGAGATTGAATTGGCCGATGCTGTTTTTGGTAAGACTATTGAAATTAATGTACCTGTCCAAATGCCATGTGTGGAGTGCCAGGGCAGTGGTGCGCGTAAAGGCGCGAAGCCAGTCACTTGCAGTGATTGTGATGGCTATGGTCAGGTTCGAATGCAGCAAGGGTTTTTCTCTGTGCAGCAAACATGTCCCACCTGTCGAGGGCAAGGTAAGTTGATTATGGATCCTTGCCAAACTTGTCGTGGCAGAGGTCGTCGCAAAGAAACAAAGAAATTATCTGTTAAAATACCACCCGGTATTGATACAGGTAATAGAATTCGTTTAAGTAATGAAGGAGACGCCAGTGAGTCAGGCGGAGCGCCAGGTGATCTTTACGTGCAGGTAAGCGTTAAGCCGCATCCTATTTTCGCGCGTGATGGTACGCATTTGCATTGTGAAATGCCAATTAGTTTTGTGACAGCGTCACTGGGTGGCGAATTAGATGTACCGAGCTTAAAAGGACGTGTAAAATTAAAGATACCTAGCGAAACACAATCAGGTAAAGTATTTAAGTTAAAGGGGATGGGCGTGCCATCGGTACAAGGTGGGCCTACAGGAGACTTGCTTTGCAGGGTCGTTGTCGAAACACCCATTAATTTAACGCAAAAACAAAAAGAACTATTGAGTCAGTTTGATCAGACATTATCATCTG
>JAJONP010000072.1 GCA_021323555.1 Gammaproteobacteria bacterium | reverse complement strand
GCTGATGCTGCAAGCGCGCTTCACTCAATGCTTTGACGGCTTTTGCGTCGCTACTGCTCAGAAAAAAAGTCGTAATAAAAGGTCCGCAGGCTCCCAGTTGGATCCCCCTCGCGAGCCCCCACTTTTCTCCCAAAGCTCCTCCATTGATGTGATGCGTATACACGTCACTGCCAGCCTTTCCATTCACCTCTCGCACTCTTGGTAATCCTTCTTGGTTGAAGTTCGGGACAGGATAAAATGCTCTGTCAGGTCGGCAATATTCATTGATCGCATGAGCGGGTAATAACAACTGTGCGCCTCCCACCTGTTTGCACCAGTGGATTTCCATGGCTTCCCAATTGTTGGCTTTATACCAAGCACTATAATTTTGTTCATAGGTCTGATAGGCATTGAGTAATGGACTGAAATCAAAATGCTTGCCATGCTCTGTGCCGTTCTCATCCAATGCCATCGCTTGCAATTGCGCTTCCTCACGCGGTATGTACTTTAATAACATCAGCCACATGTTCCAATCGAGCGCCCATAAGGCATATTGCAATGCTGTAATGTTTTGAAATGTCCGTTTGGATAAATCGGTGACACTGCCTGTGGCGACCCCTAAGTGAGGGTTGGCTTTTAACATCGCTTCGGCCTTGTCTTGTTCGCCTTCAGCCACCAGTCGTAAAAAGGCGCTCACATTGGGCGGTGTGGTTTTAGCCGGTTTCCAAAAGTGCGAATAGACTTTGATGCGTCCTTCCGTGTCGGCTTCTTTGTCTTCTTCTGCGGCGGCTTTATTTCGTTGCGCTGCTTTTTCTTGTTCTTCCGCTCTCCCTTGCAATACACTTTCTTCCAGTGCCAGAAGATCACGTGTTCCCCAGCCAAATAACATCTGTTGTAAGGCCTGTAACAGCCAGAGATAACAGGCATCGTTATCTTCATAATTGAGCAAATCGAGTAATAGCCCTTTCGATTCTTCGCTTTTGACCATCACATCCAGATAGTGAGTGTGCGGTATAGTTAAAGCGTGGCCTTTTGTATTGCGTACAAATAAGGACTTCTCCCAGTGAGGATATTCCAGCGACCATTTCGGTACCGCAGTGGAGTAGGTCCCTTCATACACCATCGGGCAGCAAACGACATCACGTTGAGCGAGATGATGTTGCAATTGTCGCCAAACCGAACGGGGCCGTTGTAACGCCCGATCCATGGTTTGTTTTAGGTAAGGCGTACACACCATAATAATGGATAAAGGCAGTGGGTTGGGGAGTTGACCGTCACCGCCTGCCCACATGTTTACTTCGATGCCCGACAGAGTGAGATGACGCGCAAATTGTTCTATCCACTGCTCCAATGCCTGGCCTCGAGGATTAAAGCCTGGCTCTTTTTGGTAAACCAGCAGGACAGAGCGAGCCATGGCGATGTCTTTGCGATATGTGCTTAATTCTTGTAAGCGTCTTAAAAAAAACTCAAACGCTTGGCTTTGTTGGCGAGCATAGGCTTCTTGAGTCAATTTGGGTTGGTTATAGTGAAATTGTTCCCATTGGCTCATTTGATGAATTTGCGGTAACTGTTGCTGCTTGACTTGGTTATGAAATACTTGAGTGAGTGTCTTTAACAATAAATCCTCTTCGGGCTTCATACCTAAATTAGCCAGTACACGAGGCACTAAACGATGGGTAAACCATATCATGTAAGCCTCAGAGAATTGATTATGAGGATCAAATTCTGAAAACACAGGGCGAATGTCTTGCAGGACACCATCGAGTTGCTGAGCGGATAAGGCTTTCTGCACAGGCCGAGGCACGGCTGTGGCTTGTTCCCCTTCGCATAAAAGCGGCAGAAAAACGTGAGGGTGCTGCTGCATGCGCTGAAGAAGACGATTTATTTCAAGCGCAATATTGCCTTGGGGTGCTTTTTCAATCGCTTCTTTCAGGAAAGGCTTGCAGATCGATAAGACAATACCGCTTTGTTCGATACTGGCGATCATCGCTTCTCGCATGTCTCTTCTCATATCATGAATATCTAAAAAGACTTTGAGGCCAATCGCTTGTAAATCATCATGCAGCCGTTTTAAAAAACGTTGGAGCTTTTGATGGGATTGGAGGTTGTATTTATCTTCCCAGGCGTAACTGATAAACACATCATAATCATATTCTTTGGTATGCTGATTTAATAAATGGCGTTGTTGTAAATAGTTTTTGAGATTTTTTTGGTAACTTTCCAAGGGCGATTTACGCCGTAATTTGGCTTGCTCTATTTCATCTTGTTCGCGTTCGAGTTCAGCCGCAATACACGCGTCCAAATCCACGGTTATTTTTTTAGCGCTCTGCCATCCATCTGCTTGTTCATTGAAAGCATGCAAGGAATGGTTTTGGATAAATGCCTGAATAGCTTTTTTTAAGGTGAGGTTCGATTGAATTTTTTTAATCACTAAAGGTTTCCTTGTCTCGGGGTCCAGAGGACGGCGGGATTGCCTCAAGTAACCCTCAATTGCTTCCCGCTCATACGTCTGAGCGTCATCGAGCAGTACGACAGGATCACGCATCATCTCCAGGGTGATAGGGCACTTGTAAGTCGGTGGGACCTCCACATCAAACTCACTTTCTGCTTTTTCATCTGCCACCTCTACAGGCAAAGTCGATTCATACCAGGCTTTGGTTTGTGCCACGATCTGATCCGTGCGTGGGCGTTGCCCTGGCTCCATTGTCCAGCATGCTTTAATTAACGCTGCAAATTCGACTGGACAGTCCACAGGGATAGGCAACTGCTTTCCTTTTTTAATCATTTTTTCAATTTTACGCTGGCTCATCTCTTCAAAGGGAATGCACCGTGTGGCGAGTTCCCATAAAATCATCCCGTAGGCGTAAATATCCGAGTAAGAGCTATAAGGTACGGCTTTCTTAACAGGCATAGCCATGCTTGCCGCCTCATCATCGGAATCACTGTCTGCTTCCATCAATTCGGGTGACTTGTAAGCCAGCGTGCCTAAAGAGGCTTTATGAGAGGAAAGGGCGATGGATGTCACTTGCCCGCGCAATTTAGAAAAACCAAAATCAGTGATCTTCGCGTGGTGTGCTTCATCTAATAAAACATTTAAGCTTTTTAAATCACGGTGGATGATCCCTTGAGCGTGTAATACCCCCAGCCCCTCTGCAATTTCATATGCGAGACGGTAACGAAGTGCCCACGGCAGTTCTTGCGATTCATCTTGCAATAAATGAAATAAGGAGCCGCCCATCATGCGTTCCATCACTAAGGACGTTTCACTTTCGTCTGAGCAAATGCCTTGTAGCTTGACAGTATAAGGTGATGCCAGCCGAAACATCACGGCGGCTTCTTCATAAAGGGATTTCACCACTTTGGCGGTTGTGACATGCAATGTTTTAATCGCCACAGGTTGTCCTTGATAACGCCCTGCATATACCGCGCCAAATCCACCTCGGCCTATTAGCATTCTGTTCGCGCCTGATTTGGGATGAGGGTCAAATTGCAATTCTTGTGGTTCAATCGCGGAGATCGTCACGGTGAACTGGACTTGAATGCCTTTGCCTTGGGAAGATGAACGCATAAAATGGGTTTCCTGAGAGAGGTGTGATGAAATAGTTTATAAGCTTCTTCACAAACTAAAAAAGAACGCACTCTACAGCAAACCAGTCAACGAGTCTGTACGAAATTCGCTTAATATTCTGTAGGATGAAAGCGTATTTCAATCACTCTTGGCAATACGCACAGCCTGTCAGCAAACCCACTCACTGACAGGCATAGCGTGACAAGGTCAGTGACACAATGAAAACAAGTCCCGTAAGAGCATCGCTATTATCTCTTTCTCTCCCTCAGGGTCTTCATCGCTCGATGATTTTAATAGAGCGACTAGCATCTCCATAAAATCAGCGTAATAGTTTGGACGCCCGAGGACACGGAAAGGATGAATTGCATGGCATATTATCTCTGCTACCGAAGCAGGTAATGAAACGGATAATATTTCCAAATTATCTATATATGAAGTCGCTCTTCGATATTTTAGAAAAAAATCCAAATGCGGCTTACACACTTCGACTCGGCTGCCTTCATGCAGAATCGCAGTAAACGCTAAACCAACCACGGTGGCAAGGGTTTGCTGAAACTCTTTTTGTGAAGCAGGAGGATAGCCAGAACGCCTTTTGAGCGCTACGAAAATCAGATAAGCGATGTGTGAAACAGGATTGCTTGCATAGGGTGAAACCGCTAAAATGCCTTTAGCCATAATAACCTCTCTCGTTGGTTGTTGTGGTTAGCACATGCCTTGTGTTTCCAGCACTTGGCGTGTGCGCTTAACAAGCCAGATGAACAGTTGCCCTATTAAGCGCTTGTTCTTCTGGCTTCCTCTTTTTATAAAAAAAGATTTATAAAAAGCTCTGCTATAATCCCTCGACTGCGAACCAAAGTCAAGCCCTACAATTTTGTCTATCCGGATGATACAATCCTGCCATTTTATTATTTGAAGAAGAAACACCATGAAATTCCATACGGAATATTTAACCTTTCATACAAAAAAACGCCGTGACTATGTTCATATCACACCTAAAATAGAAAAAGTGGTCCGCACGAGTAAAATCCGCGAAGGCATGGTACTGGTCTCTACCATGCACATTACATCTGGCATTTATGTGAATGATGATGAAGAGGGGTTGATTCAGGATATTGATCAGTGGCTAGAAAAATTAGCGCCTTACCGAAAAGATTACAAACACCATGAAACGGGCGAAGAAAATGGCGATGCGCATTTAAAAGCATTGCTGATTCCTTCTCAAGTGATTCTTCCCATTACAGCAGGTAAACTGGATCTTGGCACATGGCAACGTGTTTTTTATGCCGAGTTTGATGGGCAACGTGACAAGCGTGCGCTGGTTAAAGTTTTTGGAGAATAAGTAATGATGTAAAGCTTTACATAATAAAATAATAGGTAAATAAAAAGAGTTGTCTCATGAGCAAATGGGTTTACAAACAGTAGATGGTTGCTCGCAGGAAAATATGAGTGAGTTGATCTTGGTTGGTTCGTTTTAAATAACTTTTTAACTCTGCGGATGAATGGGTTCTTCAACATGCTGATCGAAATCGATAACAGAGGCAGGTATTTCCAAGTTATTGACCATGAGCATTTTTAATGTATCTTCTTTATAGCGATCCTGGCAATATTTCGCATACGTATCTAACGTATTGAAAGTGTCTCCTAAGCGATTATATAGAAACCAGGAAAATGCAACGCATAACCCAAAAATTAAACTCATTCCTAAGAATGAAGAAAATTCATAAAGTAAAGTTTTTTTAGCTGACATCGGTTTATATCCAGAAAAAACACATCGGCATACACTACAAAATTTTAATGGCTAATACAACTGCTATTTTTATCCACGCTGGGATGAAAATCACAGTAGTATTTACATGGATTAAGAGGATGCTTAAAGGCCATCGTTTTCTCGCCAACGCAATGACTCTAAAGCGGTATATTTCGCTGATATTCTTCTTTTTTATAGCCGCATGGCGCTTTAGAAAGGTGGCTTTTCGTGTGATCATATAGCAGCTTGTCATGTGGACGGTAGAGAGCATTGCCATCCAGTGCTGCTTGAATTCGTTTTAAACCAGTCTGATTATATTTTTCTATAAGTCCGCAACCCCAGAAATGACGATGATGGATGGCTGCTGCAACACCTGATGAAGCGACACCCGAGAATGGATCGAATACCAAGTCGCCAGGGTTAGTTAGCGCGAGAACTAATCGCTCAATGAGGCCAACAGGAAATTGACAGGGATGTTCAGTTTTTTCTATGTGGTTACTTTTAACATTCGGAATTTCCCAGACATCTTCTGGATTTTTTCCGAGTGGATTGCCAGAGAGTTGTCCTTTCTTGGAACCCTTGAAATGTTTTTTTCCAGGATATTTGGATGCAATAAGTACAGCGTCCAGGTTGAAAGTGTAAGCCTCTTTTTTAGTTTTTGTATACCAAAGGACAACTTCATAGCGTCCATTAAAAGGTTGCAAGATCAAGGCGATGTGACAATCAGATCAAACAAAGGTTCTTTTGGCAGATTTTTGAGAAATGCCTCGGCGTCCCCTTGCCAGAGTAAGTAGTCGATTGTCAGTATATTGTTAGCATTATTTTTTTGCTGGGTTTTAAAAGGATGACTGTTCCTGCATTTTTCTGCGGCTCTATCCTATGAGTAGCGGTTCTTTTTTTCATGAGCATGTGTTCCCTTTATTTTTATAAAGAGTTCTAAAAATGATGAATTTGAAATTTGAATTCCATTTTGTTGTGAGCCATCCATAAGAAGAATTTCAAAGTGAATATAGAATTCCTCCTTCATTAAAAAACTACGGAGAAAATCCTTGTAAGGATTCTCCCCGTAGAGTCGATTCAAGTTAAAGTTAAATAACAGCCTCCGCAGGCATACGATTTAATATACTATCTCATCGATTTCCTGCTCAGCTTTTTTATCAGTGCTGTGTTCGTGAGGAAATTCCTGTCCATCGTTATATTCAGGTAATTTTGGACTAAGAAATTTTATTTCCTTAGCATAGATTGCCGTTAAAAGATGCACCTGTCCTTCCTTATCTTGCCACTCACGTGTCCGTAACTCACCTGAGACAAATACTTTCGCGCCTTTTTTAAGAGAGGTTGCAGCGACTTTTCCGAGGTTTCCATTGAGATAGACCGCGTGCCATTCGGTTTCTTCTCTCAACTCGCCTTCCTTGGTTTTGAACTTTTTATTGGTGGCAACCGACAGCCTAACAAAACTGCCTAGCTCAGACTCTTTTAACACTTCGGGGTCTTGGCCAAGGTTTGCAATTAACATCGCTTGATTTAATGATGACATAGAGATTTCTCCTTTAGGTTAATAAAAAAAATCTCAAGGAGAAAGCCCGCCCTTGAGGGAAGAACTTTCCCCTCGAGGGTTGATAGAAAATAGGTGCTTGTCAAAGGCAACCTATTGCGCGAACCATTTTGCAATGGCGACCAGACTTTCATCACGCTGCGGGTTTATTCTGCTGTTTAGGGTCGTGCAGAATGGCGACTAAGGCTAACGAGTGCTGAGTGCTAAACATCTCAATCTTTAACGCTGTGAGGCAAAATCTTTAAGTCGTATGAAAAAATAAATACTAAGCATTTCTTATCTGGGTAGGTATATTAAAAATTTATCTTTCACTTCCTTAGCAGCTTTAATTAAATTCCATCTCTCGTTCACTAATCTCGCGTGGCTATTCTCTATTAACCTATCATCGCTATTGTTTTCCGTTTTGAATGGAGAAGAATGAGATATTTTTAACTCAGGAGAAAGCAACTGACCAATATCATCTAAAAAAGAATGTTCTTTTAGTTTTAAAATAAGGTTCTCTTCAAATAATTTCCGAGTAATATGCTTATTTTCTTTCTGCATGTAGCTTAAAAATACCTCAACAGATTTTTCGGCATGAAAATCTTTTTGCCTTAATGCTAGCCACAAATCAAAAACATCTCTGCCTTTACTTCGCTCATATAAAGCACGTAGCTTAGTAGCGATGAGTTCTTCAAATTGGAAAGTATTGACTTGAGTTTCTCCCGTAAACCAATCTGACTGAACAGAAAAATCCTTAAGGAAACGATCAAGTACAGCGAAACTTTCGCGCGTATTGATTTCAATTTTTATACGTTGCCTGGAATTAGGAAATACTTCAGGAGTGAAATGATACACGAGCTTAAAGCTCCTAAAATTTCGTATTGTTTTTGGCCCACCTAATAACGGATCAAGACAGTTACGTAAAGCAGTAATGATATCTTTTATTTCTCCTTTGCTTGTTCTCACTAAATCAATATCTTCGCTATAACGAGCAGGTGGTGAGAAGAATAATTTATGTAAGGCTGTTCCGCCACGAAAAGCAAGTTCTTTAGCAAGAAAAGGACTAGAAAAAATCTCCACAATGATTCTGGATAAAATTAAATCTTGCTCTACCTGTATATCATCACCCCACGGAGCTATTTGCCTCCAGTGAGTCACTTGCGCTATAGGTATCATTCATCAGGCTCCACTTTTGTATTTACAATAACTTTCCATTTTTTATTACGCACTAATGGTTTATGTGATGCGCGCGATACTAGAATTACCCAGTTTAATTTCCTTTTATTAAGCACCTTAATGAGTTCATCAGAAAATTGATCGAACCCTAAAAATTCAAGTAAATAGCCTAGCCGCCGAATCCAAAATGATTCTGAATTGATTTTAGTTAATTCTATTAATTTTTTTATATCTATTTTTTCAGCAAGTTCCATTAATACGGTAGCCACATTATTCATTCCAGCCGCATAGTGTGGAGCAGTGACTAAATCAACTGCAATCACCTCGGGTGTTGCGACTGTAATTGTACCTGCCATGGTATTAAATGGCTTGGTTGGCATGACTGCGGCATTTTTATTAGCGATAAATTCAATATAAATCCGCCCACAACGTATTGGGGACCGATTTTTTGTTGTGACAACTTGAAAACGCTGAGGTTTCTGGTGAGTCGCTCCATAAAACTGGGCGGCACTTAAAAAGCCAACATAATAAGGTTGCTGAAAGTATTTCATTAAAGGCATTCAAGGTTGCTGTTTTTGTTAACCCTAATGCTTTCTCTGCACTGTGAATAGCAAAAAAATAACGTCCTTCACTCCGAAGTTTGTCAATAAACTTCAATGCTCTCATTTGATCGCCTTATGTGTCGAAACTTTTATAATATATCGTTTTTAGTTATATTAAACAAGTTTTAACCCATTTAAAAACGCATGCAAATGTTTTTATTAATTTTGTTTATATATTTCATAAAGATATGAACAAAGAGAAGCAGTTACGACATTTGCCTTAAGAATATAATTCCAATTAATCTAAGAGGAGCTTCTATACTGTCTTTGATCTTAAGAGTGATACAAACTCAACTCGCTATGTACGTTACCTTATTGCTCCCTAAACAAAGCTACAAGAGGGTAATATTAGGTTTAGAAATGGTGTAGCAGAATTGTAACAAAGTAAGGTAGGATACCCTCTGTTTATAGGCTATTTAGATCGGTTTTGTTACAGCTAGTTCATCGTAAGGCGTTGATTTTAAATGAAGTTCAATATGCCCTTTCAGACGCATAATGCTGAGGTCGGTGGTTCGAGCCCACCCGTAGCCACAATAGAATCAAAGAATTATAAAGAAACGGAAAAAAAGAAGAATAGTCTAAATAACGTCACCGTCCTAAGTTTCTAAGGAGCGTTGGCAGGTGTCGAAAAATGGTTAGCTACATACTCTACACCATGTGTTATCATATAGTTCCCTATGGTTATTGCCATTACACCGAGGGAAAAACACATAACCCTTTCATTCCCCGCCCTTGCGCCTCCCATCAAAAGCGTGATAGCGATACAGAAAGCTGCCATCAAAAAGGGATCTACGTTTTCTGCTCTACCGTAACGAGCCACAGGCCTCGTCGCTATATGTGCGCCGAGTACACCTGCCATAAAGTCAAAGCGGCCAGTCGGGTTTCTTCTCACTTTTTCAAAACCATTCGCGGTAGACGCTCCGATCCTTTCAAAAAAACGTGGCATAATCCTCCCTTTTCATTCTGTTTGTATGTTTTTAAGGCCAACTAATTAAATATATAAATTATTCTTATCTAAAAATATATTTTCCTTTTAAGCGAGATTGCCGTTTACTATCTTTATCCTTTATTACCAAACAAGGGTTTATTGCTCAATAGCTTTTTTATCAGAGTTTGTTGCTGCTGCAAGCGTGCTTCGAACAGTGCAGTCGCTGCCAACTGGTCGCGCGAATAAATCAGGCGAGAGTCAACCAAATAAGCTGTACACGCCGCTGGGAATGGTCCTCGGAGTATTGCCCATTTTTGGCCTAATTTCCCCTCATTGTACTGCTGCGTATATACATCACTGCCTGCTTTGCCACCCACCTCTCGCACTCGTGGTAAGCCTTCTTGCTTAAAATCAGGAAGAGGATCAAAAGCTCTGTCATATCGGCAATATTCATTTACCGCATGCGCGGGTAACAACAATTGCGCGCGTCCGACTTGCTTACACCAGTGGGTTTCCATGGCTTTCTTGATTTCCGGAGTCTGTACTTCGGAGACAGCATAATTTTCTTCATACGTCTGATAGGCACGGAGTAGTTGACTGAAGTCGAAATGCTTCCCATGCTTTGTGCCATTCTCATCCAGTGCCATCGCTTGCAATTGCGCTTCCTCACGCGGTATGTACTTTAACAACATCATCCACATGTTCCAATCCAATGCCCACAGCGCATATTGAAAACCTGTGATATGTTTAAACGTCCGTTCTGATAAATCCGTGACTCTACCTGATTTTAAACTAAGAGTGTGATCTGCTTTTAGCATAGCTTCCGCTTTGTCTTGTTCTCCTTCTGCAACCCATCTTAAAAATTCGGCGACTTGTGGGGGTGTATTATCTTCTGGTTGCACTGGCTTCCAAAGACTCAAACCTCCTGCTATTTTCGATGGCACACCCTGTACAGGATCCCAAAGTGGTTCGGCTGCTTCTTTACCTTCTTCTACGGCAGCTTCGGGTTTCTTAGAAGTCATTTCTGCTTCTGCAGCAAGTTTCGCTTTTAACTGTTCCATTTCGTCTGCATGTATAGGGGCTTGTTGTGCATCCGCTTCTTTCTTCGCTTCTATCTCTTGCTTTCGCGCAATCGCTTCTTTTTCGAATTGGATATCTTTGAAAGATGAAAACATAAAACGAGCCTCCTAAGAAAATGGTAGAGTGTCTTAGCCTGTTAACAACCCAAAAAACGCACTTTACAGCAAACCCGTCAAAGAATCTGTACGAAATTCGCTTAATATTCTGTAGGATTAAAGCGTATTTCTTAGATTCAAATTTGAAATGCAACTGTGCAAGCCTGATCCCGGTTCATTGATTTTAACTTGGGCGATACTGGGATCGAACCAGTGGCCCCTGCCGTGTGAAGGCAGTGCTCTCCCGCTGAGCTAATCGCCCGATTTTTCCGAATTGTAGGCGGGGTTAGTGGGTAGGTCAATCTATATATGCCATTTATATATTTAGGCTTTATAAAATCGCTGCTACAATAGGCCGCTTATTGATATGGATGAATAGGCTAGTTATGACAGTGGTTACTCGTTTTGCTCCCAGTCCTACCGGATATTTGCATATTGGCGGGGCACGTACAGCATTCTATTGCTGGTTATATGCTCGCAAAATGCAAGGCAAATTTATTTTACGAATCGAAGATACAGACCGAGAACGTTCAACGCAAGAATCAATTAATGCCATTCTAGAATCAATGCAATGGTTGGAGCTGGCTTATGATGAAGGCCCTTATTATCAAACGAAGCGTTTTGACCGTTATCATGAAGTGAGCGAGCAATTGTTAAAAGAAGGTAAGGCTTATCGTTGCTATTGCTCAAAAGAGCGTTTAGAAAATTTACGAAACCAACAAATAGAAAATAAAGAAAAACCGCGTTACGATGGTTTTTGTCGTGATAAACAAGAAGCCCAAGCAGGCAGTTACGTAATACGTTTTTGTAATCCAGATACAGGTGTTGTTGAGTTTGATGATTTGATTCGTGGTAAATTAATTTTTAATAATACGGAATTAGATGATTTAATTATTGCACGCAGTGATGGAACGCCTACTTATAATTTTACCGTGGTGGTAGATGATTGGGATATGAAAGTCACGCATGTTATTCGAGGAGATGATCATATCAATAATACGCCACGGCAAATTAATATTTTAAAAGCATTAGGCGCTCATTTACCACAGTATGCGCATGTTTCGATGATTTTGGGCAGTGATGGCAAGCGTCTTTCCAAGCGTCACGGGGCTGTGGGCGTGATGCAATATCGCGAAGAAGGGTTTTTGCCAGAAGCTTTATTAAATTATTTGGTGCGTTTAGGTTGGTCGCATGGTGACCAAGAAATTTTCTCCAAGGAAGAGCTGATTCATTTATTTGATATTCACGGAGTGAATAAAGCACCTGCTGCATTTAATCCAGAAAAATTACTTTGGCTAAACCAGCATTATTTAAAAACAAGCCCGTCTCAGCATGTTGCTCAGGAACTTGCATGGCATATGCAGCGTTTAGGTATAGATATCACCCAGGGACCGCCCTTGTCTGCTATTGTAGAAGTGCAGGCTGCACGCGTTAAAACTTTAAAGGAAATGGCAGAAAAGAGCTGTTATTTTTATGGCAAAGTGCATTATAAAGAAGAAGCAGTTAAAAAGAATTTAACAGTTGATATCATCTCCCTATTAACAATGATTCGGGATCATTTGGTGAAATTGGGAGAATGGCGCGCAGAAGCGTTGCATCAAGTGATTCTGGATACATCTGAAAAATTAGCGATAAAAATGGGAAAAATAGCACAACCATTGCGTGTTGCTGTGACAGGTGACACCGTTTCACCCCCCATCGATCAGACATTAGCGCTATTAGGCCGTGAAAAGACACTGGCTCGTTTGGACGATGCTTTGGCCTTATGTGCAAAAAATTCATCGGTTTAATAGTTTTTAGATTGACAAAGCAAGACGGACTGCTAGAATCGCTGCTCTATGTTGGTAGGCGGGGCTATAGCTCAGCTGGGAGAGCGCTTGCATGGCATGCAAGAGGTCAGCGGTTCGATCCCGCTTAGCTCCACCAAACAAGAATGACATTTCACATGTCCCCATCGTCTAGAGGCCTAGGACATCGCCCTTTCACGGCGGTAACAGGGGTTCGAATCCCCTTGGGGACGCCAATTTTTATAATTTATTCAATATATTAGACAAAAATGATTAATGTAGTAATGTAGCAACTGTCTTGAGAATTAAATTTTAAAGGCAGTTGTTTCTCTCCATAGTTCGCCCTTTTTAATCATGGCATTCATAATAATTAATAA
>JAJONP010000005.1 GCA_021323555.1 Gammaproteobacteria bacterium | reverse complement strand
TGTGTCTTGAGCGATGAGCAAATGACGGAAGATTTTTTCTTTTAATTTTTTATCAGGTACGCGGGTATCTAGCCACAAAGGTGCGCCGAAGGGGATGTAGTGTGTATCAACGGCCAAAGAGTGGTAAGGCGTTAAGGGAACATGTTCTGTACCCAGTGGATTTTTATCAGGTAATACAATAAAAAAGACATACGATTTATTTTGATTGAGTAGATCAATGATTTGTTTGGGATGATGTGATAACCATGCTCGAATAGTTTGCATAGATATTTTTTCTTTTGGAATCGCTTTATTCGCAATTAATAAGTTGCCGATAGCTGTGTAAGGTTGGCCATTTGTGCCTGCAAACCCAAGAAGTAAGGTTTGATGATTGGGAAGCTGCACGATGGCGGAACCTTGTATTTGTGCGAAGAATACATCAACGATGTTATCAATCCATACGATAACATCCGCATGGGTATCTAAAGCGCCTTGTTGAATGGCTGCTCGATCAGGGTAGGGTAGTAGGGTATGATTTTTTAATTGGCCTATCATACTTTTTCCCTTGAATTCAGGGTTAAATCGGATTAAATCTATTTTGACCCAATCATGGGGCAAGCTATAGAGTGGAACAGAATATCGTTTGGTTTTTTTTAAATTTCCATGCAATACAGGTAAATAATAACCTGTGAATAATCCTTTGGAATTAAAATTATTTTTGACAGCGTAAGGTTGGAATTTTGTTTCGAAAAATTGTCGAGCTTGATAGGGGGTGGGGTGTTGTATTTTATTAGCAGCAATGCAGAGAGTTTGCCAGGCTGCATTGGTTTTATAAATAGGTAATGTTGGGCTGAAGGGCAACGCGGGGTTGCGTTTTAAGATTTCAACACAAGATTTTTGAAAAGCCAGTAATGCCTGGCTGGCATCCTCTTTTTTCCAATTCGGTAAATGATCATACGTTGTTTTGGTAAGTGACACATGCGAGAATACCGTGCCTTTGTAATAGTAATAGAAGGCAGGGACTATTATTAAAAATAATAGAACAATGAATAAAAAATAGGTTTTTTTATAATGATTCACAAGATTTAATAGTAGGTTGTAGTAGGTAATCTTATGGTAACTAAGCTGAGTGTGAATATCAATAAATTAGCGACATTGAGAAATGCACGTGGAAAGAATAATCCTGACGTTTTAAAAACAACATTGGATATTATTTCTTATGGCGCACAAGGTATTACCGTGCATCCACGTCCTGATGAACGGCATATTCGTCGAAAAGATGTGTATGAGATAGCCTCTGCCATTTCAGTCGAGTTGAATATTGAGGGTTATCCTGATAAAAAATTTTTAGAATTAGTGAAAGAGATAAAACCGACTCAATGTACATTAGTCCCTGATCCTCCGCATGTGCTGACATCGAATGCGGGCTGGTCAATTGAAAAAAATAGTGTATTTTTACAAAAAACAGTGGAAGAATTGCATGAATTGGGTATTCGGACTGCGTTATTCCTTGATCCTTACAATTTTTCTGATAAGGAAAGGGAAATGTTACCACTGATAGGAACAGATCGGGTAGAGCTTTATACAGAAAAATATGCAGAGACGTATGGCACATCTCAATCGCCTGAAGTGTTAGCTGTTTATAAAAATACAGCGATGATGATTCATCAATTAGGTATAGAACTCAATGCAGGGCATGATCTTGACTTAGCGAATTTGCGCCTATTTGTTAAAGAAATTCCGGTGATTAAAGAGGTTTCTATTGGACATGCGCTGATTTGTGATGCGCTACAGTATGGGTTGAAAGAGACGGTGAGAAGGTATTTGGGGTGTGTTGGTGATTAAGTGGTAGTTCTTGATAGAGAGGTGGTTGTGTTATAAACTGCCTGCCTTTGGTAGCATTAAAATGGAGAATAGAGGGTACGGAATGAGGCTATGCTAAAGATTTGTCATCGTATCAATAACATTGAACAGCTACACAAAGTGCCCCTTGGGTGTGGGGTTGAAATGGATATACATGCCTTCGGTAATCGGTTAGTTGTACATCATGATCCATTTGTGGATGCAGTTGATTTTGAAGACTGGCTGGAATGTTTTAACCATGCTTTTTTAATCCTTAATATAAAAGAAGAAGGTATAGAGCAGAAAGTTAAAGAAATTGTATTGAGGCGTGGAATAGAGAATTTCTTTATGCTTGATCTTTCTTTTCCAGCTCTAATCAAAATGGTTAAAAGCAGAGAATCTCGGGTGGCTGTTCGTGTTTCCTGTTACGAGCCTGTCGAAGTTGCTTTGTCTTTGGCTAATTTAGCTGCATGGGTATGGCTAGATCTTTTTCAGGATGAGTTTCCATTAAATTCTTCTCAAATACAAGCTTTGAAGGGTGCTCAGTATAAGATTTGTTTGGTTTCTCCTGAACTGCATGGTAGAGAAATATCTTCTATAACGGATCTACGTTTATTTTTAGAAGAAAACAACATTGTGCTTGATGCGGTTTGCACAAAATATCCTGAATTATGGTGATTACAAAATGTTTTTAACGAAATGGCAACGTATGACTGGTGTCATCAGAGGAAATAGCCTTTCTTGTATTGCTTTCTGTTTGGCTGCTATGGTTTTTTTTAGCTGGTATCCTTTGCAATTATTGTTGGGAGGTAATAGTTATTTAGATATTTCAACAGTGGGGGTATTTAAAAGCACCTATAGCTGGATGCCTTTATTACATCGTGTTGCGAATGGACTCTTTTTTCCTTCGCATTCTTCTTTATTGTCGGGTGTTGGGGGAGCATATTTTTATCCTTATATTACTGTATGGGCTTCGGGGATCATTTTTGCGTTATGGGGCTATAGCGGTTTAATTTTAATAGGGCAGTGGTTATTACCGTTAGCAAGTTTTTTTATTTTTACCAGGATTTTTCGGCGCTATTTAAGCGAACTTTGGTCTGTCACAATCGCTTTTGTTGCTTTTATTGCATTTTCTGATTGGCCATTCCGCCATTTTTTGATGGGATTATTATCTGGAAAAGGCTGGTTAGATTTAGGTACGTATCAATCTTTAGAAATACTTCATTTTCCTATCCCTGCTTTTTCTATATTTGCTTTTCTAGCTTTATTTTATGTATCAACTCAACAGGTTCGCTTGACTGGATATAGGATTACTACGTTGACTGCTTGTTGGGCGCTGTTGTCACAGGTCCATATCATTGACGCTCTATATGGCTTAACTTTTTGGTTTACCTATTTTAGTATCCGATTTTTTCGTCAAAATAAAAAATTTTATGGTGTTTTCTCGTTGGTAGTGTTTCAATTATTCATTGTGTTATTAATTATTTCTCCATTAATTTACGCTTTCTTTAAAGACAATGCTTTTGGGGTAAGCAGAGCAATTGATCTGGGTATGTTAGTGAGTAGTCCAGTCACGCAGGCTAGCCTTTATTATTATTTTGCTTATTTTATATTGCCCCTCATTTTGATGATGTTGATTTATTTTATCCAGCGTATTGATTTTTATGAAATTGTTTTCAAGTTTTGGCATGTGTACATGCTAATACTGATTGAATTTATTCTCGTGTCAATTTCTATTGAAACACCTATCGATATTAATTTATTTGTACTACAAAATCGCATTGCATTTTTCTTTTTGCATTTTTATTATTATGTGCCCTTTCTTTATTATGCAACTCGTTCGCCTCATACTTATTTTACAGGCGTGGAAAGTGTTTCTCTGTCCAGTGCATTACGAAATGGATTAAGTAAATTATTTTCTGTCTACAATAGTGTATATTTGCCTATTAGCATTGCATTGTTAATAATTTTTTCTTCTGTCTCAGCGTATAATAGCTTTTTCTATCAAAAAAATACTCTTCAGCCTATATTATCTTTAGCTTCGCGAGAATTAAATGAATTAAAATCTTATTTTCCTTCAGGAAGCGTTCTGGTATCAGAAACGCCTATTGTTAATTTACTAAGCCCTATTTTACCTCATGCGCAGTATAGCACTTTATGGGCGAACCGTTTTATTGATGACATCACGATGGAAGAAGCCATTGATCGCTTAGTGCTGTATGCGAGGATTTACAATTGGCCATCTGAAAAATTTATTTCTTTTATGTTGCCAGGTGTGCTGCAACAATCGCGCAATGCGTTAGTAAAGGTGACACCTGAGTGTATTTCTACATCGGGCATAGGATATTGGCTAGTGTTTCATAATCGATATATGTCTTCTTCTGAATTATTAAATTATTCAAAAATGTTAAAAGATCGTTATCGTATGCTTAATATAAAACAAGCCATGCACCGGTTTCATGTAGAGCGTGTTTTTGCTTATAATGTTCTCCCAAAAGGTGTACTGTTTAGAAAAGCAATAAAAATACAGGGCGGTTATATTTATTTAATGACATAGGAAAAATCACAAATGTTAAGCTCTGAAGGAATTCAAAAATCTGCCGTATGGCTTGGGCCAGGGCAATTAATGTTAGGCGAAAGGCCCATCCCGGAAGTAGTTCCTGGCTCACTTTTAGTAAAAGTACACTCTTGTGCAATCTGTGGCTCTGATTTACGGATTTTTCGTGATGGTAGCCCTCGTATTTCCCCGCCACGGGTGATTGGGCATGAAATAGCAGGAGAAGTGGTAGAAATAGGGAAAGGCGTGGGTTCTTTTAAAGTAGGAGACAGAATAGCAATAGGGGCTGATGTGCCCTGCGGAGAATGTTTGCACTGCTTATCAGGCAGACCTAATTGTTGTGATACTAACTATGCTATTGGCTATCAATTTGAGGGTGGTTTTTCGGAATATATTTTATTGAATCCTCTTGTTGTCAAATATGGGCCTATACAGACTTTTAGTCATCCATTAAGTTACGATGCTGCTGCACTCGCTGAACCCTTGGCGTGCTGTATTAACGGCTATGAGCGAGGCTTAATGGAAAAAGGGCGTTCAGTCGTGATTTTTGGGGCGGGTCCCATAGGAATGATGCTTGCTATGCTGGCGCCTATCTATGAGGCGAGTATGATCACGATCATTGACCCTAATGAGGAACGCCTCCAACGAGCCCATACATTCGGTCGTTTTAATTTAATTAATCCTAAGAAAATAGATGTTGTGGACGCTGTGATGCAATTGACGCAAGGTTTGGGCGCTGACATGATCTTTACGGCCTGTCCTATTGTTGAAACGCATGAGCAAGCTATTGCTATGGTTGCCAAGCGTGGTGTCATTAATTTTTTTGGAGGCTTGCCAAAAAACGCATCGTCCATTAAAGTGAATTCTAATTTTATCCATTACCGTGAAGCTTACATTACAGGTTCGCACGGTTCTACCCCTTTGCAGCATAAACGGGCTTTACAGTTGATTGAAGAGAAAAAAGTGAATGTGAGCGCTCTTATTACGCATCATTATTCTTTAACAAATATTAATCAAGCGTTAGATATGGCATTATCGGGTGAAGCGCTAAAAGTGGTAATCAAACCTCATGTATAAAGATATTAAACTTTCTGCTTCGCTGATGTGCATTGACTGGTTGGAGGCGGGCAAACAACTGACTGAATTAGAAGAGTCAGGGATAGATTACTTGCATTTAGATATTATAGATGGAACATTCGTGCCTGATTTTACCATGGGTTCTTCTATTATTAATGTTTTCCGTGAAAATACTCGCCTTTCTTCTGATTATCATTTAATGGTGGAGGAACCAGGTCGTTTATTTAACTCTTTTCAAGTGAGCGTTAATGACATTTTTACTATCCATCAGGAATGCGCGCGTAATCTGCACCGTGAACTTGTGCATATTCGAAGGATGGGTGCAAAAACGGGGGTGGCGCTGTCTCCTGGTACGCCACTTGAATCCTTGGAATATATTATTGAAGATGTCGATGTCATTCTTCTCATGACAGTAGACCCTGGTTATAAAGGCCAGCCTTTGGTTCCACAAATGATGCGTAAGATTGCACAGTTAAGAAAAATGATTGATGATGCTAAGCTTTCGATTGATATTTCTGTCGATGGTAACGTGAATGCCGCGACTATTCCTGAGATGGTAGGTGCAGGGGCTAATATTTTAGTCTTAGGATCGAGTGGGTTATTTCGTAAAGATATTTCTTTAAAGGAGGCTGTACAGCAAATTCATCATTCGATTGATTTAGGGTTACAAAAAAAAGAGGAATTATTGTGTCGTACCGGTTAAATATCAATACAGGATTTGCAGTCAATCGTTACTCAGAACCTGAAGATTGGGCCAAGATAGTCGGAAAAGACTTAGGATTACGTTATGTACAATTGACTGCTGATATGTTGAACCCCTCTTTACCCGATCCTATTATTCAAAATTATATTGAACGTACATGTGTGGCTTGTGACAATTATGGCGTTACTATTAATAGTACTTTTACAGGTGCGTTTACTCGTGTAAATCACCTTGCTCATCCTGATAAACAAGTTCAACTCTATTGGATTGAGTGGTTTAAGCGATATGTAGATATCACAGTCGCGTTAGGTGCAAACAACATGGGAAGTCATTTTGGTATCTTTACGGCAGCCGATAATAATGACCTAGTAAAACGTAGCGAGCGAAGGCAGCAAAACATAGAAAACTGGCATGAAGTAGGCAAATATGCAGTCAAAAAAGGCTTGAAATTTTTGACTTGGGAACCCATGTCAATTAAACGCGAGCAAGGGGAAACTTTAGTAGAATGCCAGACATTACAGCAAGATGTAAATAGAAATGCACCTATCCCGTTTCGGTTGTGTCTCGATGTGGATCATGGGGATGTTTGTTCTACGAATCCAGAAGATACTAATCCGTATGCCTGGCTAAGGCAATTTGGAAAGGAATCCCCACTGATTCATTTAAAACAAACGACTACCAATAAAGGCGGGCATTGGCCTTTCACGGCTGACTACAATAAAGTGGGAAAAATAACGCCACAAAAAGTAATAAATGTATTGCAAGAAATTTCCGTAGATGACGTTGATTTAATTCTAGAGCTGAGTTTTAAAGAACGTGAACCTATGGATAGTACGGTTATTCCAGTATTACAGGAATCAGTGGCTTATTGGCGACAAGCTGTTATGGACTAGTCTCATGAATGTGATAATTACTTTGGCTGGTCACTCGCGCCGTTTCAAAGAGGCGGGTTATTCTTTGCCAAAGTATCTTATTCCGATTGATGGCGTACCCATGATTTCACATGTAGTAAACATGTTTAATCCGACAGATCATTTTTATTTTGTGATTAATACACAACAAGTGGAGGAGTATTCTCAAACAGTTCCTCTTTTGAAATCACTTGCTAAAAAGGTAGATATCACGGTCATTGAGCCTCATGAATTAGGCCCCGCTTACTCAGCGCTTCAAGTCAATTCCATTCCTGATCATTCTGAAATTATTATTAGTTATTGTGATTTTATAGTCCGATGGAATTACCAACAATTTTTACGGGTTGTTCACGATTATGCAGGAGCTGTGCCTGCTTTTCGTGGGTTTCATCCAGCCTCTTTTGGTAAAACATATTATGCCTATATGAGCGTTAATGCTGCAAATGAGATGAATGAATTACGAGAAAAATCCAGTTTTACTGCAGAACGCCACAATGAATTTGCTTCGGCAGGAATCTATTATTTTCGTGAAATGGGTTTATTTCGTTGTTATGCTAAAAAACTTTTAAAAACAGGCTTTGGTAACCTTAGAGAAGCCTATGTCAGCCTTTTATTTAATAGAATGGTTGAGGATAGATTGAAAATTAAAGTCCCAGAAGTTGATAACTTTATTTGTTGGGGCACACCAGAAGACTTAGCTCAATATTATTTTTGGTCTCGTTACTTCAATACACTTCAATTAAAATGTGAAATACAATCTAAACAAAAACAAATTAATCTTATTCCAATGGGAGGAAAAGGTAACCGGTTTCGTACTTATGGTTACCGTGTGAGTAAACCACTTATTCAAGTGCGGGAAAAACCTATGATCGTTGCAGCTTGTGAATCATTTCCTTCTGCAGATACCTGGATTTTTCTTCCTCGTAGCGAAGATTTGGAAAAACACCCCATTGAAAGAGCATTAAAAAACTTTAGCAAAGAAGCTATCGTTGTTCCAGTACATCATGATACAAGCGGACAAGCAGCGACTTGTTTGCTGGCGAAAGAATATTTAGATAAGAGTGCTTCTTTATTTATAGCATCCTGTGATTATGAGACGCGCTTTTCTCCTCTAGCCTGGCGTGCGATTATTGAAGATGAAAAAATTGATGGTGCAATTTGGACATATCGTATAGGAAGTAATTTAACTAAAGATCCTAAAGCATTTGCTTATTGTGTAACAGATGATGGAACCACTATTCAGAAGATTGTAGAAAAAGAGACTATTAGTACAACGCCAGAAAAAGATCCTTTAGTGGTAGGAAGTTTTTGGTTTCGTAAAGCAGAAGATTTTATTGTTGCAGCAGAAACAGCGATTAAAAATAATCTTCATGTAAATGGCGAACATTATGTAGCGAATAGTATTAATTTACTGATCCAAAAAGGGAAACGTTTTGTGATTTTTGATATTGATCAGTGGATATCGTACGGAGATCCATTTGAGCTGCAAGTCTATCAATATTGGGAAGATTTTTTTACTCACTATAATCATTCATCTATTTCATCCAAGGGAGCTATTGTATGAAGGCAGTCATGCTTGTTGCAGATCAAGTCATGGAAGTGCAGGAAATTCCACTTCAACCATTAACAGCAGGCACTTGTAGAATACGTGTTGTTAATGTAGGTGTCTGTTCATCGGACATTCAGCGAAGTTTTGCTGGCGGTGCTTACTTTTATCCGTTGGTGATTGGCCATGAAATAGCAGGCGAAGTCATTGAGGTAGCTGCTCAGGTTAAAAAAGTGAAGCCAGGAGATCGTGTCGTGGTTTTTCCTCTTTTACCTTGTTTTAATTGTGAATCATGTGCTGCGGAATCTTATGTGCAATGTCACCGTTATGGTTATTATGGCTCAAGGCAACACGGGGGATTTGCTGATTATATTGATGTGAATGAATGGAACTTGCTGCCACTTCCTGAGAATGTTTCATTTTCTGATGCGGCAGCCATTGAGCCTATGTCAGTTGTCGTCCATGCTCTAAAGAAAGCAGGATTATTTGTAAACCCGCCACGACAGGCATCAATCGCCATTATTGGCGCAGGTTTTTTAGGGTTATTGATGGCACAAATACTCCAAATAAAAGCCCCTGACTGTGAAGTAAGCATTTTCGACCGAAACAGTTTCAAGCTAGATATTGCAAAAAAGTATGCTAAATTGACTTATCAACTCTCTCAACAAGAAGACTGGAAAACCTTTTTGGATGAACGTGGACGCAGTGCTTATCCAATTGTTATTGAAGCAACAGGCGCGCCAAGTACGTTTACTTACTCATTAGATTTAGCAAAACCAAATGGCAAGGTTATATGGCTTGGCAATATAACAGACGATTTAACTCTTCCTAAAAAACTGGTCAGTTCTATATTACGTAAGGAGTTAACGATTCTAGGTACCTGGAATTCAGACTATCATCCTGATAAACAAGATGATTGGAAAGATACGTTGAAACTTATTCAAGAAAGTGTTCATCCGAGTGATTTAGTGACACATTGGGTTCGTTTATCTGAAATTCCTGCTCTTTTAAAAAAACTTTATGACCATAAAAAAGGTGTAGAACGTTTTGATATTATCAAAGCCATGGTGCAATCGGATACTAAGGAGATAGCGTGACGTTATTATCTCTCGTTATCCCTTGTTACAACGAAGCAGAAAATATTCCAGCGTTGCTTGCACGGTGTGCGCAAGTTTTTACAAACTGTTCAGTTGAAATTATTTTAGTGAATAATGGATCCACAGATCATACTCAAGCTATTTTAGAGCAGTTGTTACCACGATATACATTTGCACAGAGTGTGCTTGTTAAAGTAAACCAAGGATATGGTTTTGGTATTTTAAGTGGGCTTAAACAAGCAAAAGGAGACTACGTTGGCTGGACTCATGCTGACCTCCAGACAGATCCTGCAGATGTGTTAATGGCATTGGGTTTAATCCAGGAAAGTAAGGAGTTACTATTTTTAAAAGGTAAAAGATATGGACGATCAATTTTAGATTTGTTTTTTACTGTGGGAATGAGCGTATGGAGTTCGCTATTGCTTAAAACGAGATTATGGGACATTAATGCTCAGCCTACTATTATGCCCAGAAGTTTTTTTGAAAGCTGGCAAGAGCCTCCTTCTGATTTTTCATTAGATTTGTATGCGTATTATTTAGCGAAAAAAGAAGGATTTTTCGTTAAACGCTTCCCTGTATTTTTTGGCAAGCGAGTCGCAGGAGAAGCACATCTTAATAATCTTAAAGCAAAAATCCGTTATTCTATAAGAACAATTAAATATAGCTATTTATTAAGGAAAAAACTCCTTCATGAATAAGTTAATTCAATTTAGCCAAGACATGTTTTTCAAGAACAAGAAAAACTATGGCTGGGTGGCTTTATTTATATTCTTAGTGCTATTTATTTCCTATTGGCCTGTTTTGCATGTTGATTATTTATTCCATGATGATCTTTATTATTTTTCAGGCCCTCATTATTTAACTTGGAAAATGCATCACCATTGTAAAGACTATGGACAAATGTCAGGATTCCGGAATGAAGCGGTGAGGCCGCTTGGGGGTTACCTTCGTTGTTTTTATGGTTATTTCGTAGGAGAAACGGCCGATGGTAAATTTATTCGGTTATTTAATGTGTTGGTATTAACAGGGTATTGCGTTTTAGCTTTTCAATGGTTAAGAAAATGCGGAGCCACTGCAGGGTGTAGTCTGTTAGCAGTTTGTTTGATAGGGTTATTAACTCCTTATCAAACGCCTATTGCGCAAATTACGAATGCCTATCATTTATATGCGGGCATCCTTGCTGTAATTGCTTTAATGGTTTCAGTTAAAGCAGTTGAACAGGCAGGTCATCCAAAAAAATTATTATTTATCGTTTTTATTTTGATGGGGATGGCACTGCTTATTTATCCGCCTGCTGCAATGTTGTATTGGTCTTATTTATCTGTGTACATCTTATTTAAGAACACTGTATTTACAAAAGACTATTTTTTAAATCTCATTAAGGTTGGATTACCTGCTATTGCCGCAATGATTATCCCTAAATTATGGGCGATGAGGCATAGAACAGATGCAAGAGCTCATTTTACGCATGATATAGTAGGGAAGTTTCATTGGCTAACGCATGATATCTTACCTTTAGCGTTGAGCGATTGGAAAATTTTTCCTTCGATGTACCTAACATTTTTTTCTTTACTACTGATAGCAATTGCTTGCGTTATCAAGATATATCAATTAGGGACCCAAAATCAATTACAACTCAAACATATATTCTTAAAATTTTTTATTTGTATAGGGCTGGTAATTCTTACTTTTATCCCTAATTTAATTATTTCAGAATCAGCTACTAATCATCGAATATTGATTGCTATTAGCACTATTTTAGTTTTATATACGCTATTTTCTCTACAAACCATCCTAAAAATAGTATTTAAAAAATATAGCGGTATAGTTTTTCTTTTTCTTTCTATCTTACTTATCTGTTGGGCCAGTTTTACGACGTATTACAACGTTGCTTATTATTACGCTTATCCATTACACAAAGAATATGAGTATTTTCGTGAGAGCGTTCGTGCTGTTACTAAAAAATTGGAGGAAGGGACGAAGATTTATTATCGGGAAAGTTATTTACAGCAGGCTCAGATAAAATTATTCTATGGCCAGAGAAGTTAGCGCGATATCCTATTAAACCGGACATTACTATTATTGATATGAATAAAATAGCTAAATAATTTCGTAAGTGTTTACCCCTTATCAGAAACTTCCCATAATACAAATATGACTGAGCCTCTTTATTAATTCAAAATAGGTTTGGTGACCATGTTATACTTGGCATTTTATGCATATCAATAAGTATTGCATTGGAAGGTAAATTTTTTACTGGTTCAGTAAGGATATGTATTTGACCTTCTGGCCATATTAAAACCTGTCCAGACGATTTGAGTTCGAAATTTTTTATGCTAACTCCTCTATTTTCAAGAATAGAAACAAGATAAGGTATGCTCCAATCAAAAAAGGTAGTAGAAATGCCCCAACCATCTTCAATGTGATAGGGCAAGAAAGTAGGACGGCCTTTATCGCGTAGTAAATAAATATTAATATACTTGGTTTGGTTATTAATTTTATCCAGAAATTTCAGTATGTATTCTCTTTCTGCTCGAGTGCTAATAACAAAATAATTATTTAAAATATATGCGTTATAATAGGCAGCGGAAATAATAGCGCTAGCTGCTATGACATAATTTATGTGCTTATGAACGGATAGCTTAAATGTTAATGCATGTAAAATAGTTAGCGAACCATAAAAGCTTAAAAAGAATAGAATACTCATATGCGGTATAAGGGTTCTATAGGGAGCAAACCGTCCAGGAAAAGCTGCTAACATGGGTGCTGTGGTTATTACCAAAGAGATTAATATTAAGATAACGGTCAGGATAGAATGAGAGGGTGCCGAATTAGTTTTTTTGCCTCTTATCAACCCATAAAAACCTAGCATTGCTCCTATGAGGACAAAGCCATATACCAAGATCGAAACAAGAGAGGCTTTGTCTATCGTATATTCGATATGCCATAAGCTCGCTGTCTTTGGAATAAGTTCTGAAATATAAAACCAGATTTGTCCTATGATATTGTGATTGATAGCGGTTAAGCTCCTGCCCGTGTCTTTAGCATAGGTGCCAAAATGTAATAATTTTAAGGTAATAACAATGCTAATATGAGTAATAATAATAGTAATTAAATAAAAACCTAATGTATGAAAAGCTTTTCTTAGGGTTTGATTATTTAATGAGGTATTTGGTGACATCAAATAAAAAATTAAATAAGCAAGAAAAAAACCAGAGCTTGCATAATAAGTACATTGAGCAAGGACCAGGAAGATAAGCGCTAAGTAGTTCCGATTTTTTTGTAGCTGTATGAAAGCAAATTGAGAGAAAAATATTCCAAATAAAATAAATTGACCGCTCGTAATGCCAAAAATAGTGGCTTGAAAAGGAGGTAAGGTGGCGATTAAGGTTACCAGGGTAAAGCTTGCCAGACGTGCATAGCCTAAACTGATAAAAAAACGGTAATTGATATAGCTGATAAAAGATAGTAATAGAACACTTACCATGCGTATTTCATTGGAGGTATTATAATAAAGCCAGTAGTTTTCTATTATGTTTAGGAGAGCTGTGACAAATCGACCTTCCTGCAAATTAGGAATAAGATAATAATGGCTTAAAAAATTTCTATTCCATAACACAGCTATATAGTCATCATGAAACAGAAAGGAGTGACTTAAAACAGGTAAATAAGCCATAAATAAGATAGCGAAAAATCCGCAAAATACAGTCTTTTCCTTCATTTTCTTACAGCTCCTGACTTTTATTATGTATATGAGCAATAGTAAAGGGTTGCAAAAAAATAATCTACTTAATAAATAAACCTAGTATGCGGCTATAATTTGGTTGAGATTTCTACAAGCCAGCTATATTATACGCAAAATCAATAAATTTTCTATTAAGAGGATCAGATTCATGGCAGTTAAAATTACCTTAGCTATTCTCAATCGTAATGATTTAGCTGGGAGCCGTTCGATTATTCCGCGCATTAATCGCAGTTTATTTCATGAAATATTTGTAGTCGATGGTGACAGCACGGATGGCTCAAAAGATTATTTTGTTTCTCAGAAGCTTACCACATATATTGTTGCTAGCGGTGGACGCGGTGCTGCCATGCGTTTTGCAACTTCTAAGGCCACAGGTACGCATCTCGTTTTTTTAAGTTCTGATGGTGAAGAAAATCCTGATGATTTGCAAAATTTTATTACGTATTTTGAACAAGGTGCTGATTTAGTGATTGCTTCACGCTTAGCGAAAGGTGGGTATCATAAAGGACAGGCGCATTGGTATTATATCCATCGCTTATTTTATTTAAAATTTATAACCTTTTTAATTAATCGTATGTTTGGTGCTAAGTTGACTGATTGTTGGAATGGCTATCGTGGCTTTCGTTTAGAAGCCCTACGTAGTACGCCAACCGATGCAGAAGATTTTATGTTGGAAGCCCAGCAAACAATCAGATTTTTAAAAAGAGGTTACTGTATCATAGAATTTCCAACGCAGGAGGGAGTTCGTGTGGAAGGAGGATCCAGTAATCCCATTATAAAATCAGGTTGGTTGCATTTAGTTATGATATTCCAGGAACGATTTTTAATTGATTAACGAACGTATAGAAATCTGCTAAGGAAAATAATTAGAATGGAGGGTAGATGAAAAAAGATATTACTTTTATTCTGGGCGCAACGGGATTATTAGGACAGTCTGTTTTATATTCTGGCATAGAAAGTATAACAGGAACAAAAGTAATAGGGCTGACCAGAAAACCTAACATGCATCCTTCCTTGATGCAATGCAGTTACGATAAGAAATTTATTGAATTAATTCAATCAAAAGGATGGAATGTTAAATATATCATCGCAGCTGCTGGTTTTCCTTCTGTCTATATGTCACAAAAAGATCCTGTCACGGATCATGTTCATAATTTCTGTCCGGTATTATTTACTCTAGAATTAGCGCGCGCATTTAATGCAAAAGTAATATATATCTCTAGCATAGAAGTCTATGGCACTGAAGATAACTTAACACGTACAGAAGATTCTCTTCAAAATCCTTGTAATTTTTATGGCTTAAATAAGCAATACTCAGAACGTTATGTTACTTGTTATTCTCATTTTTTTAATATAAGTTATCTTATCTTACGGCCAAGCATTTTAATTAGTGAAGCCATGAGTAAGAATATTATTTTTGAGCATAAAAAAGCACTTCTATCCAATCATAGAGTTGATATTTACTGTCAACCTCATTCAATTTTAAACTTTATCCATGTCAACGATGTTAGCAGTGCTATTAAATTTCTCTTACAACGAAATCAATGGAATGATGTTTTTAATGTTGGATCGAATGAAGACTTACAAGTCAGCAGCATTACTCAGTGGGTAGAAAAAACTTTTAATTGTACATTACATATCAATCAGCTTGATACAGAATACCAATTTAAAACGGCACCTAGCGCGAAAATCCGTGCCTTAGGGTGGCAGCCGGCTATGTCAATTTACGATAGACTGAATAATTATTTTAATGCTCTGGTAACCTAACCCTCCCTTGAAATTATATCCATTGATAAGTCAAAAATTAAATGTGTGTTGTTGTACTTATGATATATATCTAATAACTTTGAAGTTATGATTGCGCTCTCTTCGCTAAGGGATTCAACCTGTTTTACCTTAATTAAAAGATAATAAAAGATAATATCTGTTAGAAGTATTATATTTTTCTATATTGTCTGTAAAATCCAACCCTATTTTATAAATAAGATTAAGGTTTTTAAGTAAAATGATTAGTCTGCTATCCTCATTCAAAGGAAAAAGAATAGGTCTAGCCATTCCAATGCAGCCTAATGATTTACTTACCAGCTTTCTAAAAAAATGTTTCATTCCTGGCCTTAAAATTATATCCATTTTTTAATTTTATAATCTATCTATAAAAGCAACGTGGATAAAATGCGCTTACAGGCAATGATTGACAATAGTTATTGTGTCAAATATGCTTGATTGCTAAATTAGCAAGCGTTGCTAATGAATTAGAATTTAACTCATTGTAGGGAAAATAATGGTAAAAAACAATTTAAATTCCAGCTATTTTTTTCGTTACTTGTTTGCTTTTTTACTTGTCATCTGGTCTTTTATTCATTTTATCTTTATCAAAAGTCCAGAGCCATTATTATTGAGTCCGACTGCATTTGAATGGCCAGCAGTTGATATGATGGTTTATTTTGAACGCGCACTTAACCCCCACTTTTTACCTAATGATTTTTTTACCAATACCAGTCATGAACTTTCACCCAGGATGATATTTGGTGAGATCATTATGTATTTTGCAACCTGGTTTCACACAGGTTACTATACTATTTTCTATATTTTAAAAGCTTTCTTGAAAATTTTCATGCCAGCGACCTTATTCTTTTTTCTCTCCTCAATTCCACTCGGTATAGAAAAAGATGAAAGAAAAGTCGCAATTAAAGATTTATTACTCTTTTGCTGGGCTGTGGTTGCACCCACGTGGTGGATAGCTACGGTATTTACTGTTGCGAATTGGCGACCCTTGCCTATATGGGCGGCACCTCAAAGCTTAGGTTTATTTTTTGCCTTCATTGGTGGTACATTATTACTTAATGGGCAACGTCTTAATTTATTATTAGCGATTTTGCTACTCATCACAACTATGCTTGTTCACCCTGCGATGGGTATTTTTATGATTTGTTTTCTTATATTATCTTCTGTTTCAAAGCAGCAATTTATTCGACTTAGTGTCGTTGGTGCTGGAATTATTTGCCTCTCGACATTTATTTTGCAGCATTACTTTACTTCTTCATTTAAATTACCTGATGCCGCTTTTATCATGAATTATGTGATTGAACCTTATATTCATAGAGCACATTACGCGCCAGAGTCTTTTGGCACATATAGTTCGTGGCCGTGGCAAGAAACCACCAAGATGATAACTGGCTTCTTATTTGCTGGCTTTTGCATTTCTTTTATATCAAAGCAATATCGCCTTGCCTGGCTGGCCTTTGTCTATGGAGTTGCTTATTTGATGGCGATTGCAGCACAAATTATATTTGTTAAGTACATCCCAATGCGGGAAATAGTCATTTTAGGACCCATTCGGTTTACTCAGTTTGGCTACTATATGGTAGCGCTGATATCATCAGGAACCATTGCTTACTTCCTAGCTAAATGGCTGCCTCACTCTTTTTTTAACATCAGGCATTTTACCCGCTTAAGTAAATATATTTTGCTTTGTGTACTTATTAGCACTGGTATTTTACTGACCGTTTTTAGTTTGAGATGGAAGGATGACCCTAAAGCGATACTTTATAACAAACATCCAGCCATGTATAACTGGATACAGCAGCATACAAAAACCACTGATGTATTTGCCGTGCCACTGAGTGACTCTGAGTTATTTATTTCAATACCTATTGTGGGTAAGCGTGCTGTTTATTATGCAAATGCTATTGCTTTTTCTGATCAGTACTTAAAAGAAAATACCATTCGGAAGAACTTTCTTTATGGTTCTTATACTGAATGGCGTGAGGGTGGTCCTGGCGGCTTTTATTGTCGAATCCTGACAGGCGAACGATTGAAAGCAGCAGCCAAAAAATATGCTTTGCAATGGGCAATCTTACCGAATGAATGCGTTGATAAACGCTTTGAGCATTTAAAATTACGCTTCCATGACAAGGGTTTATCTATATTTCAAATAGAATAAGTATTAATTAATAACTTGTAATAAATCTTTTGAATATAGATGAGTGCATTGTTCAAGATTCTTAGGGGGATTATTACTATCAATCCTAATAAAGTTAACTTTATAATTTTTTAAGGATGAACATTTATCTAACTTCATAAATTTATCATAAGCTAATACTCAAAAGGGTAGCGAATGATGCAAAATCCTTTCGTTTCAAAATTGTAAAAGCTAAAAGAAATAAAAGAACTGCTGAGACAATAGGGGGAAGAGTATGGGCTGTCATGATAGCAACATTTATATGCTTGTAACAAAGATAATAAATAGCTTTAAATATGAAATGGGGCAAAGGAGGCCGTAAAGTTAAATCATTTTTATGTTCGAAGAGATAAGGATCATAAATTGATGGTTTTTCAACGCCTGCTATATAGGAGTAACTTTCATCTACCCGATGGCCATCATTGACAAGAACATTAAATAAATTAGCATTGGGATTTTTTGCTAATACTGTAAGATCATAGGCAGCAAATAACAATATCAAAGAAAAAATAACAGATATTAATTTTATTTTTTTACATGCAATCATACTTCACTCATTTTATTTAAAAAACAAGCAGATAAAATAGGTTACTTAGCTGCCGTCTTGCAAACTCATTCTAATGAGGGCAGTTGCTGTCAAGCGAACCAGCTCATTGTACTCCTTCTATCGATTATTTACATTATCTAACAATAACTTAAATTTTTTAACTAATGCTTCAGTGTATTCTTTTCTTCCTCGGACATTATAGTGTCCATAATCATGCCACGCGTTAGTATGAAGGCGTAAGTTTGATAGATTAATAATATCTGCATCAATAAGCGCAGAAAGCATTGTTTCATCTAATTTATAATGAGCAAATGTAGGAATTAAAATTAACATGGGTTTAATCCCTGCTTGTTTTATTTTTGCAAATATACTGTTGAGGATTTCCACAAACTGGTAATTCAGCTTATTTTTGTCTAATTCCTTATCTTCTCGATAAAAGGACATGTTAGTTTTATCTGTTTTACCAATTAGAACACCATCTCCATTCCCGCAATTGCGGAACGGGATAGGATGTGCATGCATGTCAAAATCACAGTCTAAAGATAAATTTAAGGGAGGAAGCGGTGAGAATTTAAATAGCTTTGTTTTACCCCAAAAGGTATCTTTTATATGATCTTGGATGATATGTCCTTTAGTTGCAAAATAATCCAAAGTTTTAAAATATGACATTAATAATTTTAAGGCATATAAAAGTGATTCTGATCCAGTCGAATGAGAACCAAGAAAAAATATATTACTTAAGGGGATATCTGAATCGTGGTTATAATCAACATAAAAATGTGAAAAGGGGCTATATAATTCAGGCGCCTGCATCGATAAGGCTATTATTTTAGGGTGGAATTTAAGCGCATTTTCTATCATTTTTGGATATTGCGCAATAAAATAACCTTCTATACCATAATTAAAAATTTTAATGCCATTTTTGTGGAAAATGGCTGTACTCACATGTTCTTTTGTAAATGAATTTCCTACGAAAATAATTTTAGGCGTAGATTTTGGGTATAAATATCGCATTAAATGTTTTTTGCCTTTTGCGTCATTTGCAAAATAGAAATATTTTTCATTATAACTTCTACCGTAACGATCTAATAAAAAACAGCTGACATCAAATGCTATGTAAATAGCAACTATTGATAAAAGTAATAAAAAAGTTTTAATTTTAAAATTGAAAGTATATAAATTCATGGCTATTACTTATCTCCATTACAATGATAGATAGGACCATTAATATAGAAATAGGAGCAATAAAAATAATTTTATTAATTAATTCATATTTCATGATTTTATTAGAATTAGGTAAGCAGGTTCCTGCTAAGAGAGCTAGACTAAATAATCCTATAATATTAATTCCAACAGGACTGATGTGTGAAAAATCAAACATTTTTTGTAAAAATGTTATTCCTTCGGGGAGTGTATTTGACCTAAAGAATATCCACGTGATATTTACAAAATTAAATGTGACTAGCCAAGATATAATATCAGGCATTTGTTTAGTATAAGGTTTAATAGCTCTATAGAAGGAAAGAGCAGTACCATGAAGAAGCCCCCACACAATAAAGTTCCAGCCAGCACCATGCCAAAAACCGCCTAAAAGAAAAGTAAGAATAAGATTTCGATAAATTTTTATTTCCGAAACCTTATTGCCTCCCAGGGGAATATAAATATAATCCTTTAAAAAATTACTTAAGGTAATATGCCAACATCGCCAAAATTCCTGGATATTTAACGATTGATAAGGAGAATTAAAATTGATTGGCAATTCGATATTAAATAGCTTAGAAGCACCTCGTGCCATATCAGTATATCCACTAAAATCAAAGTAAATTTGGAAGGTGTAGGCAAGCGAAGTTATCCATGCCTCGCTAAAATTCAAATTGGTAACATGGGCGTATCCATTATTAGCAAGAAAGGCGAAAGTATCTGCAAGAATCACTTTTTTAGATAAGCCGATAATAAATAATATTAATCCATGATATATGTTACGATAATTTATTCGAGCATTAAGTTGGTTAGAAAATTGTGGCATAATCTGTGCATGATGAATAATCGGCCCAGCCAATAAATGAGGAAAATAACTTACAAAAAGGCAATAGTTTACAAATCCATATTCTTTGCTTTTCTTTTTATAGGTATCTACTAAAAACGCAATTTGGGTAAAGGTGAAAAAGCTTATGCCCAGTGGAAGTATAACAGTCTTCAAAAATAAATGAGTAGACAATAAAATGTTAGTATTATTAACAAAAAAATTGGCATACTTATAATAGCCAAGTAATATTAAATTAAAAGAAATACCCGCTATTAAAAATAATTTTGCCCTAGAATTTTTTTCCTTATCATATATCAAATATCCTAGAATATAATTAATGATAATAGAGATACAGAATAAATATAGATAAGTATAATTCCACCAACCATAAAAAAATAAAGAAGAGACAACTAGAAAAACTTTAGCAGATGTAAAATTAGTGTACTTTGCTAGAGTGAAATAAATACAAAGCACAGCAGGTAGAAAAATACAGAAATAAGCGAATGAATTAAATAACAAGTTTTAACTCCTAAAAATCTTTGCAGGCTGCTAATCTAAGGTATCCTATTTAATAATCAATGCGAAAACATTTTGGTATTGTCATGTCAAAATGTCTTATTTAATAAAATCCTAAAAGTTTTTCTATATAACCCAACGCCTATAGCCAAAGGTAATTTTATTAACCATCCAATCCCACATTTTTTTAATCCATATTTCATGGTTGAGAACGCTTTTTTGATGTCGAGTTTTAAAAGATAATATAAAAATAAATAAGTAGTATCTTTTTGAATCCAGGAGTAAAAGATTTTTTGTTGCGGGATGGATAAATTTTCATTATTTAAAAAATTATCTGCTAGTTTCAAATGATCATAGCGTACCCGCGTAATATGTTTTTTACCAAACGTAAATGAGCTTTCATGAGAAAGATACTGATAAAGTGGTTCAGGAATGATTTCAGATTTAACATTCGCAAGCGCAAGCTTGATTAAATAATTTCTATCATTGGCCAGATTATAGTTACCATCGGCATGAGTGGGTTGGAATTTCCCAAATTCTTTGAAAATACTTCTATGAAAAAATCGGGCATTGATGACAGATAATTCAAATATCATATTTTTTAATGAAATTTGTAATTTATGAGGGTCTGTTAACGTATGAATCACTTTATTATTTTTAATAATAGAAATGCCAGAGGTAATGATTCTAACGTCTAAGTTTTTATTATAGGTCGCCGCGACTTTATTAAAAGTATTATCAGCATAAACATCATCTGCGCTAAGAAACCCTATTAAATCACCTGTCGCAATATCAAGCGCTTTATTGCAGGCATCACAGTGGCCACCATCTTTTTCACTTTTCCAGAAATTAATATGTTTTTCATAGTGTTTAATAATCTCAAGAGTGCCATCTGTTGAGCCACCATCCATCACAATAAGTTCGAGGTTTGGATAATTTTGTTGTAGAACGCTCTCTAATGCATTAGCTATATAGTCTTTCATATTAAGCACCCCGATAATAATTGAAATTTTGGGGAATAAGTACTCGGGAGCTGGATGGAGATTGTTCTGCTGAACAGGGGCAGAGTCTATGGTTTCAGGTGTTGAGTCAACGTTATATTTTTGTGATAGTTTCTTGTTTTCAAGAGAAACAAGGTAAAGCAATTCATTCATTTTTTTATTTTCTTGTCTAAGTATCTCTAGCACTTGACTAGAATTTCCTCGAAATTGTCGCCATGCTTTTCGGATTAAATAGATAAACTTATATTTTGCATTCAAATATCTTAATAATCCTCTTACAGTATAGATTTTTTTATTTTTCCCATCACCAAAATAATTAAAGAAGGACAAACGACGCCAATAGTTTGTTAATAAAATAAATAAGCTATTTACGTTATAATCAAATTTTTCAATAATAGCTTTTGTCTTGGTATTGATAATCTGAATTTCTTTTCTGGATTTTATATCCTGAATACTATAATCGCTGAGTCCTTGAGCATGAGCAACGATATTGGCTTTTATTAAAATAGCTCTTCTACGTGCTTCCAATTGCATTTTTGGGGATTGGCATATTTCCATAGCTTTAATGTGATCGCTATGATGGTGCCATTCTTTATCGTTAGCCATGCCAAGAGAGGGGATATCACCTGAAAATTCTATATCAAGAACAGGTATATCTCTTAACAAATGTTCATTTGAAAACATGCCTTCTTTCGCAAGATAAAAAGAGACAAGCTGCTGGAAACTATCAGGGCCAAAGCAAGGGTTCCAGTTACCACTGACATCAAGCCATTTTTTTGTCGTAATCGGTATAGAATCCTGTGCGAAACTACATTCCCATCTATCAAAATAATTTCTAAACTTATTGCGTGATGCACGTAAACGAAATAAATGGTCTGGGAAATGACCCACATATTTTTTTAATAGAGTGTCCCAGCCCAGTGTTTTAAATAGCATTTCATCACTGATATTTAAAAGAAAATAGCAGTTAGGGTCTGTGATTTCTAAAAGCTTATTAATGGGTTGCCATAAATCACAAAATGACTTGGGTTTAGGCGTTTCAATATATTTCAGTGTGAATTTTCTCTTAGGTATTTCGTTTTCTATAAAATTTTTTATCCCTTGATTACCTATATCAATATTGACTAGTACTTCGATATCATTTGGATTATCTGCCGTTTCTTCAATATTATCAAAATAAAAACCGAGCTGAGCAGGACGGTTTGAATTCAATTGTAGCGATATTAATTTAGAGTATTGCGGTGTTATGACCTCTGTGGCTGATAAGAGTGAGTAGCCTGCGGCATTATAAAATTGAGCAAGTGGTTTATCAATATGAGGATAATAAATAGTATAGAGGCGCTTGTTAAGAAACTTTTTTAATAATTCTTTTTGCCAGAACGTCCATTCTGGAAATTGCATGTCGTTGATTATTTTAATAGTGTTTTCTAATTGCAATGTGATTTGTTCGCGACAATCAGATGTTATTTCAAGCTGGTGATTCGTTAAATAATGAATCATACTAATGAAATTTTCTTCGCTATTCAGTAATTTTTCAAAACAATAGGTTTGACCAGGCACTGGGATATCTGCAGAATCGTAAGCAATGACTCTGGCTAAGGCAATAAGAAATAATTTATTTTCTACTGAATCTAAGCCATTATTTTCCTCGAATTGTGCGGATTTTTTTATTTGAGCATAAAAATTGAGAAAACGATAGAGTTCGCAAGAGCTATGGTTTGATTGTTTGAGGATATTCATCTGGTGTTCAATAAATGCGAGTGTTTTTATCGGCGTTGCATGAAATTTTTTCCAACTGTGTAATAGAAAATTGATGCGTAACAACGGCGACATAAGAATGTTGGACTTACGGTAAGGTTGTGCAGTTTTTTCTGTTAATGTCTTGTGATGCAATTCAAAGGCAGAAAAATAGTGAGCGCCTGAATATTTTTTTTCAGGGTTGGAATGGTACAAGATAAACTTATCAATCAGCATATCGGGTGGAGCGATACCCGATAAAAACATATCAGAATAATTTGTGGAATAGTCAATATCAGGGTGTAGATTAATAATAGGAGATAGTAGCTGTGCTGAAACAGTATCAGATGAAGTAATAAAAAAAAAGTGCGTCATTTAGTTAATCACAATATCATTTAAATGGTCTTTTGCTTTTTGTAAAGCGCTTTCTGGGAAATGCTCTGGATAATGAATAGGCATATTTTTTAATGAGATTTTTTTCCATTGATTTCCTTGTTTTTGCATGACCCAAAATCCGCCCCAAGCAGACACTTCGCCAAATATTTCTGCAACAGCCAGAGTAACGCCAGGGTGGTAGTTACGCTGAGTGAGGGTGTCCTTAATAAAATCCGCTTCTGCATTTTTAACTGTGTTATCTCGGTCAACTTGGAAAAGTTGTAAATTAAGATCATCACCGCAAATAATGCCACCTTCTTTGACCAAGGCTAATGAATTTTTAATGTCTTTCAGGACAGGTGTATACGCATGATCTCCGTCAATAAAAATGACATCAAATATACCCTGTTGCAATAAGGGAAGAATATTATCGCTTTTGCCGCGCAAATGTTGGCAAGTTATGGTTGCTGGAAGTGTACTGATATTATGAGAAAAAATTTGATACGCTGTCTCGCTGCTTAATGCTTGTTCCATTGTGATATAGACATCATCCTTGTGTATAGCTCGATTAAAAAAAGGTTTCCATGCATCGAGGCAAGTGATAGTACCTTTCGCATTGTTATGTAATTGTAAGCCTTGTGCCCAGGAAAGAGCAGAGGCACCCATCCATGAGCCTATTTCTAAAACCTGTAAATTATTTATTTTGTTTTTCTGTGTGAGATACCAAATGGTAGCAATCATAAAAACATGCCTGACAGGCGCACTGAGTATAGCATAATCAATATTGAAAATGGGTTTTGAACCTGCGATGAATTTTAGCATGGGTTGAGTACTCATAATTTTCTTCCTATATAGTATCTGAATTTTGCAGGTTGTAACAATGGTTAGGCGCAAAAAGAATTTTACGTCTTCCAGAACCTTGATATTCAATCGTCATTTTTTCATATTGAGAAACCGGTAAAATGCGAATATCAATCGAAACACGTGAATGCGCAGTGAGTGGTACGCCTGTATGAACACAACGAGGATCAAAGGCAAGCATTTTGCCAAAGGGTGTTGTGACAGAGGCTGAAAGTGTATCGCACTCAAAAGAAAAATTTTTATCGTGTATCGCTGCATGAATAAATTTCGAGTAATCGTAATCAAATTGTTCTATGATTTTTTTTGAAGAGGATACTGACATGATTCTAAAACCATGCCCCGTCAAAAGAGGCGTGAGGGGAAACCAGATATTAATTTCTTCAGGCGGGTGTCCATAACTGATGTCCGTGTGGTAGCGTGGATAATGGTGGCTATTTTTGGCATTAGGGCAGTGGATCCGTATTGTTGGGGTCCCTTGAAACCAAAAGGGTTCTTTAACCAAGCATTCCCGCAAGAATCTAATGTATTGATGATACACAGTCATGAACGAGGCATCTGTTTCATAAAAATAGGTGCTGATTTTGTTGACACCATCATTGAAATTATACGTTTTCATTTCATCAGAAAGGACTTCATGTAAATTTTCGAGAGGCGTTTTTTCTTTTACTAACTCCTTTTCAATTAAAATACGTTCGATTTCATCGCGAAAAGCATGAGAAAATTTTTCACAAGTAAGTTCGATATGGTCCTGGTTAAATAAATGCTGGAAATAACTTTCCTGCTCATAAGTCATTTTTGCCAGCGATTGTCTCTCACTGGGTGATAGAGTATTTAAATTAATGCGTTCTATTAGAGCTGATACACTCATAATTCAATTGCCTCTCTTTGTGCATAATTACCAGGTCTAAAATTTTCTCCTTGACGTATGTAAGTATTTAAAAGCACATAACGCCATTCATTTGTTTGGTTTGAGTTAGATCCATGTACTAGGTGACCATGGATGAATAAGGCGGCGCCTTTAGGGACACATGCATTCATGATTTGATAGTGAGGAGGAACAATAGTTTCTTCATTATTTGCATTGGGATCTTGCGCTGCATCTTTGCTTACATTTAATTTTCTAACAGGTAGTAGCCCCTCTTTATGTGTTCCAGGATAAACAATTAATCCACCTTTCTCAAAATAAGTATCTGTCAAAGCGATCCAGGCAGATGCAAATACACCGTAGGGAGCTTGTACAAAAAAATTATCCTGATGAAGCGAAAAACCACGGGTGCCAGGTTTACAATAAAAAAATTCAGTTTGTAAACCGACTGCCTTGCCGTTGACTAATGCATTCATAATCATCGCCAACTTAGGGTTTCGCAGCGCTGTGAGATATAAGGGATTTTCACGGTGTGGCATCATTTGTGGACGGTAAGTTTTATTTTTTGCATTTTCAAGGTTATCAGAGGCTTGAATCAGCTGTTCGCATTCTTCATCAGAAAATACATTTTCCTCAATAAAAAATCCTGATTCTTGATACGATGCGAGTGATTCTTCGGGATGAGTGAAGAAGCTATGTATAATTTTTTTATCTGATAATATTATTTCTTCTTCTGTCATGGGTTTCTCCGTGTAAATTATCTCGACCCCGTCACAGGAACCACCGCGCCACTGACATACGATGCTGCATCCGACAGAAGCCAGTATATCAATTCAGCGACTTCACTAGGTTTTCCCATACGTTTCATGGGTAAGCTATTAATCAAATGATTGATTCTATCAGGCGGGGAATCCGCATGTATATCTGTATCAATCACACCTGGACTCACAGTATTGATACGAAGTTGATAGGCTGCAATTTCGCGCGCACACGCAATCGTAAATGTATTAATAGCAGCTTTTGATGCGGCATAGTGCGCAAGATGAGTGCCTCCAAAGCGTGCTGCTTCGGAAGAGACATTCACAATACTGCCCTTTTTCTGATGTTTCATGCGTTTAATCGCTTCCTGACAACAAAAAAAAGTACCGAATACATTGGTTGCAAATACGGATTCCAAGGTGCTTGCTGTCACCTCTTCCACTGCAAAAATTCCGCCATTAATACCTGCGTTATTCACGAGTGCAGTGACAGAGCCTAACTCGCGGTCGACTGTTTCAAATAAAGTAACAACGGCATCTCGTGATGCAATATTTGCTTTGACTGAAATGGCTTGGCCACCTGCCTCACAAATTTCAGTGACAAGGGCTTCTGCTTTTTCTTGCCCATGATGGTAATTGATGCACACTGCGTAGCCTTGTTTTGCAAGCAGTTTTGCTGTGGCAGCGCCAATGCCTCGACTTGCGCCTGTGATGATCGCGATATTTTTCATCAAGCAATCTCTTGCATCGGTAAATGTGCCTTCTCAGTAAATGCATTATAACGATTATTCAGTACATAACGATTATTTTTATACCATTCAATCGTATCAATAATACCTTCTTTAATGGACATTTTGGGTTGAAATCCATAAGAATGCGCGCGTGTCATATCCATCAAGCGCTTTGCATCGCCTGTCGGTTTAGTGATATCCCATACAAGGTCAATACTACCATTAGGTACGTGAGCAGCTATAATCTCTGCTATTTCTTTAATAGTCACACCCGTACCACTGCCTAAATTAATCGGTTCATTAATGCCTTGTTCAACAGCAAGCATCATCCCTCTTGCCACATCACTTGCATGAATAAAATCACGAATAGGAGAACCATCCCCCCACACAGTCAAAGGGTTTTCACCATTCATGGCTCGATGAATCAGAGAAGGGATAACCATCGCGTTATTAGGATCAAAATTATCATAAGGGCCGTACACGTTCGCAGGGCGGACGATAGAAATTTTATCCCAGCCGTATTCAATTTTATAGGCTTCCGCTTGTAATTCACCCATCCGTTTTGCCCAGCCTGCAAAGCGGTCGTGAGGGGAGGGGAAGGTTTTCCACACATCATCTTCATAGAAAATTTCAGCTGGAGAATAGACACCCACAGAACTGGTAAATAAAAATCGCTCAACACCCGCACGTCGCGCCGCTTCCATCATATTGATACTGAATGTAATGGTTGGCACAAAAAAGCTTGCAGGCCTTTTGGCAGTCATGGCGGGTGAACCTTTCACGCCTGCGAGTTGGAACACAATCTCCTGGCTTTGACAGAGCTCCAAGCAATTGCTAAATTCACGCAAATCGGCTTTCTTAAAAGTAATATCAGAAGGTAAATTGTTGGGCGTATCTAATGATACAATGGTGACGATTGCGCCTTTTTCAACTAATTGCTCGACTAAAGGTCGGCCGATCAACCCTGTGCCGCCTGTGACTAATACTTTCTTGCCTTTGTAAAAACTCATGTAACAACCTCATATATTTTTCTTGCAATATTTTTTTTCCACCATTGAAGTGTTTTTTGAATCCCTGTATCTAAATCTGTTTTTACTTCCCAGCCCAATTCTTGTTTTGCACGCGTACAGTCTAAAAATAAGCTAGTCTTAATGGTAGGCTGTGAGAGGTCATGTTCAATAGACAGTTTTTTTCCAGAATGCGAAACTATTTTTTTTACTAATTCTTTAATGGTAACAGCTTTTCCATAACCGCAATTATACAAACGGTATTTCTGAGGTTGCTTCTCGATTGCGAGTTTAACAAAATTGACTAGATCATCAATATACAGTAAATCACGTTCTTCCTCACCTGTACCCCATACACTCATTTTATCATTGGCTGTCATCACTTTAGTGACTGTTGCTCCAAAGACATGGCTGCGTTCTAGATCAAATTTATCATGTGAGCCATATATATTAGAATGACGAATGGCAGTAAATTTTGTTTCAGAAATATTCGCGTAGAACTCACACATTTTTTCGATATAAAGTTTAGTGTGGCCTACGCCAAAATAACGAGGATGAAGTGGCGTATTTGCATCAAAATCAGTTTCTTTAAGGGCTGTTGCACGAGAGGGATACATCACAGTACAACTGAAAAAAATCACATGCTTAATTTTTTGTTCAAACGCAGTACGAAATAAATAAGAATTCATGACAGCATTATCTGTCACATGAATTTCAGGACGCATGACGATATCTTTAGAGCCTGAAGTCGTTGCAGCGGCCTGGATGACAATGTCCATACCCTGCATAACACGCGCAATCTCTTGAGGGTTACGTAAATCAGCCTGGTGCCAGATGACATTGCGGCAGCTATATTCAGGACGTTGAAAACGCACGGCATGGACTTCAAATTCAGGCAATGCGCTCAGTTGTTCTGTAAAATTGCGTCCAATAAAACCTGTTGCTCCGCAAATTAGAATCTTCGTTTTTAACATCAGAGAACTCTCGTATATTGTTTCATAAATTCATCAATCGTATGGACAACATAATCACGCGCTGCTGGGTCAACAGCATGATGGCAAGCGATTGCAAAACCCCGTTTCATCACGATATCTGCATTATTTAACTCACCTGCGATACGGTGTTGATACATCTCAAATGCAGGATGTCTTGCCATATTACCTGCAATAATAGGGCGAGTTTCAATCGAATGCTTTTGAATAAAAGCCGTTATCTCTTTTACTGTAAAAGGTGCGTTTTCTTTTAATATGAGAGGAAAACCGAACCACACATGTTTACCTTTAGGCGTTTCTTGTTGGAATTGAAAAAAATCCGAATATTTTGACAAATATTTTAAATAAAAATCCGCCGTTTCTCGGCGTTTATCAATCAATGAATTCAGTTTAGGTAATTGGTGTTGCCCCATAGCTGCATTGACTTCTGTCGGTCTTAAATTATAGCCCACGTTAATAAAAATAAAGCGTGGATCAATATCAGGATAACGCGCTACGTATTTTTGATGTTCATCTGCTTCACGTGACCAACCATGAGCGCGTAAAATACGCATGGTTTCTGTTAAATTAAAATCATTTGAGATAGAAATGCCACCCTCCAGTGTGCTGATATGGTGCGAGAAAAAGAAACTGAAATTACCGATATCACCAAAACTGCCAACCGATTTTCCATCGTAAAAAGAACCCATGGCTTCACAGCAATCTTCAATCACAAATAGATTATACTTCTTAGCAAGCGACATAATGGCATCCATAGGGCAAGGGTTGCCATACACATGCACGAGTTTAATCGCACGTGTTTTAGGGCCAATCGCTTTTTCTAATTTATTCAAATCAAGATTAAAGCTATTAATATCGCAATCTACAATCACAGGAACCAGATTATGTTGGATAACAGGCCAAATAGTCGTTGACCAAGAAAGTGCGGGTACAATGACTTCATCGCCTGGTTTTAAATAATGAGGTGTCACAGGATTTGCCAATGCTGCAACGGAAAGCAAATTAGCAGAAGAACCTGAATTAGACATGACGCCATATTGTGCGCCTGTGTAATCGGCATATTGTTTCTCAAACGCACGTACTTTTTTCCCCATTGTCGTATACGTTGATAACATGGTTTCAACAGCTGAAAATATTTCGTCATGGCTCGTTGTTGGTTCATGCAAATGGACAGACGGCTTTTCGGGGTTAAAAGAAAAATCAAAATACTCATCACAATATTGTTTGATATTAGTTTGAATTTGATTGAGTAGCTGCTGTTTTTTATCCAAATTTCTCTCTCTTATATGATTGGCTCTTTTAAGTGGTTAATAGAATTCAAACGAGTTGGAAAAGCTAACTGTTTTTCTTTTTTCAAATGCATATAGTCACGACGTTGCATGGACATCAGGGTATAGCGTTGATTATCATAATAAATAATTTGCGAACCGCCGCTTTCAAATTCAAAAGGAACAAGCAATAAATCTTTGAGTGCGTCATAGAGTTGCGGTTTATGCTCTGGTTTTATGAAAAATAACATAAACCCACCGCCCCCTGCGCCGAGTAATTTACCCCCAATCGCACCTGCCTTTCGTGCTTTTTCATAAATAGCATCAATAAAAGTGGGTGAAATACTGGCGCTAATTTGACGTTTTAACATCCAGCTTTCATGCAGTAAACGCCCGAAATCCGTTATATCATTCCCTCGAGATAAAATATGCGTAGCTTCATCGACCATTTCGCGCATGGCATGCAATTCTTGCTGTTTAAGAGGAATGGACTTTATTTTTTCCGCCGCAATATCAGAGGCAGTGCGCGAAACACCCGTAAAAAATAGAACTAAATGCTCATGCAGGTTTGTCATTTGAGTAGTGGGCAGTACCAATGGGTTCACTTCAAAATCACCACCCTGTGTGATAATAATTCTGTTTAATCCACCGTAAGCTGTCTCAATCTGATCTTGAACACCCACATGTTCTTTTAAAATATCTCGTTCAATATGAATCGCTTCACAAGCCAGCTCACGTTTGCTGGAGATGAAGCCATGCAAGGCGTACATTGCGTGCAATAGACCTACCGTGAAAGCAGAACTTGAGCCTAGCCCTGAACGAGCAGGCAAATCCCCCTGATGATGAATTTCAATGCCTTGCTCGAATTTTAAATAATTCAGTATTGCCCTCACAGCCGGATGTTGGATTTGTTCATGGTCCAGTATTTCCTCGACTTGCCGCCAAATGACGCGCGATTTATGTTCAAAGAAAGGGGGCAGCAATCGACAATGTAAATAACAGTAATGATTAATAGTGCTCGTTAAGACAGCCGCACCATGTTCTTGATACCAAGTCGGGTAATCAGTACCACCCCCAAAAAATGAAATGCGATAAGGCGTGCGACTAATGACCATATGGATCATCCTTAATTATTTTTAGTATTTCATTCTTGAACCATGACGTTTTAGACAATTTAATGAGAGAGCAATTAAATTGAGCAAGGTATTTTTTATTAAAATACTTTTTCATACTAAAATAAGGATAAAAGTCCTCGAAGCGATCACTTTCTAATAAATCAGTGATGGGTTTTAGGTTGCCATCATTGACAATACAATCTTTGAATTCAATATAATGATTTCTCGATGTGCCAATCTCACTGACTATCTCAATTAATTTTGCCTTCTTTTGTTTTATAATTTCAGCCAGGTAAGCGTTTTTATCAAAATGACTGAGCTTTAATTCAGCAATATTATCGGGATGATAAATATAATTCTCAAAAGTTGAAAATGATAAAATTTTTAAATGAGGTAATTTTAATTTTATTTTTTCTATTTCATCCGTTCTCAAATAATCTCTATCTCTGAGTCCCAATTTATCTTTATCGCTCTTCAGAGTCAAAAAAACTTCTCTATTGTTATTGGCAGGTAAAAATAAATAACCCTCTTGCCCCAATGCAGCATTAAAGTATTCATCATTTTGATTTTCAACAACAACTAATTTGTATCCTTTGAGTATAGATGTAATGGTAGACTTTGGAATGGCGATTTCGTAGACATCTAATTTATCTTTAGGAAGAGGAAATAGCTCTCTTTTAGAATCAAAATCTAATAAATCAAAATCAATAATAGAAGCAGTCTCGCTATTTCTTGCATAATCTATGAACCCTAAAGCATGAGAAGCTGTCCAAAGTTGAGAACTATCAGGGATCCATTTAGAAATAATTTCTTCTAACAGACGTGATTGTAAAGTGGTATGTAAATGACTATCCATTTCATCAATAAAGATAATGGAATCTTCATAATATTGACGACGCACAATAAAATTGATAAGTAAAATAATGATTTGTTTTTCACCATGACTGAGTAGATCATAATTAATCTTGGATTCACCTTTTTTAAAGATCAGTTTAACTATATGGCTTGTAGTGTCAGGTATTAGAGCATCTTGAAATTCTGCGAGCTGAATAGTCGTTTGGGCATTATCACCCAATATTTTGCGCAACGAATCGTTTAACGGTTCAATAAAATCTCTGAAAATTTTTAAAGTATCCGCTTGTTTACCGCTAAAAACAGGCTCTCTTAAAGCATTATTTATTGTTTGAATATAGAGAAATGCATCGTTGATAAAACGAGTATCATTTTCAATATAAGTGATCGGGCTATCGCTATCCATCGCTATATTGATAAGGTTAATGTTAGCATTATGAGAAATACGCGGTACAATGCGGATGCTGCTTCGCCCAAAGAATTTTTTAAGGATTTCAGTTCCTGTCGTGATATTTGTCCCTATTTTTTCAATTAATTGTCCGTCTGAAAGCTCTATTAAAATAGTAGGGTTTCCGTTTTTTCGATAGTAACTGGCTGATTCATGAAGAGGATAGGGAAGTTGAAGCTCTTTATGCTTCCCTTTGCTTAACCAATCAAAAGCATCAAATAGAGATGACTTACCAGACCCATTAGAACCGATGATGAGTACTAATTTTGATGTAGCTGGAATATCTGAAATAATTAAATCTGTAAATCGCTTAAAATTTTTTAATTCTATGCTCTTTATTCTCATTGATAAACATCCTGTTTGCCATGATAAATATCCAACGCTGTCTGCGTATCTCCAAAATATTTTACCTGGCCACTTTCAAGCAATAAGGTTTTATTACAAAATTCCTTAATTAAATCATCCGAATGCGTTGCCATGACGACAATACTGGATTGATCCAACAAAGAAACCATTTTTTTTCGTGCTATTTTCATAAAATCAGCATCGCCTGCCCCAAAAATTTCATCAATTAATAAAATATCGGGTTTAATACTGGCAGAAATAGCAAAAGCCAATCTCACTAACATACCTGAAGAATAAGTACGAAGAGGCATGGCTAGATAATCGCCCAACCCAGTGAGTTCAGCAATTTCAGCGATGCGTTCCTGAATCTCTTGTTTGGTTAATCCCATGATCAAGCCACGTGTTTTAATATTTTCATAACCTGTTAATTCTGTTTCAATGCCAGGCATCAAACTCAGCATGGGAGAAATATGGCCCTCTCGCGTGATTTTCCCTTGAGTGGGTTCATAAATACTGGCGAGCAAGCTTAAAAGTGTACTTTTACCAGAACCATTATGGCCTATTAAACCAATTTGATCACCATGATTAAAAGTCAGTGTAATATTATTCAGTGCGTTCACGACAATATGCTGTTTCGCATCTTCAGTGACTGCGCCACCTGTTGCAAGTCGTAAAAACTGCTTTTTAAACGAACGCGCATTGATATTATAAATAGGAAATTCAACGGAGACAGATTTTAAAGTCATTTTTGCCATAGATTACAACCAATACACAATGCGCGCGCGGTAGCGTGTTAGCATCTTTAAAGAGAAGAGTAAACCCATGAGCGTCACAATAGACACCATGATAAGCGTATATCCCGCAGGGATCGTGCCTAAGAGAGGCGCCCTGATCAACTCAATAAAGGCATAAAACGGGTTGAGAAATACGATATAACGATCTTGTAGCGGTAAAATAGCAGGGTTCCACATCACCGGTGTAAGGAAAAAAGCGACTTGAATTAAACTTTTGACAATTTGCAAGATGTCACGATAACGAGCGCCTATCATCCCCAGCACTAAACCATACGAGATAGAATTAATATAAATGATCATCAATCCAGGAATTAATAATAAAGTACAGGCATTTATTTTCGCAGCTTTATGAAAAACAAAGAGAATAGGGATGATGACTAAAACATTATGAAAAAAAATAATGATATTACGTGTAGCGACTCTATGTATATATAAGCTATAAGGCAGTTTAATTTGTTTAATTAACCCCTCAGATAAGGTTAAAGCTTCCGTAAGATCACTCACTTGGGTAGAAATCAGTGCCCAGGCTAACATACCTGCGACCAAAAAAGGGAAGTAGGTTTGTATATCGCTATGAAATAGATGGCTATACAAATAACCCATCGAATAGACAGTAATCGCCATGCTAATGGTAATCCAAAAGGGACCCAACACTGAGCGACGATAGCGTAACCGCACATCTTGATAAGCCAGCATGAGCCAGATGCGCCATTTGGCAATGCCCTCTTGAATGTCATCCAATGCAAGTTGACGAGCAGTGCGCAACGACGAGGAAGATACTTCCTGCTCTTCTGTCATTGATTTATTAATAACCGATTCTGATTGCATAACACTTCTTAAATTGATAAATCGCAAAAGCTTATCATGCCAGTTGTTTCAACACAAACGACTTAAGTAATGTGGTAGGGTGGATTAGACGCGTTTTTTGCGTCGTAATCCACCAAATTAATCCAACTTACAGTTTTTTATAATAATTCAATTTGATTTTGGTGGATTACGATGCAAAAAGCGCGTCTAATCCACCATGACTAGCACTGTTGTAACACAAACGACTTAAATTCTTCTCTGAATTTTTGAGGCGAAAATTGTCGCGCATTTTGAACGCAATTCTTCGGTTGAAATAAAAAAAGCTGATTTTCAAATTGAGAAATGGCATCACACAAAGCTGCCACTGTTTGTTGGTCAAAAAATAATCCTGTTGGATTTTCTTGAGGATATCCCCGAACAGTTTCCAAAGCGCCTCCTTTCCCATAAGCAATCACAGGCGTGCCACAGGCTTGTGCTTCCAAAGGTAATAACCCAAAATCTTCCTCAGCGGCAAAGATGAATGCCTTTGCACGTTGAAGATAATGGATGAGCACTTCAGTGGGTTGAAATCCCAGAATTTCTATATTCGATGCTGCTTTTGTTTTTATTTTAGCTAATTCAGGCCCATCGCCTATCACAATTAATTTTTTATGAGGCAAGGTTGCAAATGCATCCACAATCAAATCTATTTTTTTATAAGGAACTAACCGCGAAGCAGTGACATAATATTCTTCTTTTGGGATCCCTTGAGCCAAAGGCTGAAATAGCGAAAGATCCACAGGCGGGTAGATGACTTCAGCCTCACGTCGATAGGTTTTCCAAATACGCCGAGCAATGAAATGCGAATTTGCAATGAAATGATCGACCCCATTGGCTGTGCGCTGGTCCCACAGACGTAGAGAATGCAGAAAGTATTTCGCAAAATAGCCTTTAATTCCCCGATCAAGCCCTGTTTCTTTAAGATATTGGTGTTGTAAATCCCAGGCATACCGCATGGGCGAATGCACATAACTGATGTGCAGTTGATCAGGCCCTGTGAGTACACCCTTTGCAACCGCATGTGAACTTGAAATAATGAGCTGATACTCCGAAAGATCTAATTGTTCAATGGCCAAAGGCATCCAAGGCAAATAATGCCGATACATTTTTTTTGCAAAAGGAAATCGCTGGATATAAGTCGTTTTAACAGGTTTATCCTGCAAAAATCCCCGCTCACCTGGCGGAATAAAATCAACGACAGCAAATAAATCTGCGTTGGGGAAGCATTGAATCAACTCCCCCAAAAGACGCTCAGAGCCTGCATACGTGATAAGCCAATCACAGATAATAGCTGTTTTCATAAAATACTTAATTATAAAAAAGCCCCCGTGCCTTGACGAGCGACAGCATCAAAATTAGGTGTCTGGGTGGAATCATCCAGAAGAATCTCTGATGATTCTTTCCTCTTTTTATAAGTAGTAGCCGCCGTTGCCTTATGCTTCGCGCTGCCTCGTTTAGTAGCAGCAACATCATCCTCCTCATCATGGAGGAGAGGTGGCACCTGAACGGAACTATTTCTCATAGCAGGATCACTATCAATATTTAATTGCTTATTCCCTTGGCAATCGGAATAAATTTGATAACCGCAAGTCAGTGCCGTGGCGGCTAAAAACACCCAGCCAAGAGGGTGGCCTGCAGTTAAGAATATCCAACCCGTAAGGCTCAGCGTTTTTGTGATTAATTCTATGAAATTCTTAGAGGCGGTTTTTTCAGCATCGGCAATGGATATGGATTCAGAATTCATTTTCCCATCCACCCATTTTGGTATGTCAATGTCCGTGTCACTGTTTTTTTTAGCCTGTGAAATCAGATTTTTATAGTAGAGATATATACTCAAAGCCCATAAGAAGTCGAGGCTTGCCTTAATTAGAAAAGCCGTAAAAAGTAGCCCACAACCTGGCATACCCAATGCAAAAGTATGAAAATGAGCAGCTTCTTTGATCCCAGCCCCTGTTAAAAATAAACTTGACAAGGTCCTTAAAGTAAAGAGAGACGTTGCCACCTTCCCTTTACCCTCATACTTATCATTCCAATATTGTTGCCCATAATTCAGAAGATCAATCACACCCGCTACAATCCCAAAAAATGGCAATGTAGCGCCGAGAGACGCTGTCAGAGAAGCGGCTGACGCGAGATGCATTGTGGCAGCAGAGCCATTCAAGCCATACAGAATATTTCCGAATCTATTAATAACATCAAGTTTTTCAAAATGAGGGGGACAAAAAAATCCATACCATTTACCAGAATAGCGAGGTAAATTAGATTCAGATAGAGAAAAATCCTCATTTCCTCCGTCAGGGCCGCCTGGTGGGTCATTACGCATATCCATTTTTATATCCTCATAATTAAAAATTGTTAAGCATAATACCATAGATTAGAAAAACAGACAAAAAAGGATTTATTATTCTTATATCATTATATAATTGATACGCTCGCGTTAAAAAATAAATTCACATACAATAGCTCATAAAAACAAGACGATAGATTGAGAAAATATGCTACCAAAAGGTTTATTAAAAGAATATTCAGAAATGCTTTCGTGGGTGATACGTGTTTTTGATATGGTTGCGAGTAACCATTCGACCCGTATTAGATATTTTCGGAATAGACTAAGGACCGATTTTCTATAAACAAAAACGCATGAGCTGGAATGGCAAAAAATTTTATATGTTAAAATTCCATACCATGCCAGTGGATACAGAAGCGAAAATAAAATGCTTTGGGAAAGCATTGAATCATCTCTCCCAAGACGCTCAGAGCCTGCATATGGGATAAGCCAATCACAGATAATCGCTGTTTGCATAAAATACTTAATTATAAAAAGCTCTAACCCCCCCTGTTATTCCCAGTATACCCGGATCATGAGTGTATCGGAAGGGAGGACCGCCATTATTAGGCCTCTCTGTTCTACCAGTATTATCTCGCCCAGTCTCTGATTGCGTTTTATCCTGATAAGCTGAATAAACCTGATAACCGCAATTGATAAGCGCAGTAGCCGCTAAAAATGCCCAACCAAGAGGATGTCCTGTAGCCAGCAATGTCCAACCTGTAAAAATGAATGGTTGGATGATCATATTATAAAATGCATCCCTAACGTTTTTTGATAATGTGTTATATTTATTTCTACCACGAGAAGCCTGAAGCTGTTTACGCCAATACGACCAGTCCCACAAAGCACCACTAAAGTCTAAAAATGACTTGATTGCAAAAGCCATAAAAAGCAAACCACACCCTGGCACACCTACCGCAAAAGTACGGAAGTGAGCAGCTTCTTGGATGCCCATTATAGTTAAAAATAGACTGGATGTCACTCTTAGAGGAAAAAAATGCTCTATATTATCGTATTTATCCTTTCCATATTGTTGTGCATAATTCAGAAGATCAATCACACCCGCTACAATCCCAAAAAAGGGGAGGGTAGTACCAAGAGATGCTGTGAGAGACGCGACTGGTGCGAGATGCAGGGCGGAAGCAGAGCCATTCAAGCCATACAGAATATTTCCGAATCTATTAATAACATCAAGTTTTTCAAAATGAGGGGGACAAAAGAATTCACACCACTTGCCACCACGCTGACGAGGTGGAGATGGAAGGAAGTTGTTATTTCTTCCATCAGGGTTGCTTTTTAGGGTACTATTAGCACGGCCATCCATTTTTATATTCTCACAATTAAAAATTAGTTAAGCATCATATCATAGATTAGAAAAACAGACAAAAAAAGATTTATTATTCTTGTATCATTATATAATTAACACGCTCGCGTTAAAAAATAAATTCACATACAATAGCTCACAAAAACAAGACGATAGATTGAGAAAATATGCTACCAAAAGGGTTATTAAAAGAATATTCAGAAATGCTTTCCTGGGTGATACGTGTTTTTGATATGGTTGCGATGGTTGCAGCAGGATTTTTTGCGTATTTTTATAAATTCGGGAATTTAGCTTTACCTAAACACTATAGTATTGCCTTAGCCACTGCTGCTTTATTACTCTCAATCGTTTTTTCTTTATTTCGTATCTATGAATCAGTACGAACACTAAGCCTTTGGCAATATAGCAGTAAAATACTTCAAGGTATTTTGATTGTTTTGATTATATTAGCTGGATTGGCATTTCTCACAAAAACAGGTGAATCTTTTTCACGTGCCTGGTTTTTTCTATGGGCAGGTTGCACGTTATTATTATTACTATTATTTCGGTGTAGTCTTTTACTTATCTTACGCTTAATGCGCACGAAGGGGTTTAACGAACGGCGTATTGTGATGATTGGAGCGGGACAACTCGGACAACAGATTGCAGAAACAGTACAGCAAGCTCTGTGGACGGGGTTTCGTATCGTGGCTATTTTGACAGATAATTCTTTCGATCAGCATTCGATAAAAAAATCTGTCACAGAGTCTATTGATGAAATCTGGATCGCATTGCCATTACGTTCAGAAGCACGGATTAAAGAAATTCTACATGAACTACGACATGAAACAGTGACCATTCGACTCGTATTAGATATTTTCGGCATGGACTTAGGATTACTGAATCATTCCATGACACATTTAGCAGGCGTTCCCATGATTAACGTACGAGCAACACCCATGGTGGGAATCAATCGAATAATCAAAGCCATCGAAGATCGCATGCTCGCCATGATTATTTTATTGCTCATTAGTCCATTATTTTTAAGTCTCGCAATGCTCGTTAAAATCACTTCAAAAGGCCCGATTTTCTATAAACAAAAACGCATGAGCTGGAATGGCAAAGAATTTTCTATGTTAAAATTCCGTACCATGCCAGTAGATACAGAAGCAAAAACAGGCCCTGTCTGGGCAAAAGCAGGAGAGACACGTGCCACGTGGATAGGCCGATTTTTACGAAAAACAAGTTTAGATGAATTGCCCCAATTTATTAATGTATTACGGGGTGATATGTCTATTGTAGGGCCTCGACCTGAACGTCCGATTTTTGTTAATCAATTCAAAGAGCAAGTTCCACACTATATGCAAAAACATTTAGTCAAAGCAGGTATTACAGGGTGGGCACAAATTCATGGTTGGCGAGGAAATACCAGTTTAGAAAAAAGAATAGAATATGATTTATATTATATAAAAAACTGGTCGTTGCTATTAGACATCAAAATAATTTTCTTAACTTTTTTTCATGGATTTATTAATAAAAATGCCTACTAAAACTATTTTAGTCGTAGGCGGGGCAGGGTATATTGGTTCCCACTTCGTGCATTGCCTACGCCAAACAGAATGGACACCGATTATTATTGATAATCTTTCAACTGGACACGCAAACACTGTTTCAGGGGAAAAATTAATAATAGGTGATATTGCAGACACGCAATTATTAGATAATATTTTTTCACAACACACAATTTTTGCAGTGATACACTTCGCTTCTTTTATTCAAGTTGGAGAATCAGTTAAAAACCCCGCAAAATATTATTGTAATAATGTCGCAGCTACGCTTAATTTATTAAATGCGATGTTGAAATGGCAAGTAAATAAATTTATTTTTTCGTCGTCTGCGGCTGTGTATGGCGAACCCTTATATACCCCGATAGATGAACTTCATCCGATTGCACCTGTCAATCCTTACGGGCACAGCAAACGAATGGTCGAGCAAGTCCTAACTGATTACGCGAAAGCCTATGGATTGCAATGTGCTATTTTACGTTATTTTAATGCAGCAGGTGCAGACCCCAGTGGTAAATTAGCTGAACGACACGAACCAGAAACACATTTAATTCCCTTACTATTACAAGCCGCGCGCGATCAAACAAAAACTATCACAGTCTTTGGACGTGATTACCCCACCCTGGATGGCACCTGTATACGTGATTATATTCATGTCACAGATTTATGCCGAGCCCATTTACTCGCCTTGCAAGCCCTCGATGAAGGTAAACAAAGTTTTACTTACAATTTAGGCACAGGCGAAGGTCATTCCGTACAACAAGTGATTGATACTGCACGAATAGTCACACAGCGCGATATTCAAGTGCGAGAAGGCGCTCGACGTTTAGGCGATCCTGCTATATTAATTGCAAACCCCGCTAATGCGATGCGCGAGTTAGATTGGCAACCCCAATACCCTGAATTACGCGTAATGATTGAGCATGCGTGGCGGAGTTTTTAGTAACATTATCTGCACAAAGAAATTTTATATTTTTTGAATTGTGAATCCTGCGTGATGATAACAAGATTTTCCAGTTTCGCTTGAGCTATTAAAATTCTATCGAACGGATCGTCATGATGGAGCGGCAATTCCCCTGCCTTTTGGGCGTGATGGAGTGTTTTTTGCCTTTAAAAGCATCTCGCACAGTATCGGGTAACTCGTCAAAATCAGGCGAAATTCTTATTTTATTACGCCAATATCCTGGTTTGCGTTCGTGCATAGGCGTTTGATAGGGAACTAGCCGAGCGACTGGCTTACCAGCTTTGCTAATAATGATTTCTTTTTCACTGCTTATCAACTGATTAATCAATTGTGAAAAGTGTGTCTTGGCATCATATATGTTAACAGTACGCATATAAAATATTCCGCAAATGAATTTAACAAGAAGCCTAGTCTGGTCTGGTTATATAGTCAAGAGGTCCCATTGACCCACAAATACTAAAACAGTAGGCCAGGTTTTTAAGGCTATGTTAGATGCACGAGATCGCTTATGCCTTTTCCGTTCGTCCTCACAAAATTCTGGCCAGGCTTCATGTTCTCAAAAATTTAAAGATGCTGTAATATTATCCTGATATATCCAATAAAAATAAAAAGTTAGAAGGTAATTTTAAATTTTTTCTACGCTTTTCTTGTACATAATGCTATTCTAGCGTGTTTAAAATATTAGATATTGCCTTTTAAAGATAGGTGGTAGGTATGGATGGTAGGTCGTTTTTTGTTTTCGATAACGATGAAGAAAAAACAACAACTACGAGCTTAGATGCATCGCTTGTTACACCTCCTTCTGGTTCGTTAGCCATTATTCGTGTAAATATTACGAGTGGTAACCCATTTGAAATCACACCAATATTTTGGAACCTCTTATCTTTTTTAAGCGTAACAGAGAAAGCATGCTTCAATTTAGTGCGTAAGTTATTTCGCGTCAATATAACAAATTATCATAATAAGATGCAGAAGATAGCTGAGCAACAGACTATACGAACAATAAGAGCAGCCAAACGTATCGAAGGGATAAAAGAGGAGGCTGAACGAAGGGAAAGGATAATCCAACAGCGCTTGGATGCTGAATTAGCACAAAGGATTAAAGAAGCTGAAGAAAGAACTGAACGCGAAAAAAAAGAAAAGATAGCTTTATTACACGCAGAAACAAAGATAGCCCGCGAGGAAGAAGCAATAAGAAATGCCGAAGAGGAAGAAGAATGGAGAAGGAAGAATATTCGCCTATATCAAGATAATTTAATTAGAAGAATCACATTATTAGAAAATTTTATAGAAGAAATCGAAGAAGAAAAACAAAATCGTAGTTTTTTTAGTGGTCGTTGGAAAAATTTTACCCCTGAAGAGGTGGTAGCTTATCGTCAAGATTTTAACAGTAATCATGGCTGTGAATGCGTAGGATGGACAATAATAGGTGGGTTTGTGCTTTGTATGATAATTGAAACGGCCGCTGAGAACGCTTTTGAGAGTGCCCTGGCTCATGGTGTAGGATGGGCTAGTGCTCAAGCTGCTTATTCTGCTATGTGGAGCTCTTTTTTTTCTCCCTTCTTTTTAATTCCTGCCATTATCCTTTTAGGGCTTCTAATTTCCTGGTGCGTGAGAGAGTTAACGAATAGGCTAGATCTTCAAGGGCCTGAGCGATTCGATGCACATAAACTTGGTTTTTTTTCTAAAGAAGTTTTAAAAAAAGCTAAAGAAATTGGTGATGAATGCGGGAAATATGATACTCATTTATCGCTAGAGCTGGCGCTAGGGACTATAGAGACCAAAACGATACGTGAAACGATGACAGTTGTATCAAATGAAAAACAGCGTTTATGTGAAGAACGAAATCGCTTGTTTCCTATGAAACAGGGAGATGTTCAGTCTATCACGGCAGAAGCCAAAGGTGATTCATTCAGTTTAGTTTTATATTCGTAACCAGGCGGCTACAACATTTCAGGTTTTAGCTTTTTATATTGCGCAGATTGATGATGCACAAACTTATCATTATTAATGTATTTCTTTATATAAGAAGGGTCATATATCTATCGGTGAATCATCGAAAGATTCCATGAAAACTTACCAAATAGCAGAAACTATAAAAAATTATTGATTTAAATTAACATGCCCAGTTAAACTAGACTAAGCTTAGCCCATACTTAGGAAGATAATATGACAATCGTAAATATTCACCAAGCAAAAACACATTTCTCGAAACTAGTGGATGCTGTTATGAAAGGAGAAGAGATACTGATTGCTAAAGCAGGTAAGCCTGCTGCAAAGCTTGTTCCTATTTCTTTTGGAAAGAAACCTAAACGGAGCCCAGGTGCTTTAAAAGGCAAGATACGTATTTCCCGAGATTTTGATGCCCCTTTACCAAAAGACATCCTTGACCAGTTTGAAGGGAAATAAGATGCATCTATTACTTGATACGCACCTTTTTTTGTGGTGGCTTAAAAAGGATCGTAATTTATCAGTAAAGGCACGCACTCTCATTGTAGATGCCGATGAAGTGTATATAAGCAGTGCCTCTATTTGGGAGGCAGTTATTAAAATTAAGTTAGGAAAGTTAACTGCTAATAGTGAGGTTCTTGTTAACTCTATTAGCTCAGAAGGCTTTATAGAGCTGCCTATTACCGCCCAACATGCTGCTTATGTTTCGGGTTTACCCGATTACCATCGGGATCCATTTGATCGAATTCTAATTGCACAAGCCCTTAGCGAACCTTTACGATTTTTAACGGCAGATCAACAGCTTGCAAAGTATTCTAAATGGGTAGAACTCGTCTAGCGTTAACGCATACGCAGCCGTAACTAGGCTATAATACTTCAGGTTTTAGTTTCTTATATTGCGCAGATTGATGACGTGCGAGGCGGTCGGTATCAATATATTTATCCATAGTCGCTGGATTTTCATGTCCCACATCATCTCGAATATGTTCACGAGGACGTGTTTCCACATCCATCGAAATAGCTGTATGACGTAACCAATGGACGGTTGCTGTCGCTAAATCTTCCGCTTCATCTGTTTTACCTTGCCTCTGCAATTCGCATATAGCGCGATCAAAAACAGATTGGACAATATTGCGAATTTGCCTGGTACGTAGTCCCGTTTTTCTATTTAATTTAGGCAATAAAGGCATTGATTCTTCACGACTGGGCAAGCTGGATAAATCAAGAGAATGACGATAGCGTTTTAATGCAGTGAGCAATTCATCTGGCACAGCAATATCCCGTACTTTATTGCCCTTACCGATCGTTGTAAACCACCACAAGCCTTGTTTGTCAGGCGCAAAGCTGCCCATTGTTGCCAGGCGATCTTGAGCATAAGCCAATTCTGAAATACGCACGCCTAATAAATAAAAGGCAGACATCATAAAAAGTGTGCGTTCATGCTGCGGATTTTCCTCCGCCATTCTTTGTGCAGCAGAGATAACTGTATGCCATTGCAATTTACTCAGTTTACGAGTGACTTTGCGCACCTGATGACGTTGAATATAACCCTTTTTTTGTCGGATTAAACGAATAGGATTAATTTCTAAATAATCTTCTTGTTGCAAAAAAGTATAAAGAGAACTCAACGTTGCAAAAACTGCTTCGAGTGATTTATTGCTAAGTTGATAAGTCGATTTATCAGGTTGTTTACCATGACGATGCGCAATTTTACTGATACGGACGACAAAGGGCCGCCATACGGGATTGGCTTCACGCAGACCTAATCGATTGTTAATAAAACGATTCACAGTTTTATTAGCAATCCACGTTTTGGGTGGCGCATTAATAAATTCTAAATAATCACGAATATCATTACGATTAATTTCTTTAAGAGGTTTTTTACAAATCAGCCAAGCCCATTGCAAAAGGCGTTCCACTTCACGGCGGTACGCCGTGAATGTATCAGGTGATTGACCGTAGCTTTTTAGAAATTCTAGGCATAATTGATATTCTTGAATAACAAAAGGAACCTCAATTGATTTTAAATAATCAAAAACACTTCCAGGCGTGTCTTGTAAATTTTCTAAAGTGTCAAAGAGTGGGCGCGGGATCATAATAGCTCGCTTTTTTAATTTATTTTACTAGAAATGTAGGGTGGATTAGTGTATAGACTGGGACATGGGTGACAGTGTTCGGGGACATAGTAAACACTTTCACCCTCCGTTTCAATGGTCATAAGTATATA
>JAJONP010000071.1 GCA_021323555.1 Gammaproteobacteria bacterium | reverse complement strand
TGGATTAGACGCGCTTTTTGCGTCGTAATCCACCAAAAAAAATCTACCTTATAGATTTTTTTTGATAATGCCATTTTATTTGGTGGATTACGACGCAAAAAGCGCGTCTAATCCACCCTACATCACTAATCACAGTTGTATTTATTTCGCGGTGCCGCCCACCGTCAACGAATCCACCTTCAACGTTGGCTGCCCTACGCCAACGGGTACGCTCTGCCCATCTTTACCACAAATACCAACCCCTGAATCCAGTTTCAAATCATTCCCCACCATTGAAATTCGCATCATCACTTCAGGGCCATTACCCACTAATGTGGCACCTTTCACAGGCGCGGTTATTTTGCCATCTTCAATTAAATACGCCTCACTTGCCGAAAAAACAAATTTACCTGAAGTAATATCCACTTGCCCGCCCCCAAAGTTCACAGCATAAATCCCTTTTTTGACAGATGCGATAATCTCCTCAGGTGTGGATTCACCTGCAAGCATATAAGTATTCGTCATGCGCGGCATAGGAACATGTGCGTACGATTCACGTCGACCATTGCCTGTTGACTGGGCACCCATTAAACGGGCGTTACGTTTATCCTGAATATAATGACGTAAAATACCTTTCTCAATTAACACAGTACATTGCGTAGGCGTTCCTTCATCATCAATATTTAAAGAACCACGACGATTAGCAAGCGTGCCATCATCCACCACAGTACAAACCGGAGAAGCCACGGCCTGTCCTATCCGCCCACTAAACGCAGAAGATCCTTTGCGATTAAAATCACCCTCCAAGCCATGCCCTACTGCTTCATGCAATAATACGCCTGGCCACCCAGGCCCTAATACAACAGGCATAGTACCTGCGGGCGCTTCAATAGCACTTAAATTCACTAATGCTTGCCGAACAGCTTCACGCGCATAACCTTCCGCACGGTCCCCTTCTAAAAAATACAGATAATCATAACGACCACCGCCACCCGCATACCCTTGTTCACGTCGACCATTTTCTTCAACCACAACACTCACATTTAAACGCACTAACGGGCGCACATCTGCAGCCAAATGTCCATCGCTCGCCATGACCAAAACCGTGTCATATTCCGCCGCGAGGCTCACATTCACTTGTATCACACGCGGATCTTGTGAACGTGCATAAGCATCTAAACGCTGCATCAAAGCCACTTTGTCATTTTCAGTAATAGAATTTAATGGATTGACGGGTAAATATAATTCATGGCCACGCATCCATTGATAGGTTGAAACAGCTTGTTGGCCTTCCTGGTGATTAATACTACGCGCCGCTTGCGCAGCCTGCAGTAACGCTGCCTTGTCTATATCATCTGAATAAGCAAATCCTGTTTTGTCCCCGCTCATGGCACGCACACCTACGCCACGATCAATATGATAATTGCCTCCTTTGATAATGCCATCTTCTAAAACCCAGCTTTCAGAATAAGAAGATTGAAAATACAAATCCGCGTGATCTATGGCATGACCCAATACAGTGCCTAATACGCCATCCGTCAAACCCGCAGGCTCTAGTAAATCATGTCGTGCAATTTCTAAAAAATTTGTCATACTATTATTTATCCATATTTTTTTGCCATGCGATAAGGATCATTGCTATGCGGATATTATACTGGCTTACAACTATTTATATAGCGCTTTATTTATCAGCCTGCGCTACAACACCCTTCTCTCAAACACCACCCACGAAAACTGAGAAAGTAAAAGATCCTCTTACCATCGCTGTTTATACTCAAAAACAAAAGGTGATTAAAATGCCTTATAAAATTATTGGACAAGCGAGTATCCCCGAATATAACCCGGGCGGTATCAAAAGACAGGCCGCTTGCTTGTACGATACCCTCCGCACAATGGCAGCCTCCATGGGTGGCGATGCGATTATCAATATCATCCATCACAATAAACAAGTCATAGGCACTGTGATTGCCTACCAGCCTAGTGAAAAACAAAAAACGGGTTAATATACAATACAATACAATAGCATGAATTAGACCCATTTTTCGTCTCCCATCCAAAATCAATAAGATAATAAGCAAGGGCTGAACAAGCAAAATAGCTGTTCCGTCCTATACTTCATTTATCAGTCACTGTCATCACTCTTAATCAATGGAGGTTCATCATGCCATATCAAGACATCCCAGAAACCCCAAGTGAAGATATTGTTGAACTGAAATACAAAATACTTACTAAATTAGAGGAAGTAGAGTTTAAGGCTCCCAACAGTGGATTATCTAATTTAATACAAGCTTTGGCTACTAGTGCGAGATCAAATCGAAAGAGCCTAGAACAAGAATGGAATAACTGTCAGCAACACCTTAATAGATTGCAGCCACCTCCCGAAAATTATGAAGAAATACAATACAACATATCCTGTATTATGTTTATTGACGAACTTAACGATTTATTGAAAAATGCCGACCTTCAAGACCAGGCCACGCAAGATCAGATAACTCAAGTGCAACAAGCGTTTTTGAATCTACACACAGCAAAAATCAAACTAATGGAAGAACAAGTCAGCGCAGGAAACGCACACCTTCTCTATTATGGTTTCCAACCTGATAATAACAACCGTCTCGTACCTACTAACCCTCCCCGTTCTCCAGAGCAGACAGCCACATATAACCAACAAATAGAGAGATATAAACGACAGATAAAAGAGTATGATCATGTAAAAGATAGCTTTAATAACGCCATTGACGCACTACCACCAAGCTGGGGTAGCACCCTGAAACGTTATGGGCATCAACTACTTCATTATTTAAAACTGATGCTAGCAAACCCAGTAGTAGGAGCAATCATAGGGGCTGCAATCGCACCTGTAATGCCAAGCATAGTAGCAACTGCAGCGGTGGCATTTGTAGGCGCAATGGTAGGCCAAAAAATAAGTCATTTTATTCACAGTAAACTTTTCCAACCCGGTATACCACCCGATATATCAAAAGAACAAAAAAATATAGATTCCGCCAAAAAGAAGTTAGGATCAGCAAAACGCTATCAGGAAAAAGTTAAAAAGTCTAAAGAAGATCGTGAAAAACAAGCAGCAGAGAAAGAATATTTAAATCCCAGGCCCTCTGTTGGCAGTACTCGAAAAAGACAATTATAATAGAACATTTTTATCGTGTTATTGAATATGCACCTCGTGATGCGGATACGGTGGCTGGATGCCATGTTGCTTAAACATATCCCATATCGCCATTAATACATCTGAACGTACGCTCACACGCGATACCACTTGACGCAGGTTAATATAATAACGCACCTCAAATTCAATTAAATCTCCTGCCAATTCTTTCAAAAACACTTCTGGTATAGGATCGCTCAATACATCTTTATGATTGCTCAATGTCTTATAAATCAATTCTTGCACCTCATGCGGATCATCAAGGCGATTAATTTTAATGGCAATAACAGTTCGTACGATATAATCTTTGGCTGTCCAATTGATAAAATTTTTGTTAAAAATTTCTGTATTCGGCACAACAAATTCCATGTGGTCAAATGTGCGAATAGTGACTGCTCGTCCGCCCATATGCATCACATCGCCTTCTATATCATTAATACTGACGGTATCACCTACACGCAATGGCCGCTCAAATAATAATAAAAAACCACACGCAAAATTATTGGCTAAATCACGCAGCCCTAAGCCAATACCAAATGCGAGTGCACCTGCCACAACAGTCAAAGCACCGAAATCAATGCCTAATACACGTAGCCCTATGAATACGCCTACTAAAATCATCATATATTGGCTTAAAATCGCAATACTATTACGCACACCCAAATCTTTAGTACGCGATAATAAAAAACGATAGACAAATTCACGTGTCCAACGCGCAGCCCAATATAATAAAGAAATAATAATAATTAACTCTATGATACTTAAAAAAGTAATACTCGTTTTTAAAATATCAAACAAATGATAATGCAATAATCGATCCAGTTTCAAAACAACTAATGATTGACGGTCCCAGCCATAGATAAAAAATAAAACAACCCACGCGCCAAAAAATAAAAGGACCTGAAATATTTTATTGATAGGTTTTAGGAAAGCTTCCGTCCATAGCCACCCATTCGCTACATGTCGAATTAATAAATGTGAAAAATATTCCATGACATCAAAAAATAATCCTCTCACCCACAAATAACCTACTAACACCACTAAAAAAATACCTTCATACCAATAAACAGATAGTACAAAATTAATAAATCCAAAAAACCCTATCGCTGAATTAACTAATAAAACCAGAGGAAACAAAACAACTAGCAAACGCACGACTCTTCTAAAATACGTTCTATGTTCGTCAATATGCAATAAAATGAGCCCTGTAAAAACTTCGTGCGCACGCAGCAAAAAAATGGAGACAACCACGAGGAACAATAAAAATAAACGATAAAAAAAATCTTGCGTTTCAATCAGAGGAAGTTGATAAAGAAACACTGTTAACGCTGTAATCACACCACCAATCCATAACATCCATTTTAAACGATAAAACAAACGTACATCGTGACCCGCGCGGTCATGCACAGTTTCAACTAAACAAAGCCGCGCAATCGTAATAACCGCTTTAAAAAGTAACCATACACTCCCTACATAAATAATAAAATTAAAATTTTGTGATGGGATTTTATTAAGCAAAAAAACCCAAAAAATATTACCGAGTACTGCTATATCCAATAATGTACGGTGAAGCAATTTAATACTTAACCATTTCAAGCTAATGTGTCCCAGCGCATGATCTGGGATCGATAAAAGTATTCTCGATAAAAAACGACTGAAAAAATAAAATAAAATATACCAAAGAATTTCACAAAAAATTAAAAACAACCATCCTGTAATATTTTTTACATAAAATGACTGTGCCACTGTTTGCGAAAGACTCTTGAACATTTGGAAAGTTAGCCCTGGCACCAGGATTATTTGATTGCATAAAGCTCGCCACGTTTCCGCACCTAAACCAAAAAATCCTTGACGAGCAGATAATGCTTGCTTCATCGCCTGATCTAAAGAAACGCGAAACGTAAGCAGCATGTTTGTTAAATTCTCTATATTTTGATTGGCTATTTTATATTGATTTTCTAAAGCAGTATCTTCCACCCTCGTTTGCGAGTGAAACTGTTGGCGTTTTTCTAAAAGAGCAATACGCGTTGACAACAAGGTATTTACACGCGTCAGTTGCTTACTTAAAATCTGTGTTTTTTCGCTTACTTTATTAAGTAATGCAATCGATGTACTGCGTGAAACTGATACTTTTAATTGCTGGATTTGATCTTGATAACGCGCAACCAACATCTTCATATAAAGCAAATTAACATTCTCATTTGCATAAAAAATTTGATTTTCTAATTTGGAAAATCCTGGTGTCTCTGTTAGCTGAGTATGATCTTGCTGAGCAAGTTCTTCATGCAACTCATTTAATCGCTGGAGCCAAACTGCTTGCTGATGTTGATAATCCATTTCAGATTTTGCCTGGCGCTCTTTCAATTGCATTAAAGTACGTGATTTCAGTAGCGCTTCTATACTCGCATAGCTATCATTATAAAATTGTAAGATGCCCTCGGTCGTTTTTTCCAGTTTTTGCAAATAATCCAAGTGAGTTTTTTCAAGCTGAAAAAGTGATTTTTGATAAGCTAATCTCGCCCTTAATGCAGGCGTATTATTATGCGTATCTTTTATGCCAAACATGTCAAATGCATTGAGCTGCTCTGTTATCGTTTCTATGTCTTTTGAAATAAGATCCATCCGTTGCTGGGACTCAACTAGTTCAATCTGGATGCCGTCTAAATTGGATTGTGCAGCTTCAGCATTCAACTTGGCCCAATTGAGCCATTGTTTATTAATATAATCTGTTGACTGTGTAGACGTATTTAATGTAACGATTTTGGGATTTTTCTGTTTTTGTAAATTTGCTAACTCAATTTTCGCTTGAACAAGTCTATTCTTAACAAGTTCTATTTGCTGCTCAACGACTTTTGATTTATCTAAACCTATTGTGTCTGTTGCCCCTGCAGCGATACATAGCGAGTATAAGCTAACGATCAATAAGATTTTGAGACTAAATAATTTTAGCTTCATTTAAGCTCACTCTATTGCGTAATGTAAATAATAACAAAATACCGGGTACCGATAAAATAAAAGACCAAGCAAAGTAATTCACCCAACCCATATAAACAACCATCAATCCTGCGATAGGCCCTATTAATACACGACCCAATACAGCTACCCCTGAAAAAAAAGCAAACTGCGTTGCTGTATAATGAGGATCACACAATGCCATTAAAAAAGCTGAAAATGCTGCAGTACCCATGCCACTGCAAAAAGCCTCAATAAAGATAGAGCTTACCATCAACACATCATTTTTTCCCACGATAGCCAGGAACATAAACATTAAATTAGAAAAGGCTTGGAACAATCCAAATAAAAATAAAGCACGAAATAAACTTACTCGCGTGAGTAAAGCACCTCCCAAGAAAGCACCCGCAATAGTCGCAAATAATCCAACAGTCTTATGTGCTACTCCAACGGCCGTTAAAGAAAAACCGAGCCCATGCAATAAAAAATTACTCATTAAGGCTAATGCAACTGCATCACCGAATTTATAGAACATAATAAATAAAATAATAATACCGATTTTTTCACGTTTAAATAAATTAATAATGGGCTTTTGAACTGCGTCTAAAAAAGTCTTTGGCGCTTGAATTGCATCCGATATTTCTGGCGAAAAATACGTTGAAATAATAGAAATACCTATCAACACCGCCATGAGCTCATACGTCAATCGCCACCCAAAATGGTCAGCAAAAACAAGAGCAAGCCCACCTGAGATTAACATCGCAATGCGATAAGAAAACATAGAAGCTGCCGCTCCTAACCCTCGCTCATCAGGCAATAAAATATCTGTTCGATACGCATCAATCGCAATATCTTGTGAAGCTGAAATAAAAGCAATAACTAATGCCAATATACCTATCAATGCTGGCTGTGTTTGTGGATTCATTTGTGCTAGCGCGAATAACATCACACATAATCCAAGCTGGGTAATCAGTATCCACCCTCGTCGTCTTCCCCATAAGGGCGGCACAAAACGATCTAATACAGGAGCCCACAATACTTTCCAAATATACGGTAAACCGACTAAAGAAAAAGCCCCAATGGTGACAATATTCACTCCCGCTTGCGTAAACCAGGCTTGTAGCGTTGCGCCTGTCAACGCTAACGGTAATCCTGATGAAAATCCCAGTAATAATACCGCTAAAATATTTCGGTTTTTAATATACTGTGAAAACATTACTTAACGCCTTGTATATAAAGAGTTTCTTAATGTTAGCATGATGGTGCTAAAATAAATAGCAAAATAACATAAGGAACCCGACATAATGCCCTGCCAAAATCAAGCTATTCTTAATATGGTTCCATTACTCGATTTAACCAGTTTAAACGCAGATGATGATGAAAAGTCCATTATTACGCTTTGCCAGAAAGCACAAACACCTTTCGGAGATGTGGCTTCTGTTTGTGTATATCCCAAATTTGTAAAACTGGCAATAAGCACACTTAAAAAAACAGCCATCAAAATAGATACCGTTGTTAATTTTCCAAATGGCGATGGCACACTGCTCGATACGCTTCACGAAATTGAGACAGTACTTGCTGAAGGCGCGGATGAAATTGATATGGTCTTTCCATATCACGCCTATCTTCAAGGTGAACAAACAAAAGCGCTGGAGTTTATTATCAAAGCCAAAATGCTTTGCAGCCATCCTCTCAAATTAAAAGTCATTATTGAAACTGGCCAATTACCTTCCCCTGAGTTAATCAAAACAATCACTCAAGATGTTATTCAGGCAGGAGCTGATTTTATTAAAACCTCAACGGGTAAAACAAAGCAAGGAGCCACTCTGGAAGCTGCAAGAATTATTTTAACGACTCTAAAAGACGAAGCTAATAGGCATGTCGGGTTAAAAATATCGGGTGGAATTCGCACGGTCAGTCAATCTCTTTCTTATATAAAGCTGGCGCGTGAAATGATGGGGGATAAATGGGTATGCCCCACTGTTTTTCGCATCGGCACTAGTCAACTTTTAGAGGAAATACAAAGAATGTTTATTTAACTGTGTCATTCCCCCTTTGCGGGAACCACACAGTTAATAAATAAACGCCTTCAAAATACTACATTATTCTATTTCTTAAAAGACTTGCTGGGTTATAATCAAAAAATGAATACGAATACTATGATTATTTATGAGCAACCCCTGAACGAATTGATTCGAGTGTGCTTGCGTCTTGAGCAGTTATTTTATCAAATAGACTATCAAATTAAAGAAAAAGCAGTACCTAACACACGTAACACTGTCACGCTCATTATTCATCTACTACAATTACTCGATAGGCCTGATTTAAAAGCAAAATTAGCAAAAGAATTGAGCCATCAACAAGGACTACTCACACGCTTACAAAATGTGTCGCAAATTGATCAAGAGAAATTGGCAACTCTATTAAACCAACTCGATATACTCACACGTTGCTTCATTGATAGCGGTAAGAAAATTGGACACAATTTACGTGAAATTGAGTTACTGAATAATTTACGTTTGCATTTAGCCAGCCCAGGGGGCGGGTGTAGCTTTGACATCCCTCTTTATTATTACTGGCTACAACAATCTGATACTCTACGTCACTCAACCCTTCTCGAATGGCTCAGTGAATTTGATACAATCCGATCTGCATCGAATATTATATTACAACTGATTAGAGGGAATGGCTCAAAACCACAACAGAAAACGGCAGAACATGGTTTTTATCAAGAATTACTTAATCCGCAAATTAATTTGCGACTCATACGCGTTGGCATACCGACTAATGCACCCGCTTATCCTGAAATTAGTATTGGGCGTCATTTTTTAAGTATCCGGTTTTTTTCTCCTTCATTAGAGAATAGATCAGCGCAATATTTAAACCATCTTCAATTTGATCTTATACATTGCAATTCTTAGGACTCAGTATGCTAACCATTATTTTTCTTATCGCTATCTTTATTGGCATTATCGGCATTTTACTACTCGCTATAAAATTATTACAAGATACCTTACAAAAAGGCATACAAGAAACACGCCTACAAGTGCAAGAAGCTCTCGTCCACTCATCAGAACACGTTGGAAAACGTGTGGATTCCCTGACTCAAACAACTGATTTACGTTTAAAAGAAATTAATAATCAAGTTGAAAAACGTCTTTCAGAAGGCTTTGAGAAAACCACAGAAACATTTGGCAATGTCATTCAACGACTCGCACTCATTGATGCTGCCCAGAAAAAAATGGCGGAACTTTCCAGCAGTATCGTGAGTTTGCAAGAAATTCTAAGTGATAAACATTCACGTGGCACTTTTGGCGAAGTTCAATTATCTGCCCTTATTCGAAATGTTATCCCCGAACAACATTGTTCTTTTCAACATACGTTGAGCAATGGAAAACGAGCTGATTGTTTTTTATTACTACCCGAACCCACTGGAAATATTGTTGTTGATGCAAAATTTCCACTTGAAAATTTTCGCCTTCTTATGAATTCCACGCTTGCTGAAGGGGAGCGACGACAGATAGAGCAACAATTTAAAATAGATATTCGCAAACATATTCAAGATATTGCGGAAAAATATATTATCCTGGGAGAAACAGCAGATGGTGCTGTCATGTTTATACCCGCAGAAGCTGTCTTTGCTGAAATTCATGCGCGTTATCCCGATTTGGTTGAAATCGCACATCGTTCTAAAGTTTGGCTCGTCTCTCCTACGACTATGATGGCTATTTTAACAACGGCTCGCGCTGTCTTAAAAGATGCTGCCACACGCCAACAAGTCCATATTATTCAACAACATTTACACCTCCTGGCAGCTGATTTTGGCCGTTTCCAGAAACGGATGGATACTTTAACGCAACATATTGCTCAAGCCCATTCTGACGCTGAGCAAGTCCATACTTCCGCCAGAAAAATTACGAAACGCTTTGGACAAATTGAACAAGTTGAGTTAAACGGCGTGGATTTTGAAAATAACCAGTTGAATGAGCCTGCTGATCAAGTATAATATGTTTAAATTTATTGTAACCCATTTGAGGAAAAGAGAAGGCAAAAATGCAAAAACTTATTCTTTTTTTAGTTATGTTATTTTTAAGTCTATCTGTTTCTGCTGTATCCATCAATGATCTTAACGAAGCAATGAAATCAACAATCTCTACTACACCGCAAGGCACTAAAAATATCCTGTATGGCGGGCAGGATGTGCTGAATGCACCCGCTGCAATCAGCTAGCTTTACACAAGTAAGTGTGTCCGTATTTGGCCAATCTCGTGCGAAAATTTTATAAAAATGTGCTCACATACAAGTGTATGCTGCGCTATTTTTATAAAATTTTCGCACGAGATTGGCCAAATCCGGACTTTTTGCGTAAAGTCAAAAGCCCCGTCAACAGTTACTTACACAATAGTATCAGCTGTAAGTAGAGTAAACGTTCACAGGGGCCTTGAATAGCACCTACTAAAAAAGATCAACTCCCATCTCGCCAAAGACCTGCTCTAATGTTGCCTCTGTGGATTCAGACATCTCAAAACCCGCTTGGCTAAACCAACGCTTGATTGCAACAAGTTCACGAGCGCGCAAATAAACATAGAAAGAAAGGAAAACCACTTCAGAGTCATTTTCTTCCTGAATTTCAAATAAATAACGTTCGACATAAGGTAGCCGTTTTTTAGCTTCAGCTTCCGTATAATCAGACAATATACCAAATGCTTCTTCAACAGTAGGTGCCAATTCACATTGTTCTTGTACTTTTGAATAATCTTCTAACCGTTGGTGCAAAATACGATCTAGCTCTTCCTCTTTGAATAATTCAGTAAATCCATGTGGTAAACGTTCGCTGAGTGAGAATACCTTATTCACAAAATCAGCCTGATGGATACAAACTATTTTGGGATCTAATGCCTTATGAAAAAAAGGCACCGCCAGACAGGCACGTTTAAAAGAAGTTAAACTTAAAAAAACCTTGCCATCACGCTGTGTAATAGTTCCAAGACGGATAGGTCTATCGGGGACTCTTTGAAAAGCATCAACGGACTCAAAAGGTAGATCGTTACACTCTGCCTGCCAAAACCAATTCCAGGAGTTTGGCACAGAATTTTTCTGGATACATTTTAAATTTTCTAAAGCCCGTACGAATTGATCGGGCTGTCGCAAGGTATAAGCCAAACGAACAGGTTGGTATGCTTCTCCGGTTTCAACCGTTAAGAATGGTTTTTGCAACCGGTCAAACATACCGCTCTCCTACTCGTTCTGTGATATAAATATTATCTATATTATCTATGCCTCATACCAGGAGCAGTAGGTTTATCTTGGTTAGGCTGTTTTCCTGCTTTTAAAGCCTCCAAATTTTCCATTTTTTCTTTTATTTTTTTATCCAGGTATTTTACTGTCTTCTTCAAAACATCTACATCTTTCTCATTAGCAACATTTTTAGGAATAGTCGATGCTGCTGCCTGAATGACTTCCTCATTTTTCTTACTTGATCGCGTGTTAGTAGTTGCCATAATTTCTTCCTCCAAAAAACATTTTTATTATATAAATGATATTACCTGTTCCCTTCCACAAAATCCCTAAATGTACTTTATATAACATCCTTTCAATTAGCAAATCTTTTCAACGTACTTAGTAAAAAATAAACCCCTTAAAAGTAGGTGAATTGTCTATTAAATAGAGTATAATCCGTAATTTTGAAGAAAGTTAAAACAGATTGTAACTATTATGAATAGACTCAGAATTTTATAAAAAATAAGTAGAGAGAGAACCTCGAATGGCTTTAATCCCTATTGTTTATTATTCTCATCATCCAGCGTTACATAAAATAGCTGACCCCGTGAATGAATTTGATGAGGCGCTCGCTCAATTGATACAAGATATGTATGAGACTATGTACCATGCCAATGGCTGCGGTTTGGCTGCTCCGCAAATTGGACTGGCTAAACGCATTGCAGTAGTTGATATATCTGAAGAAAAAAATAAACCATTCTGTATAATTAATCCGGAGATTATAGAACAAAGCGGTTCAGAATTAATGTCCGCAGGCTGTCTTTCTATTCCTGGCACGTATACCACATCACCACGCGCGACTTATGTGAAAGTGCGCGCCCAAAATGAAAAAGGCGTATTTTTTGAAATAGAAGGCACTGGCCTACTGGCGCATTGCTTGCAACATGAAATTGATCATTTACTAGGTAAATTAAATATCGATTATTTATCGCCTTTGAAAAAAACTATTTCTTTAAAGAAAATGGAAAAATTTTTGAAGAAGGCGAACGGGTGATCAAGAGAGGCTAATAATGATATCTACACTGTACAATATAAATTTTGTGATCCACTACTTTATAAACTAACCGATGTTCTTGATCAATTCTTCTTGACCAATAACCTGATTTCTCAAATCGCAGCAGCTCTGGCTTCCCAATGCCTGTATAAGAATTTCGCTTAATATCAGTAATAAGTAAATCAATTCGTTTTAGGATGTTAGCATTTGATTTTTTCCAATAGGCTCTATCTTCCTTCGCGCATGTTGAATAAATGACTTGCATTACTTTGCCTTATCATCGGCTATCATTTTTTCAATTTCATCAATCCCTTCAGCCAGTCTGGCTGCATTAGCAGGACTTTTTAGCAAATAATGGGTTTCCTGTAGCGCTTCAAAATCAGATAATGAAAGCATCACCACAGGCTCTGCAGTAGATCGAGTAATAATGATAGGCACGTGATCTTCGCAAACTCGTTGCATTGTTTTGGCTAAATGAGCGCGGGCAGAAGTGTAAGTTATGGTGGTCATAAGAGGTTTCCAACTTTTCAGATATGTACGGATTATAGTACATGTTTTAACATTAAATCAATATAAGGATTCATAACTCTATCGAATTTTTTATAAGAAGCATCAGAGATATTGATACAAACTCTTGTTTTGCTCGGTTCTTTCGGCATCCAGCTAATCCATTTGAAAAATATAATTATAGATGTAATTTCCCTGCTCCTTCTGTTCCTACAGCAGAAACTCTTGCGATAGCCTAGAAAGCTCTTGCCAAGGCAATGCAATCACACGATCTGTTAACTTAAATTGAGTTTTACACTGGCAGATAATATAAGCTTTCTCATAACAATCATATTCTTTTAAGAATAATTCCAAGTGTACAGCATCTTTCGCATCAGGTCGTGAAGTCCATTTTGCTTCGATAGGAATATATTTATTGTGAATATCAATCACATAATCTATTTCGGGCCCATTATGATCACGCCAATAGCGCAACTTCCCATTGAGGGTAAATACATGCAAATAACGTAACAATTCCATTCCTACCAATTGCTCGAATAAATTTGCAAGTGTTTTAGCAGATAATTGACTGCCTTGGCGAGCACATAAACGTCTCACTCCTAAATCAAAAAATAAATATTTACTGGCTTTGGTTAAGCGATGACGAGATGAACTACGGGTAATGGGTTCAATTCTATTGATAATTAAACAATCTTCTAAAATCTGATAATAGTCAACAATCGTATTGCGTTTCACGCCAATGTCTTGTGATATTTTTTCCATATTCACAGGTTGTCCTAATTCTAAAGCCGCACACTCTAAAAAACGCGCGAAGCTTCCAATATTTCGCACCATTGCTTCTGCACGAATTTCTTCTTCGAGATAATTAACCACGTAATTTTTTAAATCTTCTTCCTGATACTGTGTGTTTTTTTCAAAAAAAATATTGGGTAAACTGCCATATAAAAGTAATTTTTCAATCTCAGGGATTTTAGGCATTTCTAATAAAGATAAGGGGTCTAAATGTAACCCAATAATTCTGCCAGGTAATAAATTAATATCTTTAGTGCGTTTTAATTTTCTGACAGAAGAGCCTGTTAAAATAAACTGTGCCTGCTTATTATCAATCAATAACTGGATCGTGTCCATCAGGAGGGGTACTTTTTGAATTTCGTCTAATACCAATAATGGCATAGTACGATCCTTTTCAGGCTGCATTGCTTCAACTTCTGCCTTGAGTAGATCAGGTGACATTTCATACTGTAAACGAAGAGCTGGATCGGCAAAATTAATGGCGCGGCTACTTTTAATTTGTTGAGCCAGTAAAGTCGTTTTGCCTGTTTGTCGTGGCCCTGTCAGTAAAACACTTTTACCACGGTTTAAAGCCGCTTGTATTTTGGGCTCAATCGATCTTTTTGTGTAACCCATTGTATATTCCCGATAATTAAATAAGAAATTCTATTATAATGTTTATATTATATGAATTTTTTAATACTAATTCAAATTTTCGCCGAAAATTTGAAAAATATTCAAATTTTTCTATGGAGGAAATACTTAAGGCAGAGAGTTAGCCCTCGATTGCACGAATTGTTCAGATGGGCCCACTGGGTAAGTAGGTTCCTGGAAAATGGTATACTTTCCCCACAACACTCTAAAGCCACTGAAGATACGCGCAGGCAATTTAGGCTTAACAGCCTTGGATTTTACTTTTGCTGCTCTTTTCAAATTTTTCATTTTGGCACAAACATTATTAAGACGCTGTTTCTGTCGTCCTATAAGATAAAAATCTTTTGTCTTATTTTTAAATGATTTAATTCTCTTATTAGCTTCTTTTATTTTGACTACTTCAGGGTTTAACATTTCAAACATACTCTCAGAACGCATAATCGAAGTAGCAGCAAGCTGAATAAGAATCACACCTGCTATCATGGCCCAACCGATTGGCGTTCCCACTAACGTAGCTGCTACTACTTTCAGAAGTGCTGTTGTCATATAAAAACTGTTGGTCATCATGAGAACCATATTAACTGCTGTAAAAAATAATCTTATTCTTTTTTTAAAAGCAGGTTCTTGAAACTCTATAGGCTTTATATTCGAAATATAGTCATTAAAGAGTGAAGAGAGCTTTGTATATTCAGAATAATCTGAGGGAGTCATGGATTGATAATATTGGGGAGACAGTAATTTAGCATTAATGGCTTCTGTCGTCTGGCATTGTTCATTCTGAATTATCGCGATGGTTCTCGCTATCTCGTCTTCTGGAAGCCCTAACCCTTTTTTAACATAAGGGCTACTAATAGAATAAGACATCGCACATTCACACGCTGCAAGACAGCCACTAATTAGATTTATTATCACTGGTGACAAGTAAGAAATAATATCAACTAGTATTTCTCGCGCTCCAAGAAACCCGCCTATAGCCATAAACAACACATTAAATAGCATGAGAAAAACATAGACTGGCTTTGCCCACCATTTTGTTGATGGCTGCGGTACAGCTTCTTGTAGTGGATCTTTTTTCTGAATCTCACCATTCTCTTTTAAATAGGCAAGCATCTCTTTCATGATCTTTAATCGAGATTCTTCTATCGCAATTTTATCTTGTTCTGATACCGAGGCTTTAACCTCTTGTTCCACTGGAGAGGATGAAGCAGGTTGGTCATCTGAAAACGCTGGCTCTTGCCTTTCTAGTAATTCGAACTTTTGTTTTAGCTTTAAAAGCTCATCCGATGTAGCTCTATCAGGCTGCTGCTTTAACATATGAAATAGGTTAGAAGAACGCATTTTCTATCCTCACCTTCTATTTTAGTGGTAGCATAATATCTTATTAGCCTTAAAATAACCTTAAGAAAAGTAAAAATTTGCCCATGACAAATACTATACCGGACCATGAACAACGTCAGGCAGCCCTGAATCCTCAAAAGTCATTCATCGTGCAAGCGCCTGCAGGTTCTGGGAAAACTGAACTATTAACACAACGTTTTTTAAAATTACTCTGTTATGTGAAACAACCTGAAGAAATTTTAGCAATTACTTTTACTAAAAAATCTGCCTCTGAAATGCGAACGCGTATCATTAACACTTTAAGTCATGTCGTAAATACTTCTGAACCAGAAGCCCTCCATGCTAAAACCACTTGGCATTTAGCAAAAGCGGCTTTACACCGCAATCAATTATTGGGTTGGAATTTATTAAATAATCCGAATCGCTTACGTATTCAAACTATTGATTCGTTCAATGCTTATCTCACCAGACAATTACCTATACTCGCTCACTTTGGCGCGCCACCGGATATAACCGATGACCCTATGCCGCTCTATCAAGCGGCTGTGCAAGAATTCCTACTGTCTTTAGAAGAAGATAATACATGGTCATCCGCTATTGCTCAGTTATTATCACATGTTGATAATGACTTAAATAAATTGCAAGCCTTGCTCATCCATTTACTGCAAAAACGTGACCAATGGTTGCCTCATATTATGCTCAATACGAACAATCCTGAATTACGGAAAAAACTTGAAGAGTCTCTTTCAGAAATAATTATTGATGCACTCATGTATTTACAAAATAAATTTCCAAAAGAATATAGCGCTGAATTGCTAGCTCTAGCAAATTTTGCTGCTAATCAAGTCGCAAAAGAAAATTCTCATTCGCCAATTATAAACTGTCTTGATTTGAAAAATTTTCCTGGTATAGAAATAGCGGACAAGCCTGCTTGGCAGGGTCTTGCTGAATTACTGTTGACTAAAGATTTTGAATGGCGAAAACAAGTTAATAAATCTATTGGATTTCCAGCGCCGAGCAGTACTAAAAATGCTGAGGAAAAAATGCTATTTGATACTATGAAGCAACGTATGGTAATTTTAATAGAAAAATTGAAAGCTCATACTGCTCTTATCCCTGCTTTTACAGAACTTCAATTAACGCCTGATGCTGAATACTCCGAAATACAATGGCAAATATTGAAGGCAGTACATCAAGTGTTATGCGTGCTTGTTGCACAACTTAAATTGGTTTTTCAACAGCGTGGAAAAATTGATTATATTGAAAATGCGCAAGCCGCACTCATTGCTTTAGGTAATGAGGACTTGCCTACGGATAAGGCACTTGCGTTAGATTATCAATTGCAACATATTTTAATTGATGAATTTCAAGATACATCCAGTAGCCAATATCGTCTTATTGAAAAATTAACAGCAGGATGGGAACCTGATGATGGTCGCACTTTATTCGTGGTGGGTGACCCTATGCAATCTATTTATCGTTTTCGCGAAGCAGAAGTCGGTTATTTTATCCGTGCTCGTCATAGAGGTTTAAATCATATTCACTTGGAACCTCTTACACTGTCTGTCAATTTTCGTTCTGTGCCTGGCATCGTTCATTGGCTGAATCAACATTTCCAAAAAAT
>JAJONP010000070.1 GCA_021323555.1 Gammaproteobacteria bacterium | reverse complement strand
AATTGCTGGGATTAAATGAGATAAATTATCTAAAGGACTGCGCCAACGACACAAACCTATAATTTCCCAATCTGTATTATCTAAGAGATAATCTGCCAGATGCGAGCCCACCATGCCCGTGATGCCCGTAATAAATGCGCGTTTTTTTGTCATTATACCGTTTCTTATATCTATGCCTGTGATATATACTTTGTAGCGAGTGTTATACTTTAGCGAAATAAATGATGAAGTCAATAAATTATGAAGATATTACTTATTACAGATAACCATACTCCTCACGGGGGCGGCGCAGAAAAACAGTTTTTTATTCTAAAAGAATTACTAAAAAATCATGCAGATACCACCGTTTTTAGCTTAGGGTTTGGTACTCAAGCAAGCAAAGGCTCTGATTTTATTGTCTTCAAAGAAACACACTCTAAAGCGCTGAGACAACTATGGCGAATGTTTTTTAATCCTGTTAAATATTGGCAACTTCGAAGGACAATTAAAAAAATTAACCCGACCGTTATTCATCTTCATAATATAAAAAAATATACGCCTGCACTGTTGTACGCCGTACAGGGTTACCCTACTTTGCAAACAGTCCATGATTTCAGCCCACTCTGCCCAACGCAATGGAATGTACATACAGACCTTCAACCCTGCGCAAGGGGTATTTCGCTAAAATGTCTCTTGCAACATCGTAGAAACTATACATTCATTTCTTACATGGCATTGCTTTATTCTTTTATTCGATTGCGAACATTATTAAAAAAATCAGTCATGCACTTTATTGCTCCTTCACCTTTATTAGAAAATTATTTGAAAAAAAATCAATTTAAAAATACAAGTTGCATATTGCCTTTTATGTTAAAAGAAAAAATATGTCATAACCTCCCTAAAAACCATTTTCTTTATATTGGGCAGCTCGAACAACAAAAAGGTGTTTCTCTTTTATTAAATGAATTTAAACATGCATTACAAAAAAATAAGAATTTAACGCTCATCCTCGCGGGGAGTGGCTCTCAGGAAAATCTATTAAAAGAACAGGTAAAGTATTGGAATTTAGAAGATAAAATACATTTTATAGGTTGGATAGAAAATCCCGATGCCTTATACAGACAGTGCAGTGCGCTTATTTTTCCAAGCATTGGCATGGAATCATTTGGTTTAGTTATCACCGAAGCCATGGCGCACGCACGTCCTGTGATTGGCTCTCATCGTGGCCCTACTGCATGGCTAGTTGACCATAATAAAACAGGATTATTATTTGATCCTTTAAAAACAGGTGAACTAGCAAATGCAATACTTACATTAGCAGATAACCCTCTTCTCATAGAAACTCTTGGAAAAAATGCGCATGAAAAATCAAAAAAATTTCCAGAAAATGTAACTATTTTAAACCAACATATCACTCTTTATAAGGCTGTACAAATCGTATGAGAATTGGCATTGGTACCACTAAAATTGAACCTGCCGTATGCCATGGAAACATTGATGGGATAGGCGTGTATGTCCAAAACCTTCTATACTATTACAAAAAACTTCAATTAGAGGTAGTGCCCATTAGCTATCCTCCATTGATAGGCCAACATGAAACGACCAGTTTTTGTTTGCCTTATTCATTAGCCACCCTCGCTGCCTTAACACCTTTAAAATCGCTATTGAATCAACCTTTCGAAAAAAAAATTGATCTTTTTCATGCGACAGATTATCTCATTCCTCGCTTTAGCCAGATACCCGTTGTTGCGACATTGCATGATGCTATTATGCTAAAACATCCTGAATGGTGTAACCCTCGCCTCCGAAAAATTAAAAATTTTTTTATTAAGCATTCGATTCAATGGGCGACCCATATTATCGCTATCTCTCACACCATGGTACCTGAATTAGTGAATTATTGGGGAGTCGATGAAAATAAAATTAGCGTGGTGTATCAAGGTATCTCTGATGGTTGGTTTGAAAAAATAAACCCTGAAAAGAAAAAACAAATCTTAAATAAATTTCATCTCCAGGAAAATTTTATACTCGCTGTGGGTACGCTACAACCTAGAAAAAATTTCATACGCATTATTCAAGCGTATGATGCCTTGCCAGAACACTTGCAAAAAAAGCATAAACTTGTTTTGGTTGGCAAAGAAGGATGGCAATCTCATGAAACTCTTGATGAAATAAAAAAAATTGTTTCTAAAAAAAAGGCGGTTTGGTTACAGTATGTCACGCTCGAAGAATTACGTGTGTTATATCAAACTGCAAAATTATTTTTATTTCCTTCTTTATCAGAAGGCTTTGGCGCTCCACTTTTAGAAGCTTTTGCCTCAAATGTTCCAGTCATTACTTCTAATATAAGCTGTTTACCAGAAATTGCAGGCGAAGCTGCTTATTTTGTAAATCCTTTTGATACCATGAAAATCAAGCAAGCGATTTGCACACTTTTAACAAATCCTGAGCTTTGTGCAAACCTTATTATGCAAGGACAAAACAGAGTACGACAATTTACGTTACAAAAATGCGCGGAAGAAACTATTAAAGTTTATAAAAAAATTATATCGAAATGCAGCCCTTAACCAAGATAACTGCACTAAATCTTTAGGTTTTAGCTAAATAAAAAAATCAGTCTTATATTTAGCTAAAACCTAAAAGTCCAGTATGATTATCGCAAAGGCTTAATAGAATACTTGAAAAAATTTTTTATTACGACAGAATAAAATTTTAATGTTAAAATCGTTACAGAAATAAATCAGAAGGAAAGAGCCATGACTACATCCTTAAAAGAAAAAGCTCTTTGTTATATTGGTACTTCTGGCTGGAATTATCCAGAGTGGCGTGGCACTTTTTATCCGCCTAAGCTAGCACAGCGTCATTGGCTGACATTTTATGCAGAGCATTTTTCAACTGTTGAAATTAACGCTACTTTTTACCGATTTTTTGCTGATAAAGTATATGTTAAATGGCGAGAAAGCGTACCTGCTGGTTTTAAATATATAGTAAAAGTACCACGTCTTGTCACCCACCAGCATTATTTAAAGAATAGTCAAAGCATTATCCAGACATTTTGCCATTCTGCTGAGCTATTACAGGATAAGCTAGGTTTATATTTATTACAATTGCCTCCTACTATGCCTTATCAACCTGAAGTTCTTTACCAAACTATCATGGCTTTTAATACACCTAAAAAAGTCGTAGTGGAGTTCAGGCATCCTCAATGGTTTTCTGCTGAAATCTATCAATTATTAAAAGAAATAGGCTGTATTCTGTGTGAAACAGATTCGCCTCAGAGCCAATTAAGCAGTAAATTAAGCCATACTAGCTTAGCAGAAACAGCTTATTTAAGACTACATGGGCGCACAGCCTGGTACGATTATACTTATGCTCAAAATGAATTAAATGAAATTACTTCTTATATGAATGCACTCTTTTCCCAAGGAACTAAAGCAATCTATTTATTTTTTAATAATACTTTTCGTGGGCAAGCTATACATAATGCTATCACAGTAAAAAAAATGACTGCTTTGAATAATGTTACTAACCATAAAAAAGTATAAATTCAGAATCGTTTGGATAATAGCTGAAAAATAAGTATAATAAATACCACATACAACTTTACATATAAAAAGGAAAAGAACATGAATATTTATAATTATCTTAAAAAAGACCACAAAAAAGTTAAACAACTTTTTAATAAAATCATTCTCTCAAAATCTCCTAAAGAACGCGAAAATTATTTTTTAGAAATTAGGAAAGAGCTGGAATTACATGCGGACACTGAGCATTCTACTTTTTACCAAGCATTGAAAAGTAACCCAGCAGGTGAAGACGATGCAAAACATGGTGACAAAGAGCATGAGAAAATTAAAAAGTCATTGCTCAAGTTAAGTAAAATTCCTTTAAAGGAGACTGCTAAATGGTTTGTCCAGCTCGGAGAATTAAAAAACATTGTTGAACATCATGTGGAAGAAGAAGAATCTAAAATGTTTAAAGACGCCCAAGAAATTCTCTCAGATAAAGAAGCTGAGGAGCTCAGCCTTAAAATGGAAGAATTAAAAGATAAAATGATGAATTCTAAATCCTTTCAAACTAAATTCGGAAAGATGAAGAAAAAGAAAATTACTTTGTAAATCGAGCTTTAATAAGAGGGAGATATAATGGCTTTTCAAGAGTGGCTACCGCCTATTTTAGCTTCAGTGGTAGCAGATCCGGTAGCCATTATAGTGGGACTTTCTATATTTGTAATAACTATAATCGCTTTTCCAGCCATTTTAAAAATTAGCGATACTGTTACTCAAATAGTACTCTCTACTATTTTTGGGTTTCGAGAAGCAGAGACTCTGCTCCCTTCTGATGAGGAAGTTCCAGACCAAGACAGAGGTAATGAAACCAACCCTTATTACCGTCCTTTAAAAAAGATGTTTTCTTATTTACTTCATCCTTCAAAGTCATGGAAGAAAATAAAAGAAGATTGGACTTTTATAGAAGATTCTCCAGCAAAAAACATAAGAAAAAAGCTAAAATCATTATTTTTTATTCTAGCAACTATCGCCGCTTGCGTGGTATATTTTTTTCCGCCCGTTACCTCTTTAGGAATTATACACGTAACCACAGCCGCCCTTCTCCAAGCAGGTTTACATCAAGCACTTGCTCATTATGTTATAACAATTATCACTGGTGGGCTAGTTTATGCGTGCCGGGCTCCTTTAGTTGGAGCAGGCTTAGGCATAAGGGCATTATATCGTTGCTGCTATGAAAGCTGTAGACAAAAAGCATCTGAGTCAACCATCAGAGGAAGCACCGCTCAGCTAAATGGATCCATTCCCCTTCGCCGGAGAAGAGAAAATAGTAGCGGCTCAGAAGAATTGGGCGCTACTGCTAGCAGCGAAAAAAAGACATTGTTAAGCACTACTACGCACCTCTCACAAACCACTTCCCCTTCGACCACTCCTTCAGCTGGTAGAACGTAAATATCAACAACCAACCACTTTCCGATTATCGCTCTTTGTCCCACTCCTTCAACTGTTTCAATTTCTCTAAGATTTTTGCCTCTAACCCACGCGTTGTAGGATGATAATATTGCCTAGGTTCAAGCTCAACTGGAAAATAATTCTCGCCTGCTGCATAAGCATTCGGCTCATCATGCGCATATCGGTATTTTTTTCCATAATTTAATTCTTTCATCAATTTTGTAGGCGCATTACGCAAGTGCAAAGGCACTTCCAAAGAACCTTGCGTTTTGATATCACTCATCGCCGCATTAAATGCAACGTACACTGCATTACTTTTAGGAGCAGCAGCTAAATAAATAATGGCTTGAGCAATGGCTAATTCTCCTTCAGGGCTCCCTAAACGCTCATAAACATCACACGCATTCACTGCTAACTGCAAAGCACGTGGATCAGCGTTTCCAATATCTTCACTCGCCATGCGCAAAGTACGTCGTGCAATATATAAAGGATCACATCCACCTTCCAACATACGTACTAACCAATATAAAGCAGCATCAGGCGAAGACCCCCGTACTGCTTTGTGCAATGCAGAGATTTGATCATAAAACGCTTCACCGCTTTTATCAAAACGTCGTATATTTTCTTGAATGACTTCCGTTAATAATTTCTTTGTGATGACCCGTTTGCCGCCCTGTTCTTCGGCAAAATCTGCCAAAACCTCTAACAAATTTAAACACTGGCGTGCATCCCCATCTGCCGCTTGCACTAATATTTTCTGTAATTCAATCGAAAAATCAAACTGAGTATTTCCTAAACCGCGTTCGCAATCTTTCAAAGCACGGGCGACTACCTGCAATAATTCATCTTCCGTCAACCGCTTCAACACATACACGCGGGCTCTTGATAGCAATGCATTATTTAATTCAAAAGAAGGGTTCTCTGTAGTAGCACCAATTAAAATTAAAGTTCCATCTTCAACAAAAGGTAAAAATGCGTCTTGCTGCGCTTTGTTAAAGCGATGCACTTCATCTACAAATAAAATTGTTCTTTTCTGCTCTAACTCACGCGCTTTTTTTGCATCATCAACCACCGCTCGAATATCTTTTACACCTGAAAAAATAGCAGATAATTTTTCAAAATGCGCATTCACACGCGCTGCCATTAAACGCGCCAATGTGGTTTTCCCCGTACCAGGCGGCCCCCATAAAATCATCGAATGCAAAACACCTTGCTCAATTGCCTTACGTAAAGGCTTCCCTTTTCCTAATAGATGGGCTTGCCCTGCTAATTCATCGAGCGATACAGGCCGCAAGCGTGCAGCCAGAGGTTGAAATGTAAGGACACGATCCGCGTCTAGTTTTTTATTCATGACATCAGTAGAGATACGTGTAAATGTTCACAGCTTAGCAGGCAAAATCCGGATTTAGCTAAGCTCACCAGGAAATTTTATAAAAATCTGCTCACATACTCCATGTATGTTACGCTATCTTTATAAAATAAAATTTTCTCACGAACTTGGCTGGCTCAAATCTGAACTTTTTTTGCATGCTTTACAAATCTGGCAAGCATTTAACCGTTTTGTTATTTAAGCTACAAGTAAAAATTAACTGTAAGTGCTTACCATTAACCAATCAACCTATTTAAAAAATCGCCTAGAGAAAATTTATTTCTCCAGGCGATAAATGACTTTATAGGATACCTACTACTTTGCTTCAGGAGCTGATGGAGCAGGAGGTGTAGGATTATGAGGAGCTTCGGCACTACAGGAAACATCAATAGGAGTGCTAGAGCCTGACACAGAACGATCAAAAGTCAAATAATCTTTAGAAAAAGTACCAGAATTATCATTAACGTTATTAATGACGATCACAGTTTTTCCATCCCCTTTTATTCGGCCTTGTACAGTTTCCCGACCGTTGTTTTTATTGAGAGGTTCACCGTTGAATGTCACATCACCAAAGTCGTTATATGTTTGGCTTATTTTGATAGCGGCCTGTTCATCTCCATGATTAAAAACATCACACGTAACTGTATAGGTAAATTTATCTTTAAGCGGGGTTAACTTTACGCTTCCGTTGCTACCTGGGTTCACCTGGATGCTCCCCAGATAATATTCATCTGCATGACTTACAACAGACATCAACCCGACTGCCAAACCTAAACTTATCGCGATAATATTTTTCATTGCTAAATCTCCTATATAATTAAGACAGTATTTATCAATAAAGCTAATGCAAAAGCATCATACCATAAAAAATTATTTTTAAAAATTTAATTTGATTTTTATTTTCAATCTTTATCAAAATAAAGATAATATAGCTGTTAAACTTAAGCAGTCATTCGGATACAAAATTAAATAAAGTCCATTGCTATAATACATATTCCCGTTAAGTACTATACTCCTTTTAACAATGCTTAATCCTAACATCCAACTATAAACCGTAAGGAGGAACCAGTGATCAAAATCTTAATAGTCGAAGATCATGCACTTATTCGCGCAGCTATTAAACAATTATTAACGGATGTGCCAGGATTTAAAGTAATTGGCGAAGCTGAAACAGGCGAAGAAGGGGTTCGTTTAGCAAAAGAATTAATGCCTGACATCGTATTGCTAGATATACAACTTATTGGCATAGACGGTTTAGAAGCAGCCAATAAAATGATACGTTATAATCCTGATATTAAAATTTTAATATTGACAGTTCATGGCAATGAACCTTATCCCTCGCGTTTATTAGAAGCAGGCGTTGCAGGTTATATTACTAAAGGCTGTGCAAAAGATGAAATGATTCACGCAATTCGCATTGTACATTCAGGACAAAATTATATTAGCAACAGCATCGCTCAACAATTAGCACTAAAAAGTTCTGGCAAATTAGGAAAATCTGAACTGAATAAACTTTCTGAACGTGAATTACAAATCATGATAATGATTGTACATGGTGAAGAAACACAAGAGATTTCCGAAAAATTACATATTACCCCCAAAACTGTGAACACCTATCGGTATCGCATTTTTAAAAAATTAGGGATGAGCAGCAACGTAGAACTTACTCTTTTAGCAGCTCGTTTTGGGATCATAAAAGGATGTACTGCAACAACCTTATAATATTCGATCGAAGAAAATAATGACGACCTTTTATCATGATCGTGCGCTATTTTTGACAAAACAAGTTCTTTTATGTATCATTCACGATGCTTTAAAATGATTAATACACACGAGGAAAAATGTCATGCGTTATCCAGCAAATTTTTCTTATTTAGGGGCTATTTTATTTGTTTTATTCATACCTATTCTGGGAAATGCGGCTCCTATCGGGGTGGGCAGTGATTCTACTGATACGCCTCAAAATCCTGCACCCTCTGATTATATTCATTACGTACAAGCACAAAAGATAAAACCTGCACAGCCTCATGTTATCTTAACCAAAGATTGTCAGCTTGCTGCTGATTATATTTCCTCAACTGGCAGTAGTCAGAATGACCAATATACTACTTGTCCAGATGGCTTGTTACCTTATCAAATGAAAGCTAACGGCACAGGCCATCAATTCTATAAGCTATATTGCTGCAAGGGCGTGATAAGTTATTCGTAAGTGTCCACGCTTTAATAGGCAAAGTCCGTATTTGACCTATCTCGCGAGTACTTACGCGTGTGATTCCCACCTTCGCACGACCTTTTCTTAAATCCGAATTTTTTTTGTGCATATTAGGGCCGTATAAACGCATACGTTGCTAATACCCTAAAAAAAGGGTGCTAAAGCACCCTTTTTTAAATCAAAGCCACAAATTAGATGGTCAATTCTTTCTTAACCATTTTTAATTGTTTTGGAGTAAGAGCCAACCCCTTTACTTTCTTTAAATCATCTAAAGAAGTAAAATTGCCGTTAGCATCACGGTATTTAACAATTTTAGCTGCTTTTACTGCATTTAATCCTTTCACTTTAGCTAACTCTTCTACTGTTGCAGAATTAATGTTGAGTTGAGTTATCTCAGTGGTTTCTGAAGCAGTGGTGGTTTCTGTTGTTGTAACTTGTGTTGTGGAATCTGACACAGCAGGTGTTGCCTCTTCCGCAGCGAAAACGGAGGTAGCTAAGCCTAATGCAGCCACTGTAGCAATTAATGTACGGTAAAAAGACATTGATAAACTCCTTAAAAATGACGTGAATAAAAAATTATTATTTAAT